>NZ_LJRZ01000392.1:0-319624 GCF_002742485.1 Pseudomonas sp. 2822-17
TGAGAGTAGGTCATCGTCAAGATTAAATTCCGAAACCCCATTTGCGAAAGCAGATGGGGTTTTGTTTTGGGCGGTCGGAAAGTCCGACGCGCTGCTCGGAGTGCGCTTCAATGCCAAGCGTCCGCCTTTCTATGCAATGCCCCTGCGCATGGCTATCATGCGTGCCTCATTGTGAGGCGATACTTGCATGCTGACGTTGTTAGAACTTCTGAAAGATGGCCGGTTCCATTCCGGAGAAGCGCTTGGTGCTGCCCTGGGCGTTAGTCGCAGTGCTGTTTGGAAGCAGCTCCAGCACCTTGAAGCCGAATTGAATCTGCCCGTTCATAGGATTCGAGGGAAGGGGTATCAATTGGCTTCTCCTCTTGTTTTCTTGAGCGCTGCGGAAATTCGGCAACATGCGCCTGCTTTGGCGTGGCCTATCCATGTCTACGATTCCATCGACTCAACAAATGCTGAAGCTTTGCGCCTTGCGGGTGTCGAGTGCGCAACCCCCTTCCTAGTGCTTGCGGAACAGCAAACGGCGGGAAGAGGCAGGCGTGGTCGAAAGTGGGTCAGTCCGTTTGCTCAGAATGTGTATTACAGCCTCGTCTTGCGTATTGAGGGCGGTCTGCGGCAACTGGAGGGGCTAAGCCTTGTGGTTGGGTTGGCAGTCATGCAAGCCCTACGTGAATCGGGAGTTCAGGCTGCTGCTTTGAAATGGCCTAACGACGTCCTCGTTGGACATAAGAAAATTGCCGGGATCTTGCTGGAACTCGTAGGGGACCCTGCGGATATCTGCCACGTTGTCCTCGGAATAGGTATCAACGTCAATATGCAGAAGGCTGATGAGGTTGACCAGCAATGGACATCGGTGCAGTTGGAGACGGGCTCTCCTGTTGATCGCAATTCGTTGGTTGCCCGTCTTGGTCTGCAGTTGCAGCGGTACCTGGATCGGCACAGGGCATTAGGTTTTGCCGCGCTTCAGGATGAATGGGAGGCAAGCCATGCTTGGCAGGGCAGGGCGGTGTCGCTCATAGCCGGTGTCAATGAGGTCGATGGATTTGTTCTGGGCGTTGATCGTCAAGGTGCGTTGCGCTTAAGTGTCGATGGCATTGAGAAAATATACAGTGGTGGTGAGTTAAGCCTGAGGTTGCGTGATGATTCTTGAGCTCGACTGTGGGAACAGCTTTATCAAGTGGCGTGTGCTCGGTTCGAGTCTGGCTGGTGTAGCGATAGAAGGTGTGGCAAGTTCTGATGAGGCATTGGTTGATAGTCTACTGGCGGTGCCTGGCCTGTTGCTGACGCGTTGCCGGCTGGTGAGTGTGCGTGCGCTGGAGGAGACAGACAAGCTGGTCGCGGCGCTTGTGGATGCATTTGGTGTTGCTGTTACCTGCGCTGCTTCAGCTCGTGAAATGGCTGGGGTGCGTAACGGCTACGAAGATTTCGAGCGCTTGGGGCTCGATCGCTGGTTGGCGATGCTTGGTGGATTTAAGTTGGCATCCGGCGCTTGCTTGGTCCTGGACTTTGGTACGGCGGCGACGGCAGATTTTATAGCTGCGGATGGAGAGCACCTGGGGGGCTTCATTTGTCCGGGTATGTCTCTCATGAGGAATCAGCTGCGAACGCATACGCGCAAGATCCGGTATGGCGATGCCGCCGCTGAAAGGGCCTTGGAGTGCCTGTCACCGGGTCGCACCACGGTCGAAGCTGTAGAGCGGGGCTGTACGTTGATGCTAAGAGGGTTTGTGCTGACCCAGTTGGAGCTGGCCAGGAGCTACTGGGGCGATGACTTCGCCGTGTTCCTGACAGGCGGCGACGCTGATCTGGTATTGGATGCTGTGCCGCAGGCTCGGCTCGTTCCTGATCTGATTTTCGTTGGTTTGGCGATGGCGTGCCCGTTATCTTGAGGTGTTTATGCGTTGGCTGTTTTTGCTTTTACTGATCCTCAACGCTTTTTACTACATATGGCATCAACAAGAGGCGCCGTTGCGCGCTAAAGATGTCACTCCTCTGAGTCTCTATCGAGGCAGCCAGCAGGATATTCGTCTGCTGAGCGAGTCCTCTGACGCCGTGGCCCGCAGGGAGCGGGCAAAGGCGTCTGATGCGCAAAATACCTGTTTGTATATTGGTGGTTTTGTAGATCAGCGCCAGGCGCAATCTGTCGAGCAGCGCCTCACCAGCCTGGATATAAAGGTCAGGATTCAGTTGCTGAGCTTGCCTGATGCCCAGGGTTACTGGCTCCGGGTTGCCCCGGAAAGCAGGCGTCTGGCTGAGGATCTGCCCTTTGAAAACCTTGCTAAGGAATTCAATGAGTTAAAACATAAAATAATGCTGTGCGAAGGCATTGCAACTGTCGAATAGTTTGAATAGAATGGCGCCCGCTTCGCAGTGAAGACCTTTAGGGGGATTTGATGGGAAGTGACGTCAATGCAGCTAACCTCATAATTTAAATGAGAAAATGCTTGACAGAAGGTCGGCGTGATGTAAAATGCCGGCTCGCTTAGGAGGGGTTCCCGAGCGGCCAAAGGGATCAGACTGTAAATCTGACGTCTACGACTTCGAAGGTTCGAATCCTTCCCCCTCCACCATTTTTAGCGTGAGCTGCAAGCTCCGCGGGTATAGTTTAGTGGCAGAACCTCAGCCTTCCAAGCTGATGATGCGGGTTCGATTCCCGCTACCCGCTCCAAGTTTGCAGGTTGTGCAGGTGTTTTGCTCTTGTAGCTCAGTTGGTAGAGCACACCCTTGGTAAGGGTGAGGTCAGCGGTTCAAATCCGCTCAAGAGCTCCATATAACAAGGCAGATATGAAAATATCTGCCTTTGTTTTAACAGCTGCCTCGGCTTGAGGGTGTTGTATCTGGCGATGATGTTGTCAGGTGATTTCAAGTCTAGTGGGGTTGGTTGTTGTAAAGTCTTTTTCAGGCCTGCATAATGGTCGGCCTGATTTTGTTTTAGGTCAGTAGCTCAATTGGCAGAGCGACGGTCTCCAAAACCGTAGGTTGGGGGTTCGATTCCCTCCTGACCTGCCAGATTCACGTGGTGTGTCTGGCTTTCTTTTCACAGGATCTTCATAGATGACTCCTAAGGCTGAAGCTCAAAGCTCTCGTTTCGATCTCGTCAAGTGGCTCGCTGTGGTCGCATTGGTGGTCGTAGGCGTTGTTGGCAATCAGTACTACTCTGCTTCGCCGATCCTGTACCGCGTTCTCGCTTTGCTTGCTCTTGCTGCTGTAGCTGCCTTTGTAGGCTTGCAGACTGCCAAAGGCAAGTCTTTCGCGGTTCTGGTGAAGGAAGCTCGCACCGAAATCCGTAAAGTCGTTTGGCCGACTCGCCAAGAAACCACGCAGACCACGTTGATTGTTGTGGCTGTTGTTCTGGTTATGGCGTTGCTGTTGTGGGGGCTTGATTCCCTCCTCGGCTGGCTTGTTTCCTTGATTGTTGGCTAAGGGTGTCCCGTGGCTAAGCGTTGGTACGTTGTGCATGCTTACTCGGGTTACGAGAAGCATGTTATGCGCTCTTTGCTAGAGCGCGTAAAGCTGGCAGGCATGGAAGATGGCTTCGGCGAAATTCTGGTTCCCACTGAAGAAGTGGTTGAAATGCGGAATGGTCAGAAGCGCAAAAGTGAGCGTAAGTTCTTCCCTGGCTATGTGCTGGTTCAGATGGACATGAATGAAGGTACTTGGCACTTGGTCAAGGACACTCCTCGTGTCATGGGTTTCATTGGCGGTACTGCTGATAAGCCTGCTCCAATCACTGACAAAGAGGCAGAAGCAATTCTGCGTCGTGTTGCTGATGGTAGCGACAAGCCTAAGCCGAAGACGTTGTTCGAGCCGGGTGAGGTTGTTCGTGTCACAGATGGTCCGTTTGCTGATTTCAACGGTACTGTCGAAGAAGTTAACTACGAAAAGAGCCGGATCCAAGTGGCGGTGCTCATTTTCGGTCGCTCTACTCCGGTAGAGTTGGAGTTCAGCCAGGTCGAGAAGGTCTAGCTGAATAAGCATCCCAACCCCGCAGCCTTAGGCTGTGGGGTTTTGTCGTCACTGGGATAAACGCGCAAGTAACCGGGGAGCCTTTCGAGGCGTTTGAACCCGTAATTGGAGTGCCTCATGGCCAAGAAGATTACCGCTTACATCAAGCTGCAAGTGAAGGCCGCTCAGGCCAACCCAAGCCCACCTGTTGGTCCAGCTCTGGGTCAGCACGGCGTGAACATCATGGAATTCTGCAAGGCTTTCAACGCCCGTACTCAGGGTCTTGAGCCAGGTCTGCCGACTCCAGTGATCATCACTGTATACAGCGACCGTAGCTTCACTTTCGAAACCAAGTCGACCCCGGCTTCGGTTTTGCTTAAGAAAGCTGCTGGTCTGACTAGCGGTTCCGCTCGTCCTAACACCGTTAAGGTTGGCACCGTAACTCGTGCTCAGCTGGAAGAAATCGCGAAAACCAAAAACGCGGATCTGACTGCAGCTGATATGGATGCAGCCGTGCGTACCATCGCCGGTTCTGCTCGTAGCATGGGCCTTAACGTGGAGGGTGTGTAATGGCTAAGCTGACCAAGCGCCAAAAGGCTATCGCCGGCAAAATCGAAGCGGGCAAGTCCTACAGCTTTGTAGACGCTGCTGCTCTGCTGACCGAGCTGTCGACTGTCAAGTTCAGCGAGTCTGTTGACGTTGCTGTAAACCTGGGTGTTGACCCACGTAAATCCGACCAGGTCGTTCGTAGCGCTACTGTGCTGCCACACGGTACTGGCAAGACTGTACGTGTAGCCGTCTTCACCCAAGGTCCAGCTGCTGAAGCAGCTCTGGCCGCTGGCGCTGATCGCGTTGGCATGGACGACCTGGCTGCCGAAATGAAAGGCGGCGACCTGAACTATGACGTAGTTATTGCTTCCCCGGATGCAATGCGCGTTGTAGGTCAATTGGGTCAGATCCTGGGCCCGCGCGGCCTGATGCCTAACCCTAAAGTCGGCACCGTAACTCCAGACGTAGCTACCGCGGTTAAAAACGCCAAGGCTGGTCAGGTTCGTTATCGCACCGACAAAAACGGCATCATTCACACCTCCGTTGGCAAAGTCGGCTTCGACGCCGTCAAGCTGAAGGAAAACGTTGAAGCCCTGATCGCTGATCTGAAGCGTATCAAGCCAGCTTCCTCGAAAGGTATCTACGTCAAGCGCGTTACCCTGAGCACCACTATGGGCCCAGGTCTGGTCATCGACCAAGGCTCGCTGGACGTATAAGACACAGATTGGCGCAAGCGATTGCGTCAATTGGAAAAAATTGGGGTCCCTGCCTGGCGGGGGCTATCCAAGACCGTAGGCGACGCAAGTCTTAAACCAAAAGCCTACGCAGATGGTGCTCCCGGTTCCTTACCGAATCAGACACCAAAACGACATCCGGCTCCGGCCAGATGAAACGGTAACAAGCAGGAGTTAAACCCGTGGCAATTAATCTCGAAGACAAGAAGGCCATCGTCGCTGAAGTCAACGAGGCTGCCAAAGCTGCTCTGTCCGCTGTCGTGGCTGATGCCCGTGGTGTGACAGTAGGCGCTATGACCGGACTCCGTAAAGAGGCTCGTGAAGCTGGCGTATACGTACGTGTTGTACGTAACACCCTGCTCAAGCGCGCCGTTGCTGACACTGAATACAGTGTCCTCAACGACGTGTTCACAGGCCCGACTCTGATCGCGTTCTCCAAGGATCATCCAGGCGCTGCTGCCCGTTTGTTCAAGGAATTCGCCAAGAGTCAGGATAAGTTCGAGATCAAGGCAGCTGCGTTCGAGGGCAAGTTCCTCGCAGCTAACCAAATCGACGTACTGGCAACACTGCCGACCCGCGACGAAGCCATTTCGCAGCTGATGAGCGTGATTCAAGGCGCTACCAGCAAGCTGGCTCGTACTCTGGCTGCAGTTCGCGAGCAAAAAGAAGCTGCCGCAGCCTAAGGCTGAGCAAATTCTCTCGCGTATTTTTGTTTATTTCGATGGCCGCGTAGGCCGTCCCCCAATTCAGGAAATACAGCAATGTCTATCTCCCAAGACGATATCCTCAACGCCGTAGCTGAAATGTCGGTTCTGCAGGTTGTTGAGCTGATCAAAGCTTTCGAAGAAAAATTCGGCGTTTCCGCTGCCGCTGCTTCCGCTGGCCCAGCTGCTGCTGCTGCCGTTGTTGAAGAGCAAACCGAATTCAACGTCATGCTGCTGGAAGCTGGCGAGAAGAAAGTAAACGTGATCAAGGCAGTACGTGAACTGACCGGTCTGGGCTTGAAAGAAGCCAAGGCTGTAGTTGACGGCGCTCCTGCTATGGTTCTGGAAGCAGTGACCAAAGATGCAGGCGACAAAGCCAAGGCAACTCTGGAAGAAGCAGGCGCTAAAGTCGAGCTGAAGTAAGCATCGACATTGCGTCTCCAGCCCAAGCGTTAAGCTGAAGGCTGATGGCTGGTGGCTCTTGCCACCGGCCTTTTTCCGTTCTTGGCTGTCGACTCGGTCGCCGCCATTAACGCGCTGTAGCCACCCGATGCGGTGGTGCAAACCATGGGGTTTGCAAGATTTTCTGGCTGCTCCCGTCGGAGGGGCCAAACAAGCAGGTGACCAAGCTGGGGAACGCTGATGGCTTACTCATATACTGAGAAAAAACGTATCCGCAAGGACTTTAGCAAGTTGCCGGACGTCATGGATGTCCCGTACCTTCTGGCTATCCAGCTGGATTCGTATCGTGAATTCTTGCAGGCGGGAGCGACCAAAGATCAGTTCCGCGACGTGGGCCTGCATGCGGCCTTCAAATCCGTTTTCCCGATCATCAGCTACTCCGGCAATGCTGCGCTGGAGTACGTCGGTTATCGCCTGGGCGAACCGGCATTTGATGTCAAAGAATGCGTGTTGCGTGGCGTTACGTACGCCGTACCTTTGCGGGTAAAAGTCCGTCTGATCATTTTCGACAAAGAATCGTCGAACAAAGCGATCAAGGACATCAAAGAGCAAGAAGTCTACATGGGCGAAATCCCATTGATGACTGAGAACGGTACCTTCGTTATCAACGGTACCGAGCGTGTAATTGTTTCCCAGCTGCACCGTTCCCCGGGCGTGTTCTTTGACCACGACCGCGGCAAGACGCACAGCTCCGGTAAACTGTTGTACTCCGCACGCATCATTCCGTACCGCGGTTCGTGGTTGGACTTCGAGTTCGACCCGAAAGACTGCGTGTTCGTGCGTATCGACCGTCGTCGCAAGCTGCCGGCCTCGGTACTGCTGCGCGCGCTCGGTTACACCACTGAGCAAGTGCTGGACGCTTTCTATACCACCAACGTGTTCAGCCTCAAGGATGAAACTCTAAGCCTTGAGCTGATTGCTTCGCGTCTGCGCGGTGAAATTGCGGTCCTGGACATTCAGGATGAAAATGGCAAGGTCATTGTTGAAGCGGGTCGTCGTATCACTGCGCGCCACATCAACCAGATCGAAAAAGCCGGCATCAAATCGCTGGAAGTGCCTCTGGACTACGTCCTGGGTCGCACGACCGCCAAAGTCATCGTTCACCCTGCTACTGGAGAAATCCTGGCTGAGTGCAACACCGAGCTGAACACTGAGATCCTGGCCAAGATTGCCAAGGCTCAGGTTGTTCGTATCGAGACTCTGTACACCAACGATATCGACTGCGGTCCGTTCGTCTCCGACACCCTGAAGATCGACTCCACCAGCAACCAATTGGAAGCGCTGGTCGAGATCTATCGCATGATGCGTCCTGGCGAGCCACCTACCAAAGACGCAGCCGAAACCTTGTTCAATAACCTGTTCTTCAGCCCTGAGCGTTATGACCTGTCTGCGGTCGGCCGGATGAAGTTCAACCGTCGTATCGGTCGTACCGAGATCGAAGGTTCGGGCGTGCTCTGCAAGGAAGACATCGTTGCGGTCTTGAAGACTCTGGTCGACATCCGTAACGGCAAAGGCATCGTCGATGACATCGACCACCTGGGTAACCGTCGTGTTCGCTGCGTAGGCGAAATGGCTGAGAACCAGTTCCGCGTTGGCCTGGTACGTGTTGAGCGTGCGGTCAAAGAGCGTCTGTCGATGGCAGAAAGCGAAGGCCTGATGCCGCAAGACCTGATCAACGCCAAGCCAGTGGCTGCGGCGGTGAAAGAGTTCTTCGGTTCCAGCCAGCTCTCGCAGTTCATGGACCAGAACAACCCGCTCTCCGAGATCACCCACAAGCGCCGTGTTTCTGCACTGGGCCCGGGCGGTCTGACCCGTGAGCGTGCAGGCTTTGAGGTTCGTGACGTTCACCCTACGCACTACGGTCGTGTATGCCCGATCGAAACGCCGGAAGGTCCGAACATCGGTCTGATCAACTCCCTGGCCGCTTATGCGCGCACCAACCAGTACGGCTTCCTTGAGAGCCCGTACCGTGTGGTGAAAGACGCTCTGGTCACCGACGAGATCGTGTTCCTGTCTGCTATCGAAGAAGCTGATCACGTGATCGCTCAGGCTTCGGCCACGATGAACGACAAGAAAGTCCTGATCGACGAACTGGTAGCTGTTCGTCACTTGAACGAGTTCACCGTCAAGGCGCCGGAAGACGTCACCTTGATGGACGTTTCGCCGAAGCAGGTAGTTTCGGTTGCAGCGTCGCTGATCCCGTTCCTGGAGCACGATGACGCCAACCGTGCGTTGATGGGTTCCAACATGCAGCGTCAAGCTGTACCGACCCTGCGTGCTGACAAGCCGCTGGTAGGTACCGGCATGGAGCGTAACGTAGCCCGTGACTCCGGCGTTTGCGTCGTGGCTCGTCGTGGCGGCGTGATCGACTCCGTTGACGCCAGCCGTATCGTGGTTCGCGTTGCCGATGACGAAGTTGAAACTGGCGAAGCCGGTGTCGACATCTACAACCTGACCAAATACACCCGCTCGAACCAGAACACCTGCATCAACCAGCGTCCGCTGGTGAGCAAGGGTGATCGCGTTCAGCGTAGCGACATCATGGCCGACGGTCCGTCCACCGACATGGGTGAACTGGCTCTGGGTCAGAACATGCGCATCGCGTTCATGGCATGGAACGGCTTCAACTTCGAAGACTCCATCTGCCTGTCCGAGCGTGTTGTTCAAGAAGACCGCTTCACCACGATCCACATTCAGGAACTGACCTGTGTGGCACGTGATACCAAGCTTGGGCCTGAAGAGATCACTGCAGACATCCCGAACGTGGGTGAAGCTGCACTGAACAAGCTGGACGAAGCCGGTATTGTTTACGTAGGTGCTGAAGTAGGCGCAGGCGACATCCTGGTTGGTAAGGTCACTCCGAAAGGCGAGACCCAACTGACTCCGGAAGAGAAGCTGCTGCGTGCGATCTTCGGTGAAAAAGCCAGCGACGTTAAAGACACCTCCCTGCGTGTACCTACCGGTACCAAAGGTACTGTCATCGACGTACAGGTCTTCACCCGTGACGGCGTTGAGCGTGATGCTCGTGCACTGTCCATCGAGAAGACTCAACTCGACGAGATCCGCAAGGACCTTAACGAAGAGTTCCGTATCGTTGAAGGCGCGACCTTCGAACGTCTGCGTTCCGCTCTGGTAGGCCACAAGGCCGAAGGCGGCGCAGGTCTGAAGAAAGGTCAGGACATCACCGACGAAATCCTCGACGGTCTTGAGCACGGCCAGTGGTTCAAGCTGCGCATGGCTGAAGATGCTCTGAACGAGCAACTCGAGAAGGCCCAGGCCTACATCGTTGATCGCCGCCGTCTGCTGGACGATAAGTTCGAAGACAAGAAGCGCAAACTGCAGCAGGGCGATGACCTGGCTCCAGGCGTGCTGAAAATCGTCAAGGTTTACCTGGCAATCCGTCGCCGCATCCAGCCGGGCGACAAGATGGCCGGTCGTCACGGTAACAAGGGTGTGGTCTCCGTGATCATGCCGGTTGAAGACATGCCGCACGATGCCAATGGCACCCCGGTCGACGTCGTCCTCAACCCGTTGGGCGTACCTTCGCGTATGAACGTTGGTCAGATCCTTGAAACCCACCTGGGCCTCGCGGCCAAAGGTCTGGGCGAGAAGATCAACCGTATGATCGAAGAGCAGCGCAAGGTCGCAGACCTGCGTAAGTTCCTGCACGAGATCTACAACGAGATCGGCGGTCGCAACGAAGAACTGGACACCTTCTCCGACCAGGAAATCCTGGATCTGGCGAAGAACCTGCGCGGCGGCGTTCCAATGGCTACCCCGGTGTTCGACGGTGCCAAGGAAAGCGAAATCAAGGCCATGCTGAAACTGGCAGACCTGCCAGAAAGCGGCCAGATGCAGCTGTTCGACGGCCGTACCGGCAACAAGTTTGAGCGCCCGGTTACTGTTGGCTACATGTACATGCTGAAGCTGAACCACTTGGTAGACGATAAGATGCACGCTCGTTCTACCGGTTCGTACAGCCTGGTTACCCAGCAGCCGCTGGGTGGTAAGGCTCAGTTCGGTGGTCAGCGTTTCGGGGAGATGGAGGTCTGGGCACTGGAAGCATACGGTGCTGCATACACTCTGCAAGAAATGCTCACAGTGAAGTCGGACGATGTGAACGGTCGTACCAAGATGTACAAAAACATCGTGGACGGCGATCACCGTATGGAGCCGGGCATGCCCGAGTCCTTCAACGTGTTGATCAAAGAAATTCGTTCCCTCGGCATCGATATCGATCTGGAAACCGAATAACACGTGACGCGAATCGAGAGCGGGGCTATTTAGCCCGCTCTCTGCTCCGCCAGGAGGAAAGGCCTTGAAAGACCTACTGAATTTGCTGAAAAACCAGGGTCAAGTCGAAGAGTTCGACGCCATCCGTATTGGATTGGCATCGCCTGAGATGATCCGTTCGTGGTCGTTCGGTGAAGTTAAAAAGCCGGAAACCATCAACTACCGTACGTTCAAACCTGAGCGTGACGGCCTGTTCTGCGCCAAGATCTTTGGCCCGGTAAAGGATTACGAGTGCCTGTGCGGTAAGTACAAGCGCTTGAAGCACCGTGGCGTGATCTGCGAGAAGTGCGGCGTTGAAGTCGCGCTGGCCAAGGTTCGTCGTGAGCGTATGGCGCACATCGAACTGGCCTCGCCGGTTGCCCACATCTGGTTCCTGAAATCGCTGCCGTCCCGTATCGGCTTGCTGATGGACATGACCCTGCGTGATATCGAGCGCGTTCTCTACTTCGAGAGCTATGTCGTTATCGATCCAGGCATGACTACCCTTGAAAAAGGTCAGCTGCTGAACGATGAGCAGTACTTCGAAGCGCTGGAAGAGTTCGGCGACGATTTCGATGCCCGCATGGGTGCCGAAGCTGTCCGCGAACTGCTGCACGCTATCGACCTGGAACACGAGATTGGCCGTCTGCGCGAAGAGATTCCGCAAACCAACTCGGAAACCAAGATCAAGAAGCTGTCCAAGCGTCTGAAGTTGATGGAAGCCTTCCAAGGTTCCGGCAACTTGCCAGAGTGGATGGTGCTGACCGTTCTGCCGGTTCTGCCGCCAGACCTGCGTCCTCTGGTACCGTTGGATGGTGGTCGTTTCGCAACGTCCGACCTCAACGACCTGTACCGTCGCGTGATCAACCGTAACAACCGCTTGAAGCGTCTGCTTGATCTGTCCGCTCCGGACATCATCGTGCGCAACGAAAAGCGTATGTTGCAAGAAGCGGTCGATGCACTGCTCGACAACGGCCGTCGTGGCCGCGCTATCACGGGTTCGAACAAGCGTCCTCTGAAATCCTTGGCTGACATGATCAAGGGTAAGCAAGGTCGTTTCCGTCAGAACTTGCTCGGCAAGCGTGTTGACTACTCCGGTCGTTCGGTAATTACCGTAGGCCCGACCCTGCGTCTGCACCAGTGCGGTCTGCCTAAGAAGATGGCACTTGAGCTGTTCAAGCCGTTCATCTTCGGCAAGCTGGAAATGCGCGGTCTCGCGACCACCATCAAAGCGGCCAAGAAAATGGTCGAGCGCGAACTGCCAGAGGTTTGGGACGTTCTTGCTGAAGTGATTCGCGAACACCCGGTTCTCCTCAACCGTGCACCGACCCTTCACCGTCTGGGTATCCAGGCGTTTGAACCGGTACTGATCGAAGGTAAGGCTATCCAGCTGCACCCTCTGGTCTGCGCTGCGTACAACGCCGACTTCGACGGCGACCAAATGGCCGTGCACGTACCGCTGACACTGGAAGCCCAGTTGGAAGCGCGTGCGTTGATGATGTCGACCAACAACATTCTGTCGCCAGCCAACGGTGAGCCAATCATCGTTCCGTCGCAGGACGTTGTATTGGGTCTGTACTACATGACCCGTGAAGCGATCAACGCCAAAGGCGAAGGTCGTGTGTTCGCTGACCTGCAAGAAGTTGACCGTGTGTTCCGTGCCGGCGAAGCCGCACTGCACGCCAAGGTCAAAGTGCGGATCAACGAAACCGTCAACGACCGTGACGGCGGCAGCGTGAGCGGCACCCGTATCGTCGACACCACTGTCGGCCGTGCGCTGCTGTATCAAGTTGTGCCAAAAGGTCTGTCCTACGACGTCGTCAACCTGCCGATGAAGAAAAAGGCGATCTCCAAGCTGATCAACCAGTGCTACCGCGTGGTTGGTTTGAAAGAGACCGTGATCTTCGCTGACCAGTTGATGTACACCGGTTTTGCTTATTCGACCATCTCCGGCGTTTCCATCGGTGTTAACGACTTCGTTATCCCGGATGAAAAAGCCCGCATCATCGCAGCTGCAACCGATGAAGTGAAAGAGATCGAAAGCCAGTACGCCTCGGGCCTGGTAACACAGGGCGAGAAGTACAACAAAGTGATCGACCTTTGGTCCAAGGCCAACGACGAAGTCTCCAAGGCGATGATGGCCAACCTCTCGAAAGAGAAAGTCATCGACCGTCACGGCGACGAAGTTGACCAGGAATCCTTCAACTCGATGTACATGATGGCCGACTCGGGCGCACGGGGTTCTGCTGCGCAGATCCGTCAGCTCGCCGGTATGCGTGGCCTGATGGCCAAGCCGGACGGTTCCATCATCGAAACGCCGATTACTGCGAACTTCCGTGAAGGTTTGAGCGTACTCCAGTACTTCATCTCCACTCACGGTGCTCGTAAGGGTCTTGCGGATACCGCGTTGAAAACCGCTAACTCCGGTTACCTGACTCGTCGTCTGGTAGACGTTGCACAAGATCTGGTTGTAACCGAGATCGATTGCGGCACCGAGCACGGCTTGCTGATGACTCCGCACATTGAAGGCGGTGACGTTGTAGAGCCGCTGGGTGAGCGCGTATTGGGTCGTGTTATTGCACGCGACGTATTCAAGCCAGGTACCGAGGAAATTATCGTTCCTGCCGGCACCCTGGTAGATGAAAAGTGGGTCGAGTTCATCGAACTCAACAGCATCGACGAAGTGATCGTTCGCTCGCCGATCAGCTGTGAAACCCGCTACGGCATCTGCGCCAAGTGCTACGGCCGTGACTTGGCTCGTGGTCACCAGGTGAACATCGGTGAAGCGGTCGGCGTTATCGCTGCCCAGTCCATCGGTGAGCCGGGTACCCAGCTGACCATGCGTACGTTCCACATCGGTGGTGCGGCAAGCCGGACCTCCGCTGCGGACAGCGTTCAGGTGAAGAATGGCGGTACCGTCCGTCTGCACAACCTCAAGCACGTTGAGCGAGTGGATGGTCACCTGGTTGCTGTGTCCCGTTCCGGCGAACTGGCCATCGCTGATGACTACGGTCGTGAGCGTGAGCGCTACAAGCTGCCGTACGGTGCTGTGATTTCGGTTAAAGAAGGTGACAAGGTCGACGCTGGCGCTATCGTGGCCAAGTGGGATCCGCACACTCACCCAATCGTTACCGAAATGAAAGGTACCGTGACCTACGTGGGCATGGAAGAAGGCATCACGATCAAGCGTCAGACTGACGAATTGACCGGTATGACCAACATTGAAGTACTCGACGCCAAAGATCGTCCAGCTGCCGGTAAAGACATCCGTCCTGCCGTGAAGATGGTCGATGACAACGGCAAGGATCTGTTGCTGCCAGGCACTGACGTAATCGCTCAGTACTTCCTGCCAGCCAACGCCCTGGTCGGTGTAGCGGATGGTGCGAAGATCGCGATCGGTGATGTTATCGCGCGTATCCCGCAAGAAACTTCGAAGACTCGCGACATCACCGGTGGTCTGCCGCGTGTTGCCGACTTGTTCGAAGCTCGTCGTCCGAAAGAAGCGTCGATTCTGGCAGAAGTCAGCGGCACCATCGCGTTCGGTAAAGAGACCAAGGGCAAGCGCCGCCTGGTTATCACCCCGAACGACGGTACCGATCCGTACGAAGAGCTGATTCCAAAGTGGCGTCACCTGAACGTCTTCGAAGGCGAACAGGTAAACCGCGGCGAAGTTATCTCCGACGGCCCGAGCGATCCACACGACATCCTGCGTCTGCTGGGTGTAAGTGCGCTGGCCAAGTACATCGTTAACGAGATCCAGGACGTTTATCGCCTGCAAGGCGTGAAGATCAACGATAAGCACATCGAGACCATCCTGCGTCAGATGCTGCGTAAAGTTGAAATCGCTGAATCCGGCGATTCCAGTTTCATCAAGGGCGACCAGATGGAACTGACTCACGTACTGGTAGAAAACGAGCGTCTGGCTGGCGACGAGAAATTCGTTTCCAAGTTCACTCGTGTGCTGCTGGGTATCACCAAGGCGTCGCTGTCCACTGAATCGTTCATCTCGGCGGCCTCCTTCCAGGAGACCACTCGTGTACTGACCGAAGCAGCGGTAACCGGCAAGCGCGATTACCTGCGCGGCCTGAAAGAGAACGTGGTCGTGGGTCGTCTGATCCCGGCGGGTACCGGTTTGGCTTATCACAGCGAGCGTAAGCGTCGCCGTGATGCTGACAAGCCGCTGCGCGTTAGCGCCAGTGAAGTGGAAGCTGCACTGACCGAAGCACTGAACTCAAGCGGTAACTGAGTTCTGCGCTAGATAAGACTGGGCCCTGGCAGCCCCATTCGTCGGATCGAGGCAGTTTTGCCCCGGTTCGACGAGTGGGGAGGTCGGGGCCTTGCCTTGACTGGGGACAAGATCCTCTTTAGACTCTTGTACCCCTAAATTTGGCGGGAATTCGTTCCTGCCATTTTGCTTTTCTTGCAAGACAATAGCGTCGCAAGACAACAGTGGAGCTAGTAGATGGCAACTATCAACCAGCTGGTACGTCAGCCGCGTAAGCGTATCGTCGAGAAATCCGACGTACCTGCGCTGCAGAACTGCCCGCAACGTCGTGGCGTATGCACCCGTGTGTATACCACCACGCCGAAAAAACCTAACTCGGCACTGCGTAAAGTATGCCGTGTGCGTCTGACCAACGGTTTCGAGGTTTCCTCGTACATCGGCGGTGAAGGCCACAACCTGCAAGAGCACAGCGTGGTACTGATCCGCGGCGGTCGTGTAAAAGACTTGCCAGGTGTTCGTTACCACACCGTACGCGGCTCCTTGGATACTTCCGGCGTTAAAGGTCGTAACCAGGGTCGTTCGAAGTACGGTACCAAGAAGCCTAAGTAGTAGCGGCTTTTTGTAAAACTGAATCATCTTATTTTCTGAGTCGATAAGAGTAAGGTCGGAGGCGTCCCGAAAGGGCACCGATTCCGAACGAACCTGAAGACCGTTTGAGGGCTTATCCATGCCAAGAAGACGCGTAGCAGCCAAGCGCGAAGTGCTTGACGATCCAAAATACGGAAGCCAAATCCTGGCCAAGTTCATGAACCACGTGATGGAAAGCGGCAAGAAAGCCGTTGCCGAGCGTATCGTTTATGGCGCGCTGGAAAAGGTTAAAGAGCGCAAGAACAGCGACCCCCTGGAAATCTTCGAGAAAGCTCTCGACGCCATCGCTCCGCTGGTCGAAGTGAAGTCGCGCCGTGTAGGCGGTGCTACTTACCAGGTTCCGGTCGAAGTTCGTCCGTCCCGTCGTAACGCTCTGGCAATGCGCTGGTTGGTAGACTTCGCCCGTAAGCGTGGCGAGAAGTCTATGGCTCTGCGTTTGGCCGGCGAACTGTTGGACGCTGCTGAAGGTAAAGGTGCTGCTGTTAAGAAGCGTGAAGACGTGCACCGTATGGCTGAAGCTAACAAAGCTTTCTCGCACTACCGCTTCTAATCTTAGCTTCACTAATTTTGCGAGGGCTTTATGGCTCGTACTACTCCGATTAGCCGCTACCGTAACATCGGTATCGTTGCTCACGTGGATGCTGGTAAAACCACCACCACCGAGCGCGTACTGTTTTACACCGGCAAAAGTCACAAGATGGGCGAGGTGCATGATGGCGCCGCGACCACAGACTGGATGGTTCAGGAGCAGGAGCGTGGTATTACCATTACTTCTGCTGCTATTACCGCCTTCTGGAAAGGTTCCGAGAAGCAGTACAAAGATGAGCACCGCTTCAACGTAATCGATACTCCGGGCCACGTTGACTTCACCATTGAAGTTGAGCGTTCCCTGCGCGTACTCGACGGCGCTGTCGTTGTGTTCTGCGGTACCTCGGGTGTTGAGCCTCAGTCGGAAACCGTATGGCGTCAAGCCAACAAATACGGTGTTCCACGTCTTGTTTACGTAAACAAGATGGACCGTGCTGGTGCTAACTTCCTGCGCGTGATCGGTCAGATCAAGCAGCGCCTGGGTCACACTCCGGTGCCAATCCAGTTGGCTATCGGTTCCGAAGACAACTTCCAAGGCCAGATCGATTTGCTGACCATGGAAGCTGTTTACTGGAACGATGCTGACAAAGGTATGGTTCCTGTTCGTAAGCCTATCCCTGCTGAGCTGCAGGAACTGGCTGACGAATGGCGCAACAACATGGTTGAAGCTGCGGCCGAAGCCAACGAAGAGCTGATGAACAAGTACCTCGAAGGTGAAGAACTCACCAACGTGGAAATCAAGGCTGCTCTGCGTCAGCGTACTATTGCTGGTGAGATCGTCTTGGCTGTTTGCGGTTCCTCGTTCAAGAACAAGGGCGTTCCCCTGGTTCTCGATGCTGTGATCGACTACTTGCCGGCACCAGTGGATATTCCTGCCATCAAGGGTACTGACCCGGATGACGAGACTATCGAGCTGGAGCGTCATGCAGACGACGCAGAACCGTTCTCCGCTCTGGCATTTAAAATTGCCACTGACCCATTCGTGGGTACCTTGACCTTCGTCCGCGTTTACTCGGGCGTGTTGAACTCCGGCGACGGCGTGATCAACTCGGTTAAAGGCAAGAAAGAGCGCGTGGGTCGTATGGTGCAAATGCACGCAAACGCCCGCGAAGAGATCAAGGAGGTGCGCGCTGGTGACATCGCGGCCTTGATCGGCATGAAGGACGTCACCACTGGTGAGACCTTGTGCAACGCTGACAAGCCAATCATCCTGGTTCGTATGGACTTCCCGGAGCCGGTTATTTCGGTTGCCGTAGAGCCTAAGACCAAGGATGACCAGGAAAAAATGGGTATTGCTCTGGGCAAACTTGCTCAGGAAGATCCATCTTTCCGCGTTAAAACTGATGAAGAGACTGGTCAAACGATCATCTCTGGCATGGGCGAGTTGCACCTGGACATCCTGGTTGACCGGATGCGCCGCGAGTTCAACGTCGAAGCTAACATCGGTAAGCCTCAGGTTTCCTATCGTGAGCGCATCACGAAGAACTGTGAAATCGAAGGCAAGTTCGTTCGTCAGTCCGGCGGTCGTGGTCAGTTCGGTCACTGCTGGATCCGTTTTGCTCCTGCTGACGAAGGTCAGGAAGGTCTGCAATTCGTGAACGAAGTAGTAGGTGGTGTGGTTCCTAAGGAATACATCCCTGCTATCCAGAAGGGCATCGAAGAGCAGATGAAGAACGGTGTTGTTGCCGGCTATCCGCTGATCGGCCTGAAAGCAACCGTTTTTGACGGTTCTTACCACGACGTCGACTCCAACGAGATGGCGTTTAAGGTGGCTGCTTCCATGGCAACCAAGCAACTGGCCCAGAAGGGCGGTGGTGAGTTGCTTGAGCCAATCATGGCGGTAGAAGTTGTTACACCTGAAGACTATATGGGTGATGTCATGGGCGACCTTAACCGTCGTCGCGGCATGATCTTGGGTATGGAAGACACGGTTTCCGGCAAAGTGATTCGCGCCGAGGTTCCGTTGGGTGAGATGTTCGGTTACGCGACCGACGTTCGCTCCATGTCCCAGGGTCGCGCAAGCTACTCTATGGAATTCAAAAAATACAACACAGCTCCGGCGCACATCGCTGAAACTGTATCCAAAAAACAAGGCTGATTCAGTCCTTTAGGCAAGGAGTTAATTGTCGTGGCTAAAGAAAAATTTGATCGTTCCCTACCGCACGTCAACGTTGGCACTATCGGTCACGTTGACCACGGTAAAACCACTCTGACCGCAGCTCTGACTCGCGTTTGCTCCGAAGTATTCGGTTCGGCAATCGTTGATTTCGATAAAATCGACAGCGCGCCAGAAGAGAAAGCTCGTGGTATCACCATCAACACCGCGCACGTCGAGTACAACTCGAAGATCCGTCACTACGCTCACGTCGACTGCCCAGGTCACGCTGACTATGTGAAGAACATGATCACTGGTGCTGCCCAGATGGATGGCGCGATCCTGGTCTGCTCGGCCGCTGATGGTCCGATGCCACAAACCCGTGAGCACATCCTGCTGTCCCGTCAGGTAGGCGTTCCGTACATCGTGGTTTTCCTGAACAAGGCTGACCTGGTAGACGACGCTGAGCTGCTGGAACTGGTTGAGATGGAAGTGCGCGATCTGCTGAGCACTTACGACTTCCCAGGCGACGACACTCCGATCATCATCGGTTCTGCTCGTATGGCGCTGGAAGGCAAGGACGACAACGAAATGGGCACCACTGCCGTTCGTAAACTGGTTGAAACCCTGGACAGCTACATCCCAGAACCAGTTCGTCTGACCGACAAGCCGTTCCTGATGCCAATCGAAGACGTATTCTCGATCTCCGGTCGTGGTACTGTTGTGACTGGTCGTATCGAGCGCGGTATCGTTCGCGTTCAAGATCCGCTGGAAATCGTTGGTCTGCGTGACACCACCACCACCACCTGCACCGGTGTTGAAATGTTCCGCAAGCTGCTCGACGAAGGTCGTGCTGGTGAGAACTGCGGCGTTCTGCTGCGTGGTACCAAGCGTGACGACGTTGAGCGTGGCCAGGTTCTGGTTAAGCCGGGTTCGGTTAAGCCGCACACCAAGTTCACCGCTGAAGTCTACGTTCTGAGCAAAGAAGAAGGCGGTCGTCACACTCCGTTCTTCAAAGGCTACCGTCCACAGTTCTACTTCCGTACTACTGACGTGACTGGTAACTGCCAGCTGCCAGAAGGCGTTGAAATGGTAATGCCAGGCGATAACATCCAAATGGAAGTTACCCTGATCAAAACCATCGCAATGGAAGACGGTCTGCGCTTCGCAATTCGTGAAGGCGGCCGTACTGTTGGCGCTGGTGTTGTAGCTAAAATCATCGAGTAAGCATCTCTTTTGAGATAGCTTCGATGCTTTGAAAAGGCCCCCGCTCAGCGGGGGCTTTTTTATTGGGTTGACACCTATCTGGGGCGTCTATAGAATTGCGCCTCCTTTTAACGGGCGTATTGCGCTCGCTGGGAATAGCAGCCGGAGTCTGAAATCCAATGCAAAATCAGCAAATCCGTATCAGGTTGAAGGCTTTTGACCATCGCCTGATCGACCAATCCACCCAGGAAATCGTGGAAACCGCGAAACGTACTGGTGCTCAAGTGCGTGGTCCAATTCCACTGCCTACCCGCAAAGAGCGGTTCACCGTTCTGGTCTCCCCGCACGTCAACAAAGACGCGCGTGACCAGTACGAGATCCGTACTCATAAGCGCGTTCTGGACATTGTCCAGCCAACGGATAAAACCGTTGATGCACTTATGAAGCTTGATCTGGCGGCCGGTGTGGAAGTACAGATCAGCCTCGGCTAAGACTTGGGTCTTAGTCGTGTAACGCTCTGAAATGGGCGGCCATAGCGGGTGAAAGCCCCGTACACTCATGAGGTTTACAACATGACTATTGGTGTAGTCGGTCGTAAATGCGGTATGACCCGTATTTTCACCGAAGAAGGTGTCTCCATTCCGGTTACGGTCATTGAGATCGAGCCGAATCGCGTCACCCAGTTCAAAACTGAAGAAACCGATGGCTATCGTGCAGTGCAAGTCACTGTCGGCGAGCGTCGTGCTTCGCGCGTGACTGCTGCTCAAGCAGGTCACTTCGCAAAAGCAAACGTTGCAGCTGGTCGTACTGTTATGGAGTTCCGTCTTGAAGATGGTGACTACCAGGCTGGCGATCTGATCAACGCTGAAATCTTCGCCGCTGGTCAACTGGTTGATGTAACCGGTCAGTCCAAGGGTAAAGGCTTCCAGGGTACGATCAAGCGTTGGAATTTCCGTGGTCAAGACAACACTCACGGTAACTCCGTTTCCCACCGCGTCCCGGGCTCTATTGGCCAGTGCCAGACTCCTGGTCGTGTATTCAAGGGCAAAAAAATGTCCGGTCATATGGGCGCTGAGCGCGTGACCGTGCAGTCCCTCGAAGTAGTGCGCGTCGACGCTGAACGCAATCTGTTGTTGGTCAAGGGTGCTGTTCCTGGCGCTACTGGCGGCAACCTGGTTGTACGTCCAGCGGCCAAGGCTCGCGGTTAAGGGGAAGCTGACATGCAATTAAATGTAAATGACGCTCAAGCGATCGAAGTTTCCGAACTGACATTTGGCGGCGAATTCAACGAGACGCTGGTTCACCAAGCAGTCGTGGCCTACATGGCCGGCGGCCGTCAAGGTAGCAAGCAGCAAAAGACCCGTTCCGACGTACGTGGTGGCGGTAAGCGCCCTTGGCGTCAGAAAGGCACTGGCCGTGCTCGTGCCGGTACTATCCGTAGCCCAATCTGGCGTGGCGGCGGTACCACTTTCGCAGCTCGTCCACAGGATCACTCTCAGAAGCTCAACAAGAAGATGTATCGCGCAGCTCTGCGCTCCATTCTTGCTGAACTCGTGCGTACTGATCGTCTGGTCGTGGTTCAGGACTTCGCTGTTGAAAGTCCAAAGACCAAAGATCTGCTGGGCAAACTGAACAACATGAGCCTGACCGACGTTTTGATCGTGTCTGAAGCTGTTGATCAGAACCTGTACCTGGCTGCTCGCAACCTGCCACACGTTGATGTACGTGACGTGCAAGGTTCCGATCCAGTTAGTCTGATCGCATACGACAAGGTGTTGATCACCGTGTCGGCCGTGAAGAAATTCGAGGAGCTGCTGGGATGAACCAGGAACGCGTATTTAAAGTTCTGCTTGGCCCGCACGTTTCCGAAAAGGCTACGGTTCTGGCTGACAAGAAAGGCCAGTTCGTTTTCAAGGTTGCAACTGACGCAACCAAGCTGGAAATCAAGAAGGCCGTCGAAAGCCTGTTCAGCGTGAAAGTTGAGCGTGTTACTACCCTGAATGTTCTGGGTAAGAGCAAGCGCACTGCTCGCGGTCTGGGCAAGCGTAATGACTGGAAGAAGGCAGTTATCTCCCTTCAGCCAGGCCAAGATCTCGATTTCAGCAGCAGTGCTGAGTAAGGAAGGGGTGCATCATGGCAATCGTTAAATGCAAACCGACTTCCCCTGGCCGCCGTTTTGTGGTCAAGGTGGTCAACCAGGAGCTGCATAAAGGCGCTCCTCACGCACCGCTGCTCGAGAAGAAATCGAAGACTGGTGGTCGTAACAACAATGGTCGCATTACCACTCGTCACATCGGTGGTGGCCATAAGCAGCATTATCGTCTGGTCGACTTCCGTCGCAACGACAAAGATGGCATCTCTGCCACTGTCGAGCGTATCGAATACGATCCAAACCGTACTGCTCACATCGCTCTGCTGCTGTACGCAGATGGCGAGCGTCGCTACATCATCGCCCCTAAAGGCGTGAGCGCTGGCGACCAGCTGATCGCAGGTGCTTTGGCGCCGATCAAGCCGGGCAACGCTCTGCAACTGCGTAACATTCCAGTTGGTAGCACCGTACACGGCATCGAATTGAAGCCAGGTAAAGGCGCGCAAATCGCTCGTTCCGCTGGTGCTTCGGCTCAGCTGATCGCTCGTGAAGGTGTCTACGTGACCCTGCGTCTGCGTTCTGGTGAGATGCGTAAAGTGCTGGCTGAATGCCGTGCGACCTTGGGTGAAGTCTCGAACTCCGAGCACAGCCTGCGTTCGCTGGGTAAAGCTGGTGCCAAACGCTGGCGTGGCGTTCGCCCAACCGTTCGTGGTGTTGCCATGAACCCGGTTGACCACCCACACGGTGGTGGTGAAGGTCGTACCTCTGGTGGTCGTCATCCGGTATCGCCATGGGGCTTCCCGACTAAGGGCGCGAAGACTCGTGGTAATAAGCGTACCGACAAAATGATCGTCCGTCGTCGCAAGTAAATAGAGGGATACGACAGTGCCACGTTCTCTGAAAAAAGGTCCTTTTATTGATCTTCACCTACTGAAGAAGATCGAAGTGGCGGCGGAAAAGAACGATCGCAAACCAGTTAAGACCTGGTCGCGTCGTTCGATGATCCTGCCACAAATGGTCGGTTTGACCATCGCTGTACACAACGGTCGTCTGCACGTCCCAGTTCTCGTGAACGAAGACATGGTTGGCCACAAACTGGGCGAGTTTGCCGGTACCCGCACTTATCGTGGGCACGTGGCAGACAAGAAAGCCAAGCGTTAAGGGGTTAGGAAATGGAAGTAGCCGCTAAGTTGTCGGGCGCTCGAATCTCCGCCCAGAAAGCCCGCTTGGTCGCCGACCAGATCCGCGGGAAGAAGGTGGGCGAAGCGCTCAACCTGTTGGCTTTCAGCAGTAAGAAAGCCGCCGAGATCATGAAGAAAGTGCTGGAGTCGGCCGTAGCCAACGCCGAGCATAACGAAGGCGCAGACGTTGATGACCTTAAAGTCAGCACCGTTTTCGTCAACGAAGGGCGTTCGCTGAAGCGCATCATGCCACGTGCCAAAGGCCGTGCTGATCGCATCGTCAAGCGGTCTTGCCATATCACTGTCAAGGTTGCTGACAAGTAACGGAGTCGAAGAGATGGGTCAGAAAGTACATCCCATTGGCATTCGCCTGGGAATCGTCAAGGAGCACACCTCCGTCTGGTACGCAGACGGTCGGACTTATGCGGACTATTTGTTCGCTGATCTGAAGGTGCGTGAGTATCTCCAAGACAAACTAAAAAGCGCGTCCGTAAGCCGTATCGATATCCATCGTCCGGCACAAACTGCACGTATCACCATCCACACCGCTCGTCCAGGTATCGTTATCGGGAAGAAAGGTGAAGATGTTGAGAAACTGCGTCAGGACCTGACCAAGCAAATGGGTGTGCCTGTGCACATCAATATCGAAGAGATCCGCAAGCCGGAGCTCGACGGTATGCTGGTTGCGCAGAGCGTAGCTCAGCAGCTGGAGCGTCGCGTAATGTTCCGTCGCGCTATGAAGCGCGCCGTACAGAACGCCATGCGCATTGGTGCCAAAGGCATCAAAATCCAAGTGAGCGGTCGTCTCGGCGGTGCTGAAATCGCACGTACTGAATGGTATCGCGAAGGTCGTGTGCCACTGCACACCCTGCGTGCCGACATCGACTATGCCAACTACGAAGCTCACACCACTTACGGTGTGATCGGTGTAAAGGTTTGGATCTTCAAAGGCGAAGTAATTGGTGGTCGCCAAGAAGAACTGAAACCACAAGCACCAGCGCCTCGTAAAAAAGCTGCTAAGTAAGGGGTACGCCAAATGTTGCAACCAAAGCGTACGAAGTTCCGCAAGCAGATGACAGGCCACAACCGTGGTCTGGCTCAGCGCGGTAGCAAAGTCAGCTTCGGCGAGTTCGCGCTGAAGTCTGTAGCTCGTGGTCGTCTCACCGCTCGTCAGATCGAGTCAGCGCGTCGTGCACTGACCCGTCACGTTAAACGTGGCGGCAAGATCTGGATCCGTGTATTCCCGGACAAGCCGATCTCCAAAAAACCTCTTGAGGTTCGGATGGGTAAAGGTAAGGGTAACGTGGAATACTGGGTAGCCCAGATTCAGCCAGGCAAAGTCCTGTATGAAATCGAGGGTGTAACTGAAGAGCTGGCGCGTGAGGCTTTTGCCCTGGCTGCTGCAAAGCTGCCGCTCGCCACCGCCTTTGTTAAACGGACGGTGATGTGATGAAAGCGAATGAACTTCGTGAAAAATCCGCACAGCAGCTGAACGAGCAACTGCTCGGCCTGCTGCGCGACCAGTTCAATCTGCGCATGCAGAAAGCAACTGGCCAGTTGGGGCAGTCTCATCTGCTCTCGCAAGTTAAGCGTGACATTGCTCGCGTGAAGACTGTGCTCAACCAGCAGGCAGGTAAGTGATCATGGCTGAAGCCGAAAAGACTGTCCGTACGCTGACTGGCCGTGTTGTCAGCGACAAGATGGACAAAACCATCACCGTACTGATCGAGCGTCGCGTTAAGCACCCGATCTACGGTAAATATGTTAAGCGTTCGACTAAGCTGCACGCGCACGACGAAACCAATCAGTGCCACATCGGCGACAAAGTCACTATTCGTGAAACTCGTCCGCTGGCCAAGACCAAGTCTTGGGCACTGGTTGATGTTCTCGAACGCGCTGTGGAAGTCTAAGGACTAGGGGTCGGAGAAATTATATGATTCAGACTCAATCCATGCTCGATGTGGCCGATAACAGCGGCGCTCGCCGTGTTATGTGCATCAAGGTGCTGGGTGGCTCCCATCGTCGTTACGCTGGTATCGGTGACATCATCAAAGTTACCGTGAAGGAAGCAATTCCTCGCGGCAAAGTGAAAAAAGGCCAAGTGATGACTGCTGTTGTAGTCCGCACTCGTCACGGCGTACGTCGTGCTGATGGCTCCATTATCCGCTTTGATGGCAACGCTGCTGTTCTTCTGAACAACAAGCAAGAGCCGATCGGCACCCGTATCTTTGGGCCAGTGACCCGTGAACTTCGTACTGAGAAGTTCATGAAGATCGTCTCGCTCGCCCCAGAAGTGCTGTAAGGAGATCCGACATGCAAAAGATTCGTCGTGACGACGAGATCATCGTGATCGCCGGCAAAGACAAAGGTAAGCGCGGTAAGGTGCTTAAGGTTCTCGCCAATAACCGTCTGGTTATCGGTGGTCTGAACCTGGTCAAGCGTCATACCAAGCCTAACCCGATGTCGGGCGTACAAGGCGGTATCGTCGAAAAAGAAGCTCCACTGGACGCTTCTAACGTCGCCATTTTCAACGGCGAAACCAACAAGGCTGACCGCGTTGGTTTCAAAGTAGAAGACGGCAAGAAAATTCGTGTCTTCAAGTCGACCCAAAAAGCGGTTGATGCTTGAACACTGCTAGGTAGAAGACCATGGCACGACTAAAAGAGATTTACTGGAAAGAAATCGCACCGAAGCTTAAGGAAGAACTTAAGCTTTCGAACGTGATGGAAGTTCCACGCGTTACCAAAATCACCCTGAACATGGGTCTGGGCGAAGCTGTCGGCGACAAAAAAGTCATCGAGCATGCTGTTGCTGACCTGGAAAAGATCACCGGCCAGAAAGTCGTTGTGACCTACGCTCGGAAATCCATCGCTGGCTTTAAAGTCCGTGAAGGTTGGCCGATCGGCGTCAAAGTGACCCTGCGTCGTGAGCGTATGTATGAATTCCTGGATCGTCTGCTGTCGATCTCCCTGCCTCGGGTTCGCGACTTCCGCGGCCTGAATGCCAAGTCCTTCGATGGTCGTGGTAACTACAGCATGGGCGTGAAAGAGCAGATCATCTTCCCGGAAATCGACTACGACAAGATCGATGCTCTCCGCGGTCTGGACATCACCCTGACCACCACTGCCAAGAACGATGATGAAGGCCGCGCTCTGCTGCGTGCGTTCAAATTCCCGTTCCGCAACTGATTGGAGTAGGACCATGGCCAAGATGAGCATGAAAAACCGCGAGCTGAAGCGTCAGCTCACGGTTGCCAAGTACGCCAAGAAGCGTGCAGCACTGAAAGCAATCATCGTAGATCTGAACGCAAGTCCAGAAGCGCGTTGGGAAGCGACAGTTGCTCTGCAGAAGCAGCCACGTGACGCAAGCGCCTCGCGCATGCGTAACCGCTGCCGCCTGACCGGTCGTCCACACGGCGTTTACCGCAAGTTCGGCCTCGGCCGTAACAAACTGCGTGAAGCGGCAATGCGTGGTGACGTACCAGGTCTGGTTAAAGCCAGCTGGTAAGTACTTTCAGCGTCGGGGCGGTCAAAATCGCAAGATACTGACCGCCGGTGACCTTGAATCTGGAACAAGCCCCTTTTGGGGCTTGTTTCATTTCCGGAGTGTGTCTAAAATACGCGGCTCGCCTGAGCCCGTGTTTTTTACCCGGAGATTCTCGGCGACATATGTAGCCGCAAGGCTAATTTTTTTGTATTAGGAGCGTCTAGCCCATGAGTATGCAGGACCCGTTAGCGGACATGCTAACTCGTATCCGTAATGCCCAGATGGCTGAAAAGTCCGTCGTAAGCATGCCATCTTCCAAGTTGAAGGTAGCTGTTGCCAAAGTCCTGAAAGACGAAGGCTACATTGCGGGTTATCAGATCAGCAGCGAAATCAAACCACTGCTGTCCATCGAGCTGAAGTACTTCGAAGGCCGTTCGGTCATCGAGGAAGTGAAGCGCGTTAGCCGTCCAGGCCTGCGTCAGTACAAGTCCGCTGAAGATCTGCCGAAAGTTCGTGGCGGTCTGGGCGTGTCTATCGTCTCCACCAACAAAGGTGTGATGACGGATCGTGCTGCGCGCGCTGCCGGTGTCGGCGGCGAAGTTCTTTGCACTGTGTTCTAAGGGGGGATAAGCATGTCTCGCGTCGCTAAGAACCCCGTTAAGCTGCCAGCCGGTGTCGAAGTAAAATTCGCAGGCCAACAGCTTTCGGTGAAGGGTGCCAAGGGCACTCTTGAACTGAACATCCATTCGTCCGTTGAGATCGTTGAAGAAGCTGGTGAGCTGCGTTTCGCTGCTCGCAATGGCGATCAACAAACTCGCGCAATGGCCGGTACCACGCGTGCGTTGGTAAACAACATGGTCCAAGGCGTAAGCCAAGGCTTCGAGCGTAAGCTCCAGCTGGTCGGTGTTGGTTACAAAGCGCAAGCAAAAGGCACGGTTTTGAACCTGGCCCTTGGCTTCTCGCACCCAGTGGATTACGAACTGCCGGAAGGCATCACCGCTGAGACCCCTAGCCAGACCGATATCCTGATCAAGGGTATTGATAAGCAGCTGGTAGGTCAGGTGGCCGCTGAGATCCGCGACTTCCGTCCACCAGAGCCGTACAAAGGCAAAGGTGTGCGCTACGCGGACGAAGTCGTCCGTCGTAAAGAAGCCAAGAAGAAGTAGGGCATAGCAAATGACCGACAAAAAAGTTACTCGACTGCGTCGCGCTCGCAAAGCACGCCTGAAAATGCACGAACTAGAAGTCGTGCGTCTCTGCGTGTACCGCTCGTCGCAGCACATCTACGCCCAGGTCATCTCGGCCGACGGCAACAAAGTCCTGGCAAGCGCCTCGACTTTGGATAAAGAACTGCGTGATGGTGCCACCGGCAACATCGACGCGGCCACAAAGGTTGGCCAGCTGGTCGCTACACGTGCTAAGGCCGTGGGCGTCTCGCAAGTGGCTTTCGACCGCTCTGGCTTCAAGTACCACGGTCGCGTTAAAGCGCTGGCTGATGCTGCTCGTGAAGCTGGGCTGGAGTTCTAAGTTATGTCAAATAACGACCAAAAGCGCGACGAAGGCTACATTGAGAAGCTGGTTCAAGTTAACCGCGTAGCCAAAACCGTTAAAGGCGGCCGTATCTTCACTTTCACCGCGTTGACCGTGGTGGGTGATGGTAAAGGACGTGTTGGCTTCGGCCGTGGCAAGTCACGTGAAGTGCCTGCTGCGATCCAGAAGGCGATGGAAGCTGCTCGTCGCAACATGATCCAAGTTGATCTGAACGGCACCACGCTGCAATACGCTATGAAGTCCGCTCACGGCGCTTCGAAGGTGTACATGCAGCCTGCTTCTGAAGGTACCGGTATCATCGCTGGCGGCGCTATGCGTGCTGTCCTCGAAGTTGCTGGCGTTCAGAACGTTCTGGCCAAGTGCTACGGTTCGACTAACCCGGTAAACGTGGTTCACGCCACTTTCAAAGGTTTGAAAGCTATGCAGTCTCCTGAATCCATTGCCGCCAAGCGTGGCAAAAGTGTCAAGGAGATCTTCTGATCATGGCTACCGTTAAAGTAACGCTGATCAAAAGCATGACCGGCCGCATTCCTAACCACAAACTGTGCGTTAAGGGTTTGGGTCTGCGTCGCATCGGTCACACTGTAGAAGTCCAGGATACTCCCGAGAATCGCGGGATGATCAACAAGGCTTACTACATGCTGCGTGTAGAGGGTTAATCGATGAAACTCAATGATCTGAGTCCAGCGCCGGGTTCCCGTCGCGAAAAGCATCGTCCGGGCCGTGGTATCGGTAGCGGTTTGGGTAAGACTGGTGGCCGTGGCCACAAAGGTCAAACCTCCCGCTCCGGTGGCACCATCGCTCCAGGCTTTGAAGGCGGTCAACAGCCGCTGCATCGTCGCCTGCCTAAGTTCGGTTTCGTATCCCTGAAAGCTATGGATCGCGCAGAAGTGCGTCTGTCCGAGCTGGCTAAAGTGGAAGGCGACATCGTTACTGTGCAGACCCTGAAAGATGCCAACGTGATCAACGTCAACGTACAGCGTGTGAAAATCATGCTGTCCGGTGAAGTGACTCGCGCTGTCACTATCGGCAAGGGAATCGGCGCCACCAAAGGTGCGCGTTCGGCTATCGAAGCAGCTGGCGGCAAGTTCGAGGAATAAATGGCTAAGCAAGGTGCTCTCTCAGCGCTCGGCAAAGGCGGTATGTCTGAACTTTGGGCTCGTCTGCGTTTTCTGTTCTTGGCGATTATCGTCTACCGAATAGGCGCACACATCCCGGTTCCAGGTATCAACCCGGACCGACTCGCAGACCTGTTTCGACAGAATGAGGGGACCATTCTTAGCTTGTTCAACATGTTTTCCGGCGGTGCGCTGGAGCGGATGAGCATCTTTGCACTGGGGATCATGCCGTACATTTCGGCATCGATCATCATGCAGTTGATGACCGCCGTCAGCCCGCAGCTGGAGCAGTTGAAGAAGGAAGGTGAAGCTGGCCGTCGCAAGATTAGCCAGTACACCCGCTACGGCACTGTCGCTCTCGCCTTGGTTCAAGCTATCGGCATGTCCGTTGGTTTGGCAGGGCAGGGCGTTGCGTTCACTGGTGACTTTGGCTTCCATTTCGTTGCGGTATCCACGTTTGTGGCTGGCGCAATGTTTATGATGTGGCTGGGTGAGCAGATTACTGAGCGTGGTGTTGGTAACGGTATCTCGATGTTGATTTTCGCAGGTATCGTCGCCGGTCTTCCGAGAGCGATTGGGCAGTCTTTCGAGTCTGCACGTCAGGGTGATATCAATATTTTCGCCCTTGTCGCCATCGGTTTGCTGGCAGTAGCGATTATCGGTTTTGTGGTGTTCATTGAGCGTGGTCAGCGTCGTATTGCTGTTCACTACGCCAAGCGTCAGCAGGGCCGTAAGGTTTTTGCTGCGCAGACCAGCCACTTGCCGCTGAAAGTGAATATGGCCGGTGTTATTCCGGCAATTTTCGCGAGCAGCATTTTGCTGTTTCCGGCTTCGTTGGGTACCTGGTTTGGTCAGTCTGAAAACATGGGCTGGCTGCAGGACCTCTCTCAGTCGATCGCTCCTGGTCAGCCGTTGAATATTCTGCTGTTTAGTGCAGGGATTATTTTCTTCTGCTTCTTCTATACGGCGTTGATGTTCAATCCGAAAGACGTAGCGGAAAACCTGAAGAAGTCCGGTGCCTTTATTCCGGGTATCCGTCCAGGTGAGCAGTCTGCACGCTACATTGACGGCGTTCTGACTCGTTTGACCCTGTTCGGTGCTCTATATATGACGGCCGTGTGCTTGTTGCCCCAGTTCCTGGTGGTTGCAGCAAACGTTCCGTTCTACCTTGGCGGGACCTCGTTGCTGATCGTCGTCGTGGTTGTGATGGACTTCATGTCCCAAGTACAATCGCACCTCGTTTCGCACCAGTACGAATCCCTGATGAAGAAAGCCAACCTGAAGGGCTACGGCAGCGGCATGTTGCGCTGAGTACCCCATAAGGTTCGAGGAGTTGGTGATGAAAGTTCGTGCATCGGTGAAAAAGCTGTGCCGTAACTGCAAGATTATTCGCCGCGAAGGTGTTGTTCGAGTAATTTGCAGCGCGGAACCGCGTCACAAACAGCGCCAAGGCTGAGTGTGATCCGCTTGAAGCCCGGCAGCTAGTGCGCTGCCGGGTTGATTATTTGTTATTACAGCGATATTATCTCGCGCCCTATTTCTTGGCTTCCGGGGCGTAGGTAGCTGTCAATTGGAGTCCCACTGAATGGCCCGTATTGCAGGCGTTAACATTCCAGATAACAAGCACACTGTTATCTCGCTGACCTACATCTATGGTGTTGGTCGCACTACTGCGCAGAAAATTTGCGCAGATACTGGGGTAAACCCAGCCGCGAAGATCAAAGATCTGAGCGACGAGCAGATTGAGCTGTTGCGTGGCGAAGTGGCGAAGTTCACCACTGAAGGTGACCTGCGTCGCGAAATCAACATGAAAATCAAGCGTTTGATGGACCTCGGTTGCTACCGTGGTCTGCGTCATCGTCGTGGTCTTCCAGTACGCGGTCAGCGTACCAAGACTAACGCGCGTACCCGTAAAGGTCCGCGTAAGCCGATCCGCAAGTAATCGCCCACGCGAATCGACAGGAAAATTATCATGGCAAAACCTGCTGCTCGTCCTCGTAAAAAAGTTAAAAAGACAGTGGTTGATGGCATCGCCCACATCCATGCATCTTTTAACAACACAATCGTGACCATCACCGACCGTCAAGGTAACGCGCTTTCTTGGGCTACCTCCGGTGGTTCGGGTTTCCGCGGTTCCCGCAAGTCCACCCCGTTTGCCGCTCAAGTAGCTGCTGAACGTGCTGGTCAAGCTGCGCTGGAATATGGCCTGAAAAACCTCGACGTTAACGTCAAAGGTCCAGGTCCAGGTCGTGAGTCTGCTGTCCGTGCTTTGAACGGCTGTGGCTATAAGATCGCCAGCATCACCGACGTGACGCCAATCCCGCACAACGGGTGCCGTCCGCCGAAGAAGCGCCGCGTGTAATCCAGGAGATTGTAAAGAATGGCTCGTTACATTGGTCCAAAATGCAAACTCGCTCGTCGTGAAGGCACCGATCTCTTCTTGAAGAGCGGCGTGCGCGCGATCGAATCGAAGTGCAACATTGAAGCAGCACCTGGTATCCACGGCCAACGCCGCGGTCGCCAGTCCGACTACGGCACCCAACTGCGTGAAAAGCAGAAGGTCCGTCGTATTTACGGCGTTCTCGAGCGTCAGTTCAGCGGCTACTACAAAGAAGCTGCTGGCAAGAAAGGTGCAACCGGTGAAAACCTGCTGCAACTGCTCGAATGCCGTCTGGACAACGTTGTATACCGTATGGGCTTTGGTTCGACTCGTGCCGAATCCCGTCAGCTGGTATCGCACAAATCCGTAAGCGTAAACGGCCAAACCGTTAACGTCCCGTCCTACCAGGTTCGTGCTGGTGACGTGGTCGCGATTCGCGAGAAAGCAAAAAACCAACTTCGCATTGTCCAAGCTCTCGATCTGTGTGCCCAACGTGGCCGCGTAGAATGGGTAGAAGTAGACACTGAGAAGAAGTCGGGCGTTTTCAAGAACGTTCCTGCTCGCAGTGATCTGTCCGCCGACATCAACGAAAGCCTGATTGTCGAGCTCTACTCCAAGTAAGGGCTAGAAAATAGGTGCATCCATGCAGATTTCGGTAAATGAGTTCCTGACACCCCGCCACATTGATGTGCAGGTTGTCAGTCCAACCCGCGCCAAGATCACTCTCGAGCCTCTCGAGCGTGGTTTTGGCCACACCCTGGGCAACGCGCTGCGCCGCATCCTGTTGTCCTCAATGCCCGGCTGTGCAGTAGTCGAGGCCGAGATTGACGGTGTGCTCCACGAGTACAGCGCCATCGAAGGTGTACAGGAAGACGTAATTGAAATCCTGTTGAACCTTAAAGGTCTGGCTATCAAGCTGCACGGCCGTGACGAAGTTACGCTGACCTTGTCGAAGAAGGGTTCGGGGGTGGTTACCGCTGCCGATATTCAGCTGGATCATGATGTCGAGATCGTTAATCCCGATCACGTAATCGCTAACCTGGCGTCTAACGGCGCCCTGAACATGAAGCTCACTGTAGCTCGTGGTCGTGGTTATGAACCGGCCGACTCGCGTCAGAGCGATGAAGACGAAAGCCGCAGCATTGGTCGCTTGCAGCTCGACTCTTCGTTCAGCCCGGTTCGCCGTATCGCATACGTGGTGGAAAACGCCCGTGTCGAGCAGCGTACTAACCTGGACAAGCTGGTTATTGATCTGGAAACCAACGGTACTTTGGATCCTGAAGAGGCAATCCGCCGCGCTGCAACCATTCTGCAACAGCAGTTGGCTGCGTTCGTCGACCTCAAAGGTGACAGCGAACCAGTGGTAATCGAGCAGGAAGACGAGATCGATCCGATCCTGCTTCGCCCGGTTGACGATCTGGAACTGACTGTACGTTCGGCTAACTGCCTTAAGGCGGAAAACATTTACTACATCGGCGACCTGATTCAGCGTACCGAAGTAGAACTGTTGAAGACTCCGAACCTTGGCAAGAAATCCTTGACTGAAATCAAGGACGTTCTGGCCTCCCGCGGTCTGTCCCTCGGCATGCGCCTCGACAACTGGCCGCCTGCAAGTCTTAAGAAGGACGACAAGGCGACTGCCTGATCGTCGTAATCACCGAACGTGAGTTTGGTAAGGAATGAACCATGCGTCATCGTAAAAGTGGTCGTCACCTGAGCCGTACCAGCTCGCACCGCAAGGCCATGTTTCAAAACATGGCGGTGTCGCTGTTCGAGCACGAGCTGATCAAAACTACACTGCCGAAAGCTAAAGAACTGCGTCGCGTTGCTGAGCCGCTGATCACTTTGGCTAAGACAGACAGCCTGGCTAACCGCCGTCTGGCTTTCGACCGTACTCGCTCGAAAGCTATCGTTGGTAAGCTCTTCAACGACCTGGGCAAGCGTTACGCTACCCGTGAGGGTGGCTACCTGCGCATCCTCAAGTGCGGTTTCCGCGCTGGCGACAACGCGCCTATGGCGTACGTCGAGTTGGTTGATCGTGCTACTGCCGGCGAAGCTGTAAGCGCCGAGTAAGACGACAAGCTGTAACGGAGAACCGGGCCTAGTGCCCGGTTTTTTGTGTGTGTAAAAAACGTTGTCTATATTAATTGAGTCGCTGCCAGCATCAGAGTCCAATCCATAGCTAATTACTCTGTTGGGTTTGTTAGTTATTTTCTATCAATGACCATAATTTAATAAATTTGATGGTGTCATCTTGATCGTCAATACTCCCTCTAAGCCGATTAGCCGGCAGTTCCAAGTCTGACCTGAGGAAGATTGAGCATGAGCCAGAATAAAGTCCTTACTACCGCCAGCGGTGCCCCCGTTGCGGATAACCAGAATTCCCGTTCCGCCGGCCCGCGCGGCCCGTTGCTGCTCGACGATTTTCACCTGATCGAGAAGCTCGCTCACTTCAACCGTGAAAACATCCCGGAGCGGCGTGTACACGCTAAAGGTTCGGGTGCCTACGGTACGTTCACGGTCACCCAAGACATTACCCAGTACACCAGCGCCAAGCTGTTTGAGTCCGTTGGCAAGCAAACCCCTACCTTCCTTCGGTTTTCCACTGTTGGTGGTGAACGCGGTTCGGCCGATACCGAGCGCGACCCGCGCGGCTTCGCTTTGAAGTTCTACACCGAAGAAGGTAACTGGGACATCGTGGGTAATAACACGCCAGTGTTCTTCATTCGCGACCCGCTGAAATTTCCGGACTTCATCCACACCCAAAAGCGCCTCCCACAAAGCAACCTGAAAAGCGCGCAAATGATGTGGGACTTCTGGTCGCACTCGCCTGAGGCGCTGCACCAGGTGACCATCCTGTTTTCGGACCGTGGCATTCCAGACGGCTATCGCCACATGCACGGCTTCGGTAGTCACACCTACAGCCTGATCAATGCCAAGGGCGAGCGTCACTGGGTTAAATGGCATTACAAAACCAAGCAGGGCATCAAGAACCTGGCTCCGGCGGATGCCGCACGTTTGGCCGGTACTGACCCTGATTACGCCCAGCGTGATCTGTTCGGCGCGATTGAGCGCGGTGACTTTCCGAAATGGCGCGTCTGCATCCAGATCATGACTGAAGCCCAGGCTAACGCTCACTATGAGAATCCTTTCGACGTGACCAAAACCTGGTCTCAAAAGGAGTTTCCGCTGATCGAAGTGGGTGAACTGGAGCTCAACCGCAACCCTCTGAACTACTTTGCCGAAGTGGAGCAAGCCGCGTTCGGGCCAAGCAATATGGTGCCCGGTGTTGGTCTGTCGCCAGACCGTATGTTGCAAGGTCGTGTTTTTGCTTACGCCGATGCCCATCGTTATCGTGTCGGCACCAATCACCAGCAATTGCCGGTAAACGCGCCGCGCAGCCCGGTAAACAGCTACCAACGCGACGGCTCGATGGCTTTTGGCAGCAACGGTGGTTCAGCCCCTAACTACGAGCCGAACAGCTACGCCGGTGCCCCCAAGCAAGCCCCGCAGTACGCTGAGCCTGCTTTGGCGCTGAGCGGTGCCGCTGATCGTTACGATCATCGTGAAGACACTGACTACTACAGCCACGCGGGTGCGCTGTTCCGTCTGATGAATGCTGAGCAGCAGGCACTGCTGACCACCAACATCGCCGGTGCAATGGCTGGGGTTTCCAGTGATGTTGTCCAGCGTCAATTGGCGCACTTCTACAAGGCAGACGCTGCTTACGGAGAAGCAATCGCAAAGGCGCTGGGTGTATCGCTTAACTGACTCTAAACGATAAGCAGAACCGCCCTCATTTGGGCGGTTTTTGCGTTATTTCAGCTACTTTTCTCGGGAAATGTGCGTTTTTATGCCGTTGATCCCGTGACCTCCAGGTCATGATGGTTCAAACTACAGTCTTTCAAGCAGGGAGATGTAGGGCGATGCAAGGTCACCCCGACGTAATCGATTACCTCAACACGTTGCTGACGGGCGAACTGGCAGCTCGTGACCAATATTTCATCCACTCGCGGATGTACGAAGACTGGGGTTTTACCGAACTCTACGAGCGTATCAACCACGAGATGGAAGAAGAGGCACAGCACGCTGACGCACTGATGCGCCGTATCCTGATGCTCGAAGGCACGCCGCGTATGCGTCCCGACGACCTGGACGTGGGCACAACCGTACCTGACATGCTGGCAGCCGATCTTCGCCTCGAATACAAGGTACGTGCTGCGCTTTGCAAGGGCATTGAGCTCTGCGAGCAGCACAGTGACTTCGTCACACGTGAAATCCTTCGCGTGCAATTGAATGACACAGAAGAAGATCACACCTACTGGCTGGAAAAGCAGTTGGGTCTGATCAAGCTCATTGGCCTGGAAAACTACCTGCAATCGCAGTTCTGATTCCCGGCTACGAAAAAGCCCCTGTCACCGCAAGGTGACAGGGGCTTTTTCATGGGACGACAAGTCAGGCCCGGTCGCGCTCCAGCAACGGTTTCAAGTAGTAACCGGTGTGGGACTGCGGCATTTCAGAGACTTGCTCCGGCGTGCCGACCGCGATGATCTGGCCACCCTTGGAGCCGCCCTCCGGCCCGAGGTCCACCAACCAGTCAGCCGTCTTGATCACATCAAGGTTGTGCTCAATCACCACTACAGTGTTGCCGTGGTCGCGCAATCGGTGCAGCACGTCGAGCAGTTGCTGGATATCCGCGAAATGGAGCCCCGTAGTCGGTTCATCGAGGATATACAGAGTCTTGCCCGTATCACGCTTGGACAGCTCCCTGGACAGCTTCACCCGCTGTGCCTCGCCACCGGACAGCGTGGTCGCTGATTGCCCCAGCTTGATATACGACAGGCCCACATCCATCAGCGTCTGCAGCTTGCGCGCCAATGCTGGAACCGCGTCGAAGAACACGCGAGCTTCCTCGATGGTCATCTCCAGGGTTTCGTGGATGTTCTTGCCCTTGTACTTGATCTCAAGAGTTTCGCGGTTATAGCGCTTGCTCTTGCACACATCGCACGGCACATAGATATCCGGCAGGAAGTGCATCTCTACCTTGATCAAGCCATCGCCCTGACACGCTTCACAGCGTCCGCCCTTGACGTTGAACGAGAACCGCCCAGGCCCGTAGCCACGTGAGCGAGACTCCGGCACACCCGCGAACAGCTCGCGAATCGGCGTGAACAGCCCCGTGTACGTTGCCGGGTTGGACCGAGGTGTACGGCCAATCGGGCTCTGGTCGATATCGACCACTTTGTCCAGGTGCTCAAGGCCCTTGATGCTGTCATGCGCGGCCGCTTCCAGCGTAGTTGCGCCGTTCAGGGCGGTTGCACTAAGGGGGAACAGCGTGTTGTTGATCAGCGTCGACTTACCCGAACCCGATACACCGGTCACGCAGGTCAGCAAGCCCAGCGGAATCTCCAGGTCGACATTACGCAGGTTGTTCCCGCGAGCGCCCTTGAGATGCAGCGCCATCTTCTTGTTGCGCGGCGTACGTTTAGCCGGCACTGCAATCTTCACACGGCCAGACAAGTACTTGCCGGTCAGGGAGTCCGGATGAGCCATGACTTCGGCCGGTGTGCCTTCAGCAACAATATGTCCACCGTGCACGCCGGCGCCTGGGCCAATATCGACCACATAGTCCGCCAGGCGAATCGCGTCTTCATCGTGCTCGACCACAATCACCGTGTTGCCGATATCCCGTAGGTGCTTCAACGTGCCCAACAGACGATCGTTGTCCCGTTGGTGCAAGCCAATGGACGGTTCATCCAGGATGTACAACACGCCCACCAAGCCTGCACCAATCTGGCTGGCCAGGCGAATACGTTGCGCCTCACCGCCGGACAAGGTGTCGGCGCTACGGTCCAGAGAAAGATAGTCCAGGCCCACATTGACCAGGAACTGTAACCGCTCACGAATTTCCTTGAGGATCTTGTCGGCAATTTCCCCACGGCGTCCGGTCAGCTTGAGCACACCGAAGTATTCACACGCATCGCCGATCGGCAGGTTCGTCACTGCTGGCAGGGTCTTCTCGCCCACCCAGACATGCCGCGCCTCACGGCGCAAGCGAGTGCCACGGCAATCTGGACAAGGTTGAGTGCTGAGGAATTTCGCCAGCTCTTCGCGCACGCTCGCCGATTCGGTCTCGCGGTAGCGCCGCTCCAGGTTCGGCACAATGCCTTCGAACGGGTGCGAACGCTTAACGATGTCGCCGCGGTCGTTCAGGTATTTAAAGTCGACGTTCTGCGAACCACTGCCATTGAGGATGACCTTCTGCTGATCTGCAGGCAGTTGGTTGAAAGGCACTTCAAGGCTGAATTTGTAGTGGGACGCCAGCGACCCCAGCATCTGGAAGTAATAGACGTTACGCCTGTCCCAGCCGCGTATCGCGCCTTCCGCCAACGTCAGCTCGCCATTGACCAGGCGCTTGATATCGAAGAACTGCTTCACACCCAGGCCATCGCAGGTTGGGCAGGCGCCGGCCGGGTTGTTGAAGGAAAACAGCTTGGGTTCCAGTTCGCTGATGGCATGGCCACAGATCGGGCAGGCAAAGCGCGCAGAGAAGATGATCTCTTCGCCCGGCTCGTCATCCATCGGCGCAACCAGCGCAATACCATCCGCCAGCTTCAGCGCGGTCTCGAACGATTCCGCCAGGCGCTGCTGCAGGTCGGCGCGCACTTTGAAGCGGTCGACCACTACATCGATCGAATGCTTCTTCTGCTTGTCGAGCTTCGGTGCTTCGTCCAGTTCATACAGCTTGCCATTGATGCGCGCGCGTACAAAACCTTGCGCCCGCAGCTCTTCGAAGACGGAAAGATGTTCGCCCTTGCGCTCGCGAATCACCGGCGCCAGCAGCATCAGCTTGGCACCTTCCGGCTGGGCCAGTACCAGGTCGACCATCTGGCTGACGGTCTGGGCTTCCAGTGGAATGTCGTGATCCGGGCAGCGGGGGATACCGACCCGCGCGTAAAGCAGGCGCAGGTAGTCGTAGATTTCAGTGATGGTGCCCACGGTGGAACGTGGGTTGTGGGAGGTCGACTTCTGTTCGATGGAAATTGCCGGCGACAGGCCTTCAATGGTGTCGACGTCGGGTTTTTCCATCATCGACAGGAACTGCCGGGCATAGGCCGACAGCGATTCCACATAGCGGCGCTGACCTTCGGCATACAGCGTGTCGAACGCCAGGGACGATTTGCCCGAGCCAGACAAGCCGGTGATGACAATCAGCTTGTCCCGGGGCAGGGTCAGGTCGATGTTCTTCAGGTTGTGGGTTCTAGCCCCACGAATCAGGATCTTGTCCAAGATGGCCTCGCACGGCGGGCGTAAATAATGCCGGAGTATACGGCTAAAGACTGGATGAATATACACTGTCAAAGTGCCGGGTGCAGCCTTACATGAAAGCTGCGCGGCAAAGCGCCGCATATACCCTCTCAATCGATGGGACTGGTAGAATCGCCGCCGGTTCACACGAGGTTTTTCCATGCACGATCCCCACAGCGAACGCATGAGTAGCGGCGAGACCCGAGCGGCAAGCGGTCTGGCCCTTGTGTTCGCCTTCCGTATGCTGGGCATGTTTATGGTGTTGCCAGTGCTGGCGACCTATGGCATGGACCTCGCCGGCGCAACCCCGGCGCTGATCGGCCTGGCGATTGGCGCCTATGGCCTGACACAGGCGATTTTTCAGATTCCGTTCGGGATCATTTCCGACCGCATTGGCCGTCGTCCGGTGATTTACCTGGGGCTGATCGTGTTCGCCCTCGGCAGTGTGCTCGCGGCCCAGTCCGATTCGATCTGGGGCGTGATCGCCGGACGTATTCTGCAAGGTGCCGGGGCGATTTCCGCTGCGGTGATGGCGCTCCTCTCTGACCTGACCCGCGAGCAGCATCGCACCAAGGCCATGGCGATGATCGGTATGACCATCGGCCTGTCGTTTGCCGTGGCCATGGTGGTCGGACCCTTGCTCACACGTGCGTTCGGCCTGCACGGTTTGTTTCTGGCCACAGGCGGCATGGCGTTGTTCGGCATCGTGATCGTGGCCTTCATGGTGCCGCGCTCCACCGGCACATTGCAGCACCGTGAATCCGGCGTTGCGCGCAACGCGTTGTTGCCGACGCTCAAGCACCCGGACCTGCTGCGCCTGGATTTAGGTATCTTCGTATTACACGCAATGCTGATGTGCAGCTTCGTCGCCTTGCCCCTGGCACTGGTACAAAAAGCCGGGCTGCCCAAGGAGCAGCACTGGTGGGTCTACCTCACCGCTCTGTTGATTTCGTTTTTCGCCATGATCCCGTTCATCATCTATGGCGAGAAAAAACGCAAAATGAAACGAGTTTTGCTGGGCGCCGTCGCGACATTGATGCTCACTGAACTATTCTTCTGGCAGTTCGGCGACAGCCTACGGGCGCTGGTAATCGGCACGGTGGTGTTCTTCACCGCGTTCAACCTGCTGGAGGCTTCATTGCCTTCGCTGATCAGTAAAGTTTCACCGGCGGGTGGCAAGGGCACGGCGATGGGGGTGTATTCCACCAGCCAGTTCCTCGGCTCGGCGTTAGGCGGCATCATGGGCGGCTGGATGTTTCAGCATGGCGGTTTGTCGGTTGTCTTCCTCGGATGCGCCGGGCTGGCTGCACTTTGGCTGGTCTTTGCTGTTACCATGCGCGAACCTCCCTACGTCACAAGTCTGCGTTTGCCGCTATCGCCCGAAGCGATCCGCGAAGCCGGTCTGGCAGAGCGCCTGAAGGCCGTCGTAGGGGTAACGGATGCAGTCGTGGTCGCTGAAGAGGCGGCCATTTACATCAAATTGGACACCGAATTATTGGATCGCGCGACGCTTGAGCAACTGGTCAACCCAGTGCCGACAGCGCGCCCAGCCTAGGAGAACGTTATGGCCCGTGGGGTTAACAAAGTCATATTGGTCGGTACTTGCGGCCAGGATCCCGAAGTTCGCTACTTGCCTAACGGTAACGCCGTGACCAACCTGAGTCTGGCGACCAGCGAACAGTGGACCGACAAGCAAACCGGTCAGAAAGTCGAAAAAACCGAATGGCACCGTGTGTCGATGTTCGGCAAGGTCGCAGAGATCGCCGGTGAATACCTGCGCAAGGGTTCGCAGGTCTACATCGAAGGCAAACTGCAGACCCGCGAGTGGGAAAAAGACGGCATCAAGCGTTACACCACTGAAATCGTGGTCGACATGCAAGGCACCATGCAACTGCTGGGCGGCCGTCCACAGGGCGACCAACAGGGCCAGGGCGGCATGTCCAACTCGGCACCGCGTCCACAGCAGTCGCGTCCGCAGCCAAGCCAGCAGCCACAGCGTGAGTCGCGTCCAGCGCCACAGCAGGCCGCTCCTCAGCCGGCTCCGGATTTCGACAGCTTTGATGACGATATTCCGTTCTAGGATATCGCTCGGAGCAATCCGTAAAGTTTTCCCGGAAAGCCCCGTGAGCACTGCTCTCGGGGCTTTTTTATTTGCCATCGCTACCCACGGCTCCAGGCCGAACGGTGTTCTGAAACGGATCAACTGACGGGACCAGTGATCAGTTGTCCCGGCATTTGTGCTCATGGGCTACAGGATTTAGGCTGGAGCCAAACCCTAGAGACGAAGGAAAGCCGCGATGACCTGGTCTGCCAAGCAGTACACGATGTTTGAACAACAGCGCACTCGCCCCGTGCGTGACCTGGTGGCAGCCATTCCCAATCTGGATGTGCACACCGCCGTCGACCTCGGCTGCGGCCCTGGCAACTCCACCCAAGTGTTGGCCGAGCGTTTTCCTCAAGCGGATGTCACCGGCATGGACAGCTCTGAAGACATGCTCGTCGACGCCCGCAACCGCCTGCCGAGCCTGAGCTTTGAACTGGCGGACATCGGCGCCTGGAACCCTGTAAAAACATTCGATGTGATCCTCGCCAACGCCTCGCTGCAATGGCTGCCAGACCACGCCACGCTTTACCCCCATCTGGTCAACCAGTTGAACCCCGGCGGTACGCTGGCGGTGCAAACCCCGGATAACCTGGACGAGCCTGCGCACCGCCTGGCTCGGGAGGTTGCGGCGGATGGCCCGTGGGCTGCCAGGATTGGTACGGTCAAACACAATGAACGGCACGCGGCGAGTTACTACTACCAGTTGCTGAGCAAGCACTGCGCCACTATTGATGTATGGCGCACGACCTACCTGCACCCGTTGGCGGATCATGGGGCGGTGGTGGAGTGGTTCAAGGGCTCTGCATTGCGTCCATTCCTCGCGCCTTTGACCGATGATGAAAAAGTCGCCTTCCTACAGGAATATCAGGCGCGGATTACCCAGGCCTATCCAGCCCTGGCCGATGGCAGCGTACTACTGCCATTCCCGCGCCTGTTTATCATCGCGACCCGCTAAAAGCCCAGGCAAGCAGTGGTCACGCTGCTGCTTGCGCCTTCAAATACTCATCCGCCGACACCACGCCCGCATACCCAAACGCCAGTGACGCCATATACGCGCCATGCACCTGCGCGGCCGGGATCACTTGCCCGTTGAATTCCTGATCGCGGGTGGCACAAGCGTCATGAATCACCGTGACCTTGTAGCCCAGGTCCGCTGCGGCGCGCACCACGGCGTCGACGCACATATGGCTCATGCTGCCGACCACCACCAGTTCGGTGATGCTGCGTTGTTCCAGCAGGGCGCGCAGATTGGTTTCACGAAACGCGTTCACAAAGTGTTTAAGCACCACGGGCTCATCGCGTTGGTTCAGTACCTTCTGATGCAGGTGTGCGCCTTCGGACCCAGGCGTGAAGAACGGTGCCTCTTCGGACGTGAATTCATGGCGCACATGAATCACTGCATCCCCCGCCTGGCGAAACGCCTTGAGTACTTGCGCAGCCTTGTCCGCTGCAGCTTCTACGCCATCCAGCGGCCACTTGCCCTGAGGGAAGTAGTCGTTCTGGATATCGATTAGGATGAGCGCTTGCTTGGCCATGGGTATTGCCTCGTGATGGGTTGATGGGCCCAGTATCTTAGCTGGCGCCGACGCCGGGGATTGGCTGCACCGACAATAACAGGGGGAAAACTGACAATGGCGGTTGTTGAGCTGGGTGTGTTGATCTACCAAGGGGCGCAATTGGCTGCCGTGCATGGCCTGACCGACCTGTTCGGCGTGGCCAACCGGATCGCCGCCGAGCATCAGTCGGCACAACTGCCGCTGCTGCGGATCAGCCATTGGCACGTGGATGCCGATGGTCACCCGACACGGGTATTCGATAGCCACCCAGGCCCCGAGCAACCGATGATGGCCGTGCTGGTGCCACCGTCGATTGGTGTGTTCACCGATGAACAGTCGCCGCCTGCGCTGTTGGCGTGGCTTCGTCAACAGCACGCGACGGGCACAGTGCTGGGCGGCGTGTGCATCGGCTCGATCATGCTGGCGCGCAGTGGCTTGCTGGATGGGCGCAGCGCGACCACCCATTGGTCTTCCGCCAAGTCTTTTGCCGCGCAGTACCCGGCCGTGCGCCTGGAAGCGGATAAACCCATCGTCGATGACGGTGACCTGATCACCACCGCCGGGCTGATGGCCTGGTCAGAGCTGGGCCTGCGTCTGGTTGACCGCCTGATGGGGCCGAGTATCGCTGCCGACACCGCGCGGTTTTTGGTCATTGAACACAGCGACAGCGCGAGCCAGTGCGGCAGCAACTTTGCGCCGATCCTCGGCCATGGCGACGTGGCGATTCTCAAAGTCCAGCATTGGTTGCAAGCCAGCGGCGCGGTGGAGGTGTCCGTGGCGGCCATGGCGCAAGAGGCGGGGCTGGAGGCGCGCACTTTCCTGCGGCGCTTTCGCGGCGCCACCGGCTTGAAACCCACCGAATACTGCCAGCACCTTCGGGTGGGCAAGGCGCGGCAGATGTTGGAATTCACCAACGGCACCATTGACCATATCGCCTGGACCGTGGGCTATCAGGACCCCAGCGCCTTTCGCGCCACCTTCAAGAAAATCACCGGCCTGGCGCCCAGCGATTACCGCAGCCGTTTTGGCGTGTGAATCGTGCAGAACGCCGCGCATTTGAGGCGTCGTCGTGCAGAATAAAACAGGCCAACTGCCATCGGTTTTTCGGTAACTGCTTGATTTCAAGACGCTTGCACTCACGGCTGTTTTGGCCTGATCCCTGCAGCCTTCCTGATACACACATGGCGGGAAGGCCAAGGGGGATGCATGACCCCAACACAACGCAGGAAATGGGTGGTCGCTCACTCCACACGAGCGGGCGCGCCCCAGCATGAGGTCGACACCAATCACGGCCTGGCCCGCTGGCTGGCGCAGATCCTTGGGCTTAAATTCGATGGCCGCTACGACCCGCAAAAACATGCTGGCCGTGAGCTTTATCTGCTGCCCACTCAAACCCTGGTGGGCCCGGCGCAAGCCCTCGCGCTCAACATCAAAGGCCCCGAAGACCTGTGGGGCGGCTATGTCGATCACGACTTCATCTGCACCAAAGCCATCAGCCATGGTTTGCTGAGCCCTGAAGCCATCGCGCCCGAAGGATGGTCGCCGTTGTTCTGTGAGCGGGTAAGAACAGTCGTGTTGGATGGCCTCAGTGTGTTTTCGCTCGAAGACGCTTTACCCGCCGCCGCCCATTTGCTCGACGACGGGCCCATCCGCCTGAAACCGGTGCACGCCTGCGCCGGACGCGGCCAGGAAGTTATCCACAGCCTCGATGCCTTCAAGGCCGTACTCGCCCGACCCGACGCCGCGCAGTTGTTCAACGACGGCGTGGTGCTGGAGCAAGATCTGCGCGACGTGGTCACCCATAGCGTGGGCCAGAGTTTTATCGGCGATCACGTATTCAGCTACTGCGGGCAGCAATACCTGACCGAGGACGGGCAGGGCGAAAGCGTCTATGGCGGCTCCGACTTGCTGGTCGTTCCGGGTTATTACGAAGATTTGCTTGAACTCGATCTGCCCGACGACGTACGACTGGCCATCGAGCAAGCGCAAATCTTCGACACGGCGGCAGATGAAGCCTACCCCGGCTTCTACGCGTCCCGGCGCAACTACGACATCGCTCAAGGCCTGGATAGCCACGGCCAGCGCCGCAGTGGCGTGCTCGAACAATCCTGGCGCATGGGCGGCGCCAGCAGCGCGGAGGTCGCGGCGCTGCAAAGCTTCATCAATCACCCGGGTCTTAACGCCATTCATGTGTCCTCGGTAGAAACCTATGTGGACCAGGCGCTGCCAGCGGATGCCATTGAGGTGTATCGCGGCCCCGCAGAAAACAGTGACTTTCTTCTCAAATACGTGACGGTCAAATCTTATGACGGCTAGAAGTGAAACCATTTCCATCGACATCGACGACGAACAAATGAGCGGCACCTTCCTGAGCCCCAAATCCAAAGTACCAGGCGTGTTGTTTGTGCACGGTTGGGGCGGTAGCCAGGAGCGGGATCTGGAACGGGCCAAAGGCATCGCCGGCCTTGGCTGTGTGTGCCTTACTTTCGACCTGCGCGGCCACGCCGGTACCGGCATTCCATTGAACCGCGTCACCCGCGAAGACAACCTGCGCGACCTGCTGGCGGCCTACGACCGGCTGCTCGCCCACCCGGCCATCGACACCTCGGCGGTGGCGGTCGTGGGCACCAGTTATGGCGGTTACCTCGCCGCCATCCTCACCTCGTTGCGCCCGGTACGCTGGCTGGCGCTGCGCGTGCCGGCGCTGTACCGCGATCAGGAATGGCTCAAGCCCAAGCGCGACCTGGATAAGGTCGATTTGATGGATTACCGCAGCACCCTGGTGCACGCCGAGACCAATCGCGCATTACACGCCTGCGCGGCGTTTACCGGTGATGTGCTGATCGTCGAATCGGAAACCGACGACCACGTGCCCCATGCCACCATCATGAGCTACCGCGCGGCGTGCCAGCAGACGCACTCCCTGACGCACCGCATCATTGATGGCGCTGACCATTCCCTCAGCGATCCGGTGTCCCAGCAGGCTTACACCTCAATCCTGGTCGACTGGATTACCGAGATGGTGGTCGGCGAGCGGTTGAGCATCATCCAGTCCCAGTAGCCCGTTCAGGCGGGTGTTTTCTTTACCCGCAACGCCTTGGCCTTGGCTTCTACACCCACGTACATCACCAAGGCGATCAGCAGCGGGCAGATGAAGTAGATCGCCCGGTACGCGATCAGCCCCGCCAGCAAACTGCCCCGCGAGGCCTCATGCTGCAGCAGCCCGATAAACACCGCTTCCAGTACCCCAAGCCCCGCCGGAATATGGGTGAGCACACCGGCAATCGCGCTGATCAGCAACACCCCAACTACCAGCGGATAGTCCAACTTGGCGGGCAGCAGGGTAAAAATCACCGCCGCCATCAGCGACCAGTTCAACGCGCCCAACGCCAGTTGCAAACAGGCCATGCGCAGCGACGGCAGGTTGATCTCAATGCCGCGGATCGACCACGCGCGTTTTTTCGAAAACTGGCAGGCCGCCAGGTAACCGAGGCTGGCCAACACCAGCAACACGCCCACCCCTTGCAACGCGCCGCTGCTCAGTTTCCAGCCCGGCGGCATGGTCACCAGCCCGCTGCTGAAAACCGCGCCGGCCAACGCCATGTAGCCAAACCAATTGGTGGCCAGGCTCAGGCCGAGAATCTTGGCGATATTGCTGCTGCTCACCCCCAGCCGCGAATACAGCCGATAGCGCATGGCGATGCCGCCAACCCACGCGCTGAGGTTGAGGTTGAACGCATAACTGATAATCCCCACCGGCAAGATCTGCTTCCAGCGCAACGGCTGGCGGATGTAGGTGCGGCCGATCAGGTCGAAGCAGGCGTAGACGATAAAGCTGCACAGGGTCAACGCGCCCGCGATCAGCAAGGTGCGCAGTTTGAACTCACCGAGTGTCTGGACCACCTCGCTCCAGTCGATCCGGCGGGCGAGCAGGGTGAATAGCACGATCAGCAGCAGGAAGAAGACGATGGTCAGTGGCTTCTTCCAACGCTTGAAACGATCAGCTGTCATGGCGCTGGCCCTCATGCACGAAGGCTTTCAAACGTGGCTTGTGTGCCGGCAACCAGCCGGTCAGCGCGGGGAAGTGGCGCATTACATGGAACACCAGAAAGCCGACGGTCAATCGCCACAACCACAGGCGTGGCTTGCGGTTTTCCGGGATGGTCTGGCAGTGATTCTGACTGAGTGCTTGCAGGCGCTCGTACAGTTGCTGATTAAACGCACGATCGCGAATCAACACATTGGCTTCCAGGTTCAGCGCCAGGCTCAGCGGGTCGAGGTTGCTCGAACCCACCGTGCTCCACTCGTCATCCACCAGCGCGACCTTGCCGTGCAGCGGGCGCTGGCAGTATTCGTGAATCACCACGCCGTCCTTGAGCAGATAGTCGTAGAGCATGCGCGCCGCCAGCTTGGCCAGCAGTACGTCGGGTTGGCCCTGCATGATCAATTGCACCCGCACACCACGGCGCGCCGCGTTGCGGATTTCCCGCAGCAGGCGGTAGCCGGGGAAGAAATACGCGTTGGCGATCACGGCTCGGTGTCGGGCCTTGCTCAAGGCGTGGATATACGCTTCTTCGATGTCGTCACGATGTTGCAGGTTGTCGCGGTAGATCAGGCGCACCAGGCCGTCGCCGTGCTCGTTCGACCACGCTGAAGGCCGTTGCTGGCGCCGCCGCCAACCGCGCCGCGTGCGCACCTGGCGGCCACTTTGCGCCAGGGCAAAGTGATGCAGATCGGCCACCGCCGGGCCAGTGATTTGCACCGCGTAATCCTGTTTGGCCTCGGGGCCGAAATCCCCCAAGTGATCGGCAGAGAAGTTGATCCCGCCGATAAACCCCACCGTGGCGTCCACCACCACAATCTTGCGGTGCAGGCGGCGGAACCAGTTGGTGCGAATGCCCAGGGTCTTGGACGCCGGATCGAACATCTGCACCGTCACCCCAGCCTCGGCCAGTTCACCGAGAAACGCCGGGCTCAGCTCGCCGCAGCCAAAACCATCCAGGCTGACCACCACCTTGACCCCACGCTGCGCGGCCTCGATCAGGATGCCTTGCAGCTCATGGCCGACCTTGTCTTCGAAGAGGATGAAGGTCTCCAGCAGGATCTCGCGCCGGGCCTGGCGCATCGCTTCGAAGACCTTGGGAAAGTACGCTTCGCCGTTTTCCAGCAACTCGACCTGATTGCCGCTCTGCCAGCCGTAATCCAGGTCGCGGGCCTTGGTTTCATCCGGCGGTTGGTCCGTGGAAATGTGCTCGACGGCAATGTTCATAGCTCAATCTCCACCGACAGCGGTACATGGTCTGACAGATGCGACCACGGCCGGGTGGTCAGCACCTTGGGGTTGTGCACCTTTACGTTACGCACGTAAATGCGATCCAGCGCCAGCAATGGCAGGCGAGCTGGAAAGGTGCGCGCCGGTTTGCCAAGGGCGTGCACAAACACCTCGGTGAGGCCGCTTTGGCTCAGGTCGGCACGCTGGCGCCAGTCGTTGAAATCGCCGGCGACCACCAGTGGTGCATCGGCGGGAATCTCGCGGATGCGCTGCTCCAGCAAACGCAATTGCTGCTGGCGATGCACTTCGCGCAAGCCCAGGTGAATACAGATCGCATGCACTTCCTGCCCGTTGCCCGGCAGGCGCAACACGCAATGCAGCAAACCACGGTTTTCATGGCCGCTTTGGGAGATGTCGAGGTTGTCGTAGCTCACGATCTGGAATTTCGACAGCAACGCATTGCCGTGGTCGCCATGGGGATACACCGCGTTGCGTCCGTAAGCAAACTGCGGCCAGATGCTGTCGGCCAGAAACTCGTATTGCGGCATGTTCGGCCAGTCGCTGTAGCGCTGCGGATGGCGCTCGTGGGTGCCGTGGATTTCCTGCAGGAACACCATGTCCGCGCCCACACTGCGCACCGCTTCGCGCAGCTCGGGCAGGATGAAGCGTCGGTTCAGGGCCGTGAAGCCCTTGTGGATATTGACCGTCAGCACCGTAAAGCGCGTGATGGCGACGCTGGGGGTTACGGGCACCCAGTCTGGGATCGCAGTCATGTGTATTCCTGTGAAGAGTGGCGCAATGCTTCATGTAAGGGCTGACTGCCGGTGGCTGGAGAAAGTTTCGAGCGTCCTACGGACGGTTCTGGAGGACGCATAGAGTTACAAATGCTGTTGAATTGCCATCAGTGACGTGATCCAATCCCGCGCTATCTACCCCATTCAACGATTGTGCAGGGCCTGTTCATGGATGATGCAGTTGGCGCTTTTCTGGTGCTGGCAGTGGGTCGGCGGCTCTTTTCATGAAGGCCGGAACCCATCAAGTGAATACCTCCTTTACCCGAAAAATCAGCCTGCTTGCCGGCGCCGTGGCGCTCAGCGGCTGCGCGACGCTTAACGATGCGGGCAAAAACTACGGCACGGCCATTGGTTGCGCCGGGGGGGCATTGCTCGGCGCCGGCTTGACGTACGCGATCACCGGCGACGCCAAAAAGGCCATCGTCGGCGGCGGCGTGGGCGCGGCGGCCGGTTGTGTGGCGGGCAACTTGTGGCAGAACCGCTTGCAGGAACTGGAGCGGATTGCCAAAGAAGAGAACCTGAACATTCAGGTGCAAACCCTGCAAAGCCAGGACGTGGCTACCGGCACCACCCGAGCCCCTGCGCCGACCGAGGCGGGCATCGTCGCCCAGGTGCAGGATGAAGGCATGTTCGCCACCGGCAGCGCGCAGTTGAGCACCAACGGTCAGCGCCAGGTGCGCAAGCTGGCCGCCGCGTTTGCGCCCAAGCAGGGCCAGAACAGCCAAGCGGCGATTCTGGTCGTCGGCCACACCGACGCCACCGGCAGCGCCGCCACCAACCAGCGATTGTCCGAGCAGCGCGCCCGCGCTGTGGCGTCGATCCTGGCCGAGCAAGGCATCGCGCCGCAGCGCATGTTCTTCCAGGGCGCGGGGGCTTCGCGGCCGATCGCCGACAACAGCGACGTGCAGCAACGCGGCAAGAACCGTCGGGTTGAGATCGTTGAAGTGACCGACCGCAACATGCTGGTCAAGCGCGTCAACGCCGAACAGAACAACTCCAAATACCTCACGCACGGCACCTCGACCGAGCCCGTGCGTACCGTCGCCAGCGCGCCGAAAAACAAGCCTGCCGTCACAACCAAACCGGCTGCCCAGAGCCAACCCGCTGACGCCGGCACCGCGCTGGTCGACTTCGGTGGCACGCCTGCCAGCGACACGCGCTGGACCCTGGCCCAAGGCATCGCGCCGAAAAAGGCCGGCTTCGCCCTGGTCAGCAGCGCCCACGCCAGCGACCTGCCCAACAGCAGTTGCGACGCCGACCGCCCGCGTGAAACCGGCAAAGTGTTCAACCTCGCCAGTGGCAAGGCGCTCGACACCCAAGTCACCACCGAATACCTGCCGGGCTACAACAACCGCGTATGGGCCAACGTAGTCAATGGCCACCTGGTGACGCTGTCGCCGGTTTCGATCCTGCGCGATGGCGCCAGCGTCGACCGCCAGCCCTTCATCGAAGTGGTCAAGGATTACAAAGAGGGCAACCGCAAATCGATCAAGAGCAAAGCCGTGGCCAACACCTACGAAGGTGAAGAACTGGTGCTCTATCGCGTATTCATCCAAGACCCCAAGGCACCGGTGTCGTGTATCGACGTGGTGTTCAGCAAGAAAAACTCCGAAGCCACGGACGGTGCGTTGTTCTACCCGCGCAGCCGTGAAGCTTTCACTACCCGTTTCGTGCCGATTCGCGCGTAAGACTCAAGGACATACACCATGGAAGACTTCAGCTTCAATGCGCTGACGGCCCTGCTCTGGGCAAACAAACTAATCACCGGCCTGGTGATCTCCACATTGCTGGCGGCCATCCTGATTCAAGCGTATTGGGACAAGGTGGGGTATTTCGTCATGCGTGTGTGGCACGGCGTGCCCGTGATCGGCAAGGTGGCGCGCTTGTCCAAGCAGAGCCTGATGCTTGACGCCCACGGCTGGCCGAAATCCGAAAGCGAGCTGTGCGACGCGTACTACTCGCGCTATGAAAAAATCGGCGCGGAAGATGTCGATTTCTTCAACAAGAGCGAATCCTACCTGCGCACCATCGGTGAGCGCGGGCGCCGCGAGCGGCCTTTCTGGGTGTTTGCCCTGATCTTTATGCTGATCATGTTCGAGGCCGTGGGTTTCGCCTACGTGCTGGTGCCCTTTATCAACCAAAACCTGTCGGCCAACGATCAAAGCTGGATGGGCTGGTTGTTCGCCTTCTTGCTGGCGGTCGCCTCGGCGATCCTGGCCGAAGTCACTGGCCGCGCCGCGCACAAGAACGCGCTGATCAGCAAGGCGCGCCACTGGTGGGAAAACGACAGCGACAGCGACCGCCCGAACCAGCTCAAGGAGTTGCCGGGCATCGGCATCAAACACACCGACAGTGATAAAGACGGCAAGGACTACAACCGCATCCTGGCGCGCATCAACACCAACCACACCGTGACGCCGAGCCGTGGCTGGATGATCACCACCGGTATCTGGATCGCGATTATCGCGATCGCCGCGTTCGGTATCCGCACCATGCAGCTCAAAAGCATCGAGACCGAAATGGTCGGCAGCCCCCATGCCTTTGCCCAGCAGAATTACGACTCGGCCAGCCCGTTCGAACTGCCGGCCGATTCGGCGGCGATCAACGATCAGGCCGACAAGCAAACCCTGACCGACAAGATGGACGCGATCCGCAAAGCCTCGCTGATCACCTTCATTGTGCTGTCGGTGATCTACATCGCGATCCAGATCACCAGTATCTGGCTGGCGTCGATCTTCGGGTTTGCCGGGGTTGAGTCCAAGACGGCCTGGGAGCACACCCACAAATTTTCCAGCGGCGAAGCCCTGGAAAACTGGATGCAGAGCCAGCGCGTGGAAATTGCCTCCCATGCCGATCACAAACTGAGCAAGTTGCAGCTCAAGCTCGCCGGGCGCACCACCACCAACGCCCAGCAGCAGGCCGCGTTGACCACGGCGCACAATCGCAGCTTCGAGACCTTCGTAGCGCGCAAACAGGCGTTGCCGGGCAATCCGCAACCGGTGGCCAAACCCGTCAGTGTTCCGGTTGCACCTGCTGCACCGGTGGTAGCGGAAGTCGCGGCTCCAGTTCCAGCTCCTGTAGCAGCCCCCGTGCAGACGCCAGTTGCTGCCTCGGAGGGTCTCGATGCCCTGCGCGGCAAGGACCTGACGGCCTACAGCGAGGAACAATTGGCAACGATCAGCCGTGTCAAAGGCCATGCACTGGAAGATGTGCTGGCGCTGCGTGCCGAACAGCAATTGCTTAAAGACTTTGACGCCACAGGTGCCTGAATGATGATCCCGCGCTTTTTCTGTGCCCTGTTGCTGGCGCCCTTGATGGCGATGGCCGGCGAGCGCAATGACATTCCGGATTGCTACCCCTACGCCAAGGTCGCCGAGTTTCGGCCCGTGGCCGCGGGGCGCGAGTTGACAGTGATCATCGATCAAACGATCCCGATGCCCGAGGTCATTCAGAAGTCCACCTGGGCCCAGATTCAGCGCTTTGTACAACCGGGCGACAAGGTCCGGCTGTACAGCTTCTCGGCGTTTCTGCCGGGGCAGTTCATGCAGTTGCGCTTTGCCGGTGAACTCAACCAGGGCATCGACGAAAAGGTCCGCGAGCGGGTCGGTATGCAATCGCTGCGCACCTTCGACACCTGCCTTGCCGAGCAGCGCAGCTTTTTCAACAAGACCTTTGGCAAGGTGTTTGTGACCACGCTGCGTGAAGCGTCCGAAGACATTGCACGCAGTGAAATCTTCCAGTCGTTGCGTGATATCGGCAACGACCTGGGCCAGCAACCGGCCCAGGAACGTGTGGTGTTGTTGATTTCCGACATGCTGGAAAACAGCGATTTCGGCAGCTTCTACGCCAACAACCGGATTCGTGACCTGCAACCCGACGCCGAGCTCAAGCGTGTGGCCGACAAGGGTCTGTTTGCCGACCTGCAGGGCGCGCGCGTCTATGTGGCCGGAGCGGCGCTGGTGACCAAGGACGTCAAGCAGGCGTATCGTTCCGGCAAGACTATCCAAGCGTTGGAAGGCTTCTGGAAAGGCTATTTCGCCGGTTCCAACGCGCAGTTGGTAGCGTTTGGCGCGCCGAGCCTGAATGTCGACCTGAAGTGAACCATCCTCGTTGAAACCCGTCAGTTCCTTACAGACCCTTCTGTAAGGAGCCCGGTGTTTTGCTCAATCTCAAGACTGCTTTACTGCTGGGTGCGCTGCTGTGTTGCGGCAGTGGCGCACTGCACGCCGCGGCGGCGGCGCCTGAACCCGAGGCGCCGGCCAAGCCGGAGTTGCTGGTAGAAGGCGGTCTGCTGGGTGCGATCAGCTCCAGCATCGACGACGTGCAGGACAAGCTCGACCTCAACCAAAACCTGATCGACGCCTGGCGCCTGCGTGCGGACAGGGCGGCGGATGAAGTAGGGCGGTTGGTTAACCAAACGTCAGAACGTTCGCCGTGGACCGTGGCCGGAAATTTCCTGCTGCTGTCCGGGGTGTGGGTCGGCGCGTTTACCGTACTGACGCTGTTGGGGCGGTTTATCGTGCAGCGCCTGGGGCGACGGTCATTTGTCGCACAGCGTAAGCGCCTGCACGCGGTGCTCGGGTATGTGGTGCCCTACACGATCCCGGCGCTGATCTGCTTGCCGCTGACCCTTTATGTCAGTCACTTTCTACCCACTTCAGTGGGGCGTGCGCTGGCGCTGTGTTTTGCCTATGCCACCAGCAGCGGCATTTTTTCCACGTCGATGCTGTTGTGCGTCATTGTCATGTTCAACGTCGGTCACAAGCGCCCGGCAGTGCAGATTATTCGCGATTATTGCCCCAAGCCGCTGTTCTTGATCGGCTTCCTCGCCGCCCTCAGCGATGCCCTGACCAGCCCACAAATCGCCCGTCAACTGGGCGGTAATATCACCAGCAGCATCGCGGTGTTTACCGGCCTGTTCGCGGCAGTGATCTTCGGCGTGCTGGTGGTGCGCCTGCGTCGGCCGGTCGCCCACCTGATCCGCAATCGACCTCTGGCTCAGCGCCTTAAACACCCGGCGTTGCAGCAATCGTTGCGGGTGTTTTCCGGCTTGTGGTACTGGCCGATTCTGTTGATGGTGCTGGTCTCGGCCATCAACTTGATCGGTGCCGGTGACGATAACCAGAAAGCCCTGCGTTGCGCGCTGTTCACCACGATTCTGCTGATTGGCACCGTGTTCCTGAGTACCGTGCTGCAGCACCTGTTCAAGTCTCGCAGCCAGGTGGCGATCCAGCGCAGCAGCGCCTACAAGGAACGTTTCCTCAGTCTGTTGCACGCGATCCTGCGCATCGTCATGGCCATCGCCTTTATCGAAATCCTCGGGCGGATCTGGGGTGTGTCGTTGTTCGAGTTTGCCCAGCGCAACTCGATAGGACGGGCGATCAGCGACTCTTTGAGCAGCATCGGCCTGATCCTGCTGATGACGTGGCTGTTCTGGGTGGTGCTCGACACGGCGATCCAGGAAGCGCTGAAACCGCCAGTGAACAAGCGCTCCAACCGCCAGCCGAGCACGCGGGTGAAAACCATCCTGCCGCTGGTGCGTAATGCGGTGAAGATCATTCTGGTGGTCATCTGCGCGATCACCACCATGGCCAACCTGGGCATCAATGTCGCACCGCTGCTGGCGGGTGCCGGTGTGGTCGGCCTGGCCATTGGTTTCGGCTCACAGCAACTGGTGCAGGATGTGATCACCGGGTTGTTCATCATCATTGAGGACACGCTGTCCATCGGCGACTGGGTGGTGCTTGACTCCGGCCATGCCGGCACCGTTGAGGGCTTGACCATCCGCACCCTGCGCCTGCGCGACGGCAAGGGTTTTGTGCATTCGGTGCCGTTCGGGCAGATCAAGGCTGTCACCAATCAGTCGCGGCAATTTGCCTATGCGTTCTTCTCGGTGCAGTTCACCTACGACACCGATGTGGACAAGGCCGTGGAGTTGATTCGTGAAGCTGGTCAGGCGATCCGCGACGATGTGTTCCTCAAATACAACCTGCAAGGGCCGCTGGAGGTGTTTGGTGTCGACAGGATGGACCTCAATGGGGTGGTGCTCACGGCGCAGTTCCGCACAGTGTCGGGTGGGCAATATGCTGTCAGTCGTGCCTTTAATCAGAGTCTGAAAAAGCTTGTGGATAACTGCCCCGAGGTGCACTTCGCGCAGACTTATCCACAGCAGGTCATGATGCCTCAGCGTACGGCGCTGGAGCACGCGCCGGCAGAGCCCGATGTCAAGACACTTAATCCGTGACGGTTGCGCTACAAACCCGCAAAATGCAACGATTCTGGCAACTGCCAGCGGCAAGGCCCATGGGCCTGCCGACCATAGCCAACGTTCCAAACAGACCGGGCCTGCTCAATCTATGCGAATGCGCCTTATGTTACTGGGCGGCGGGAATGCCCTCGGGCAGGCGCTGATTCGCCTCGGTGCAGAGGAAGACATCGGTTTCCTCGCACCCAAACCGCCCCAAGACGGCTGGGATGCCGCGAGCCTCACCCAATTGCTCGACGACACCCGTCCCGATGCCTTGATCAATCTCGCCTACTACTTCGACTGGTTCCAGGCCGAAGCCGTCAGCGAAACCCGTTTGGCTTCCCAGGAGTTCGCCATCGAACGCCTGGCCGAACTGTGCCAACACCACAACATCACCTTGCTCCAACCGTCCAGCTACCGCGTATTCGATGGCTCCCGTGCCACCGCCTACAGCGAAAAGGACGAGCCGGTGCCCCTGGGCCTGCGCGGCCAGGCGTTGTGGCGTATCGAACAGAGTGTGCGCGCCACGTGCCCGCAGCATGTGTTGCTGCGCTTTGGCTGGCTGCTGGATGACAGCGTTGATGGCACTCTCGGGCGCTTCCTGGCCCGGGCCGAGAACACCGACGAGTTGCTGATGGCGGATGACCGACGCGGTAACCCGACGCCGGTGGATGATGCGGCGCGGGTGATCATTTCAGTGCTCAAGCAACTCGATTGCGCGGCGCCGCTGTGGGGTACTTACCACTACGCCGGCCAGGAGGCCACCACGCCGCTGGCGCTGGGCCAGGCGATTCTGACCGAAGCACGCAATTTCCACCCGTTGGCGATTGAATCACCCACCGCCCAGGCCCACGCGGCCCGGCCGGACGCGGCGGATGAGCCGCAACACGCGGTGCTGGCCTGCAAGAAAATCCTGCATACCTTTGGCATCAAGCCACGGGCGTGGCGAGCGGGGTTGCCGGCGTTGCTAGACCGGTTCTACCGCCACAGCTGAATCCAACACAAAACCCAAATGTGGGAGGGGGCTTGCCCCCGATAGCAGAGTGCCAGTCAACAGATTCGTTGGCTGATCCACCGCTATCGGGGGCCAGCCCCCTCCCAAATGTGTTATGTGATGTTGCTTAGAACTTGTAACCGATACCCACCATGTAAACCATCGGGTCGACGTCCACATTGACCTTGGCACGTGTGCCCGGCGCCACGGCGTTGTTTTCCACGGTCGCCTTGGTGCTGATGTCGATGTAGCGCGCCTGGGCGTTGATCATCCATTTGTCGTTGATCATGTAGTCCGCGCCGATCTGCGCAGCCCAACCCCACGAGTTCTCAGCCTTGAAGTTGCTGAAGCCAGCCCCTTGGGCACGGCTGCCTACGTGTTCATCGTAGATCCAGGTGTAGTTGATACCGGCGCCGACGTACGGCTGGAAGGCGGACTTGTTGTCCAGCGGGTAGTACACGACGCTGAGGGTCGGCGGCAGGTGTTTCAGGGTGCCGAGCTTGCCATTGGCGGCGCCGAGGGCGGTGCCCTTGATCTTCACGTCGTGCTCGAACGGCGTGGCGGCCAGCAGTTCGATACCTACGTGATTGGTCAGCATGTAGGCGAAGTTGAGGCCCAGCTGGGTGTCGCTGCTCATGGTCGCCTTGCCGCCCAGGTTGGCGCCGGCCAGCGGGCCCTGGTCAACCTTGACGGTGCTGCTGTCGGCCTTCGGGTTCACGGTGATAGCACCGGCGCGAACCAGAATGTCGCCCGCTTCGTGAGCGTGGGCAAGGGGGGCGACGAGGGCGAGCGCGAAGAGGGACGCGCCGAGCAGAGACTTGTTCATGGGAGCTCCAAAGGACGTTTAAAAGTTGTACGTCCAATGGTAAAGATCGTTCCGTCTGGTCTGTTGACTCAGCTCAATGAAAGGGCGATCAGGGTTATTCCTGCAGCTCGTACATGTAAATCTTCTCGGCCTCCATCTGGTAACCGGCGTCGGCCAGTTCGCTGGTAGACGGCTTGACCTGCATCGCGCCTTCAATCCAGTACGGCTGGTACAACTCATCGAGTTTTACGCCGACTTCGCTTTTCACATGCACGATCTGGTTCGACGGCGGCGGCGGTACGTGGATGCACGCGCCGAAATACGGCACCAGCAAAAACTCGGTGGTGCGGCCTTCCTCACTGACTTCCAACGGCACGATATAGCCCGGCAGGCGGATGTGCTGGCCATTGAGGCTCTGCACCACCGGCGCATTGGGCAAGTCCTGCTTGGCCGCGGGCGCGGCTTCGACGGCCAGGGCGTCGGCCATGTTCGACAGGTCATGCAGCGGTTTCATATTGGGGACTTCCGGCGGCGCGTCCGGCGGAATCATTTCTTGCCAGGACAAATCCTTGGGCTGCTCATCCGCCCAGGCCGGAACGACCACCAGCAACAACAGTGCGAACAGGGCACGACGCATCGAAGCCTTCCTCATAAACGTATGGACAGGCCATCGGCCAAGGATTGTCGGTAGGCGCGCCAGGCCGGCACGCTACCCATCAACAGCGCAGCGGCAAGGATACCGGCGAGCAGGGTCCATTCATATTCGCTTGGCCATGACATCGGCAGGTCCAGCCCGTAATTGGCCTGCAAATACCCGCGCGACGCGGCGATGCACACATATAGCAGGCCCACGCCTGCGATCACGCCGGACAGGGCCAGGGCGAAGGCTTCGAAGATCAGCAACGTCGCGATATGCCACGGCCGTGCACCCACCGAGCGCAGGATCGCCATTTCGCGGCGGCGTTCGTTAAGGCTGGTGAGGATCGCCGTGAGCATGCCGATCAAGCCGGTCAGCACCACGAACAGCGAGATCACGAACAGCGCTTTTTCGGCGGTGCCCATCATGCTCCACAGTTCTTGCAACGCCACGCCCGGCAAGATCGCGAGCATCGGCTCGCCACGGAATTCATTGATCTCCCGTTGCAGAGCGAAGGTGGAAATCTTGTTGTTCAGCCCAAGCATAAAGGCGGTGATGGCCTGCGGAGTCAGGTCCATGTTGCGCGCCTGGTCGGCGCTGATACGGCCTTTACCCTGGGCCGGCACGCCGTTGTGCCAGTCGATATGGATCGCTTCCATGCCGCCCAGGCTGATGTGCAACGTGCGGTCCACCGGCGTGCCGGTTCGTTTGAGAATACCGACCACGGTGAACGGTTTGTCATCGTGTTTCACCAGGCTGACCACCGCCACGCCATGGGCCAGTACCAGCTTGTCGCCGAGCTTGTAATGCAGGGCATCGGCCACCTCGGCGCCGAGCACCACTTCGAACGGGTCGGTGGCAAAGGCACGGCCACTGGCGAGTTCGAGGTTTTGCTTGCGGCCGTACTGATAGTGCTCGAAGTAGGATTCGTTGGTGCCCATCACCCGGTAGCCGCGATGGGAGTCGCCGAGGGAAATCGGGATCGCCCATTTCACCTGGGGGTTGGCGGCGAAGTGCTCGTAGCTGTCCCAGCGGATATTGTTGGTCGCGTTGCCGATGCGAAACACCGAATACAGCAGCAGGTTGACCGAGCCGGAACGCGCGCCGACGATCAGGTCGGTGCCGCTGATGGTGCTGGCGAAACTGTTGCGTGCCTCAACGCGCACCCGTTCCACCGCGAGCAACAAGCAGACTGAAAGCGCGATGGCGAACGCGGTGAGGATCGCGGTAAAGCGGCGGTTAGCCAGGCTGGCCATGGCCAGACGAAACAAATACATCTCAAACCTCTGCGGGCGTGGCGGCGCGATTGAGTTCGGCCAGCGACAGGTTGCGGTCGAACAACGGCGCCAGGCTCTGGTCGTGGCTGACAAACAACAGGCTGGCGCCAGCGTCGCGGCATTCAGCGAACAACAGCTGAAGGAAAGCTTCGCGGGCGTCGTAGTCCAGGGCCGAGGTGGGTTCGTCGGCGATCACCAGTTCCGGTTGGCCGATCAGCGCACGGGCGGCGGCCACCCGTTGCTGCTGGCCGATGGACAGCGAGTCGGCGCGGCGCTCCAGCAGGTCTTTATCCTTCAAGCCCAAATGCGCGAGCAACGTGGCAGCGGCCTGGTCGACACTGCCGTGGCGCTGCTTTGCACGCTGCGCACGCAGTTTGGAAAAGTGGCAAGGCAACTCGACGTTTTCGCGCACCGACAGGAACGGCAGCAGGTTGAATTGCTGGAAGACGTAGCCGGTATGGTCGACGCGGAAACGATCACGGGCGCCGGCCGAGAGTTCGGTCAGCTCCTGGCCCAGCAGGCGAATGCTGCCTCGGCTGGGCGTCTGCACGCCGCCCAACAGGCCCAGCAGCGTAGTCTTGCCACTGCCGCTCGGGCCCTTGAGAAACAGGGTTTCCCCCGCGTCCAGGCGGAACGCGGGAATATCCAGCAACTGTGGGTGACCGGGCCAGTTGAAGCCCAGGTCAGACAGTTCGATCAGTGCTTGGGTCATGTGAACTCAGAACTTCAGGGTGGCTGCTGTGGCCGTGGCGTCAACACCTTGCTGGCCGCTCGGGCCGATCAGTTGTACCTGAATTTTCTGGGTGGCGGGGAAGGTCTTGAAGACCTGCGTCAGGTCCAGATTGCTCAAGGCAGTCGGCGTGGCGCAGGTGAATTGGTAATGGGCGTGGATTTCGCTGTGGTCGTGATGATGCTCGTGGGCGCCGTCCTTGGCGTCGTGGTCGTGGTCATCATCGTCGTCGTGGTCGGCTTCCGGCTTGTCGCCGAACAACGGGCTGTTGAGTTCCTGGCTGCTGACCACGCAACCGGCGGCCTTGGGCAGGCTGAACAGGGCCACCGGGTTTTCCAGCTGTTTGCGCGCGGCGGCAACCTTGGCCTTGTCGGCCGCAGTAGTGGCGACGTGCTCGAAACCGACCAGGTTCATGGCCGGGCTGTCCAGCTCAAGCTCCAGGGCCTGGCCGTCGAGTACGGCATTGAGGCGGCCGACGCCGTGCTCGTGGGCGCCAAGGCTGCCGTGTTCGTGGTCGTGATCATGCTCGTCGGCTGCGTGAGCAATGGCGAGTGGCAGCAGGGCGAACGGCAAAGCGAGCAGCAGGCGGCGCATGAGAAGGCTCCAGAACATGAAAGTTATGTTATGTGATCTTATAACAATAGAGCCGAGAGTTTGACCGTCTGCTTGGCGTTGCGCAAGCCGCATGGGAGCATGCCCGTCAGAAAAACTGCAGGAGTAAGGACGATGTTGCGAATTCGTGGAACCGTCGGCGACCTGCCGGTGGACTTGACCCTGGAACTGGACGACGGCGACTGGGCACGGCTGGGCGCGCAGTTGCAGGCCGCACCCACCCCGACTGCGCCGACGGCGGCGCCAGCTAAACAAAATGAGGATCTGTGGCAGAACGCCCTGGACCTGTTGCGCAGCGCCGGGCAACTCACTGGCCTGGAACTGCTCGACCAACTGGAAGCCCTGGCTGGTGATGCCTCGGCGGGCAAGCGCCTGTTGGTGCGCCTGCGCCACAGCGCCAAGGTCAAGGTGAGCAGCGGCGGGGATACGCCGCTGTACAGTTGGATCGGCGATTAGTACAGCGCGGCAAACAACTTGCGGCGGTACGCGGTGACCAGTGGATGGTCATTGCCCAGCAGTTCGAACACTTGCAGCAAGGTCTTGTGCGGCAGGCATTCGCTGTAGCTGCGGTTGCGGATAAACAATTTGAGCAGGCCTTCCAGCGCGGCGTCGTACTGCTGGCGCGCCAGTTGTTGGATGCTCAACTGATAGGCGGCTTCATCGTCCTGCGGGTTTTGCGCCAGACGGCTTTTCAAGTCGGCGGCGTCCGGCAGGTCGGCGGCTTGGCGCAAGAAGGTGATTTGCGCCTTGGCCCCGGCGAGCGCGGCTTTGTGGTCGTCGCTTTTAACGGCGTCGAGCACGGTTTGCGCTTCACCCAGCTCACCACGTTCGGCCAGGCAGCGCGCGTACAGGATCAATGCGGCAGCGTTGGTGTTGTCCTCGCCCAGCAGTGCGACGAGTACGGCTTCGGCTTCGCTGATGCGACCTTCGGCAAACAACGTTTGGGCCTGCACCAACGGATCAGCCGCTTTTGGCGCAGGCATCTGCACATGCGGCTCCAACAGTGCACGCACCGCCGACTCCGGCTGCGCGCCAGCAAAACCATCCACCGGCTGGCCATCCTTGAACAGCACCACCGTCGGCAGGCTTTGAATGCCAAAGCGCGCAACGATGTCCTGCTCGGCTTCGCAATCGACCTTGGCCAACAACAACTCGCCCTGATAACTCTCGGCAATCTGCGCCAGCATCGGCATCAACGCCTTGCACGGCGCGCACCACTCGGCCCAGAAATCCACCAGGACGGGTTTTTCGAAGGAGTTCTGGATCACGGCCTGGTCGAAGTTGGCGGTGGTGACGTCGAAGATGTACGGCGTGGGCTCACTCATGGGGCGTCTCGAATAAAGCGGGAATGGAGCAACTATAAGGGCTGGCGCAGGCTACCGGAAGCTGCATGGCTCTCAGCCGGGAGAGGCGTGCCAAAAAGGGTCTTGATACCAGTCCTGAGGAAAGCCCATGGCTTTCAAGCTGACATCAGGAAACTCGTCGATAAGTTGGTACAGGCGCTGATCCCAATGGGTGTGTGGGCTTACTTGATGCATCAGGTGGTTAAGAATACAAAGTACGGCGAAAATTCGGCTATGAGGCCCTTGTTGGAGAAGATGTTCCGGCCACAAGAAATTAGCTTTCTTCGGGAGCTCGGGACGAATACCCAATTCTCGGTTCCACATCCGTGAATGATGGGCGCATACATTTCGAATGGTGGTCAACGTGTGCAGCCAGGATTGCATCAGGGGGGATGGGAGTTGCAGGCGCCTGGCAATGGCTTTTTTGTCCACGTCCTTTGCCAAACCTTTGTACAGGTGGGACAAATCACCCAGCGTCAGTTCCTCAAGCATGGCCCAGCCGGGCATCAATGAAGGCTGGTCATAGGTCAACGGGTAGTGACGGCTGTAGCTTTCTCTTGCCCTTTGGTGTTTGAGCAGGTCTTTTCTCGCACTGTCTGCCTGGGATCTATCGATGCGCTCGCATTCTCGCTGGTAATCGCGTGTCGCGGTCGACTGCTTCAGGGACAACGTCGTGAGCAGGCGTTGATGATCGTATGCGTGATGAAAGATCTGCGGGTTGATGTACCAGTGGCTGCCATAAACGGGGCCCATGTGGTTACTGATGACTGCACGCGATGCCACCTCGACTCTTTCTATGGCGTCCATAGTTAATAAACGAAGTCGTTGATCGAAGTTGTAAAGGCGAGTTAATTGGCTGAATTGGCTGCCGTCACGGAATCTGTGCTCGACATCTTCCGGCTTTTGGAAGGGCCGCATGTAAGGGCTTAGTCGGAAAAAACTGACAAACCGCAGGAAAGCCTCGGCGCGAGCCCCATTATGAATATTCAATCCGCGAAGCTTGAGGAGCTCCAATTGCGCAGGCACGTCGATGGCAGGCTTGCTGAACGTCCTCATGCCAAAAAAGTACCGGGCATAAAAAACCCGCACAATTTGTGCTTGGCTACTGACGCAACCAGAGGCATGGCGGGTGTATTGCCGCAAAGGTTAGGTAGCTGCCTGACTTTACGCAAGACCTTTGTGTTGCCGTAGATAAGCGAGGTTGTTTGAAAAAACATGCAGGTCGATTGCCCAGGCCGCGTGCGAAAGGAGGGCATTTTCCATGCCCTGTCGTTCACTGTCTCAGCCAACCTATTGCCGAAAATTTGTAACGCGCAACCTTAGCGCCGCGAATGGTACAGGCTCACCTTGCGAAACTCCCAAGGCTCGGCCAGGTCTGGCAGGGTCAGCGCGTCGAGGATTTCCAGGCGCTGGTAAGCCGGGTGCTGGAAGTCGCGCACCCGTGAATCCGCGACCAGTGCTTCGCGGCCACGGCTGAGGAAGTGATCCAACAGCGGCAGGTTGGCGCGGTCGTAGAGCACGTCGGCTACCAGGATCAGGTCGAAGCGGTCGGCTTCGGTGAAGAAGTCGGCCGAGTAGGTCAGTTCCACGTGATTGAGCTCGGCATTGGCGCGGCAAGCCGCCAAGGCCAGCGGGTCCAGATCGCAGGCCACCACTTCCAACGCGCCGGCTTTGACCGCTGCAATCGCGGCCACGCCGGAACCGGCACCGAAGTCCAGCACGCGCTTGCCGGCGACCCACTCGGGGTTCGCCGCCAAATACCGCGCCAATGCCAGGCCGCTGGCCCAGCAAAAACTCCAGTAGGGCGGCTCATGCAGGATGCGCCGGGTTTCTTCGGGGCTGAAGGCGCGGTCCATGTTGTCCGCATCCAGCAACCACAACGACAGCTCGGTACCCGGCAGCGGGCAGGGCACCAGTTGCGCGTCGCCGATCAGTTCGCTCAGGGCGCGCTGCAAGTCCAACGGCGGCGTCATGGTGCCTTGACGAGTTCCAGGGGGCCGGTGGTCTGGGTGATTGCCTGGGTGATGCGCACGGCGGGCAGGTGCAGGATCAACTGGCCGGATTGACTGGCGCGGCCGCGCAGTTCAACCCGCGCCCCGGTCGGGAAGGCCTCGGGGTTGAAGCGCAGGCGGAAGGCCAATGGCTTGCCATTGCCGGTCAGCACGCTGCTGGCGAGCAGTTGTTGCGGGCGTGAGCGGTCGTCGATCACCAGCAGGGCCATCTCGACTTCGGCCCCGGCGGGCACGTTGGTCAGGCTGCCGTTGATTTCACGCTGGTAGGCGGGCAGGGGGCCTAGGTCTTCAATGCCCGGGACTTTTTTCTCTTGCGCAGGCACCGGTTGAGGCGTGGAAGGTTTGGGGGCTTCGCTGCTGCAGGCGACCAGGACACTGAACAGGGTGAGCAAAACAAGTGGTCGTAACTGCATGTACGGCTCCAGAAAGGACAAAATCCGTGACTTGAAATGTAAGAAACATAATAGCCCGCCTATATACCGTAAAGGCTATGGCTTGTCTTGCCACAGGGATGCGCTACCATGGCCCTCCCTTTTTTTGTTGCCTGCCACCATGCACTGTCCCTTCTGCGGTGCCAACGACACCAAGGTCATTGACTCGCGTCTGGTCGCCGAGGGCGATCAAGTACGTCGCCGGCGCGAATGCCTGGCCTCTGGCTGCGGTGAACGTTTCACCACCTTCGAAACCGCCGAACTGGTATTGCCACGTCTGATCAAATCCGACGGCAGCCGCCAGCCCTTCGACGAAGAAAAACTGCGCGCCGGTATGCAGCGCGCCCTGGAAAAACGCCCGGTGAGTGTCGAGCGGCTGGAAGCGGCGCTGGTGCACATCAAGCACAAGCTGCGGGCGACCGGCGAGCGCGAGGTCAAGAGCCTGGTGGTGGGCGAGTTGGTGATGGGCGAGCTGCAAAAGCTCGACGAAGTCGCCTATATCCGTTTCGCTTCGGTGTATCGACGCTTCCAGGACCTCAATGAGTTCCGTGAAGAGATCGACCGCCTGGCCCGTGAGCCGGTCAAACCATGATCCCACCTATCGCTGAACAAGCTGTCCTCGACGCCCATTACATGGCCCGCGCCCTCGAACTGGCGCGCAAGGGCCGCTACACCACTCACCCCAACCCTCGGGTGGGCTGCGTGATCGTGCGAGATGGCCAGATTGTCGGCGAAGGCTGGCATGAGCGCACCGGCGAACCCCATGCCGAACCCAATGCCCTGCGCGCCGCCGGGGACAAGGCCCGTGGCGCCACCGTGTACGTGACCCTCGAACCGTGCAGTCATCACGGTCGTACACCGCCGTGCGCCGATGCGCTGGTGAGTGCTGGCGTTGCACGCGTCGTGGCCGGCATGCAGGACCCCAACCCGGAAGTGGCGGGGCGTGGTATGCAGCGCCTGGCCCAGGCCGGGATCGAGATTCGCAGCGGCGTATTGGAAAGTGAGGCGCGGGCGCTGAACCCGGGTTTTCTCAAGCGCATGGAACACGGCCTGCCGTTTGTGCGGGTCAAGCTGGCGATGAGCCTGGACGGCCGCACGGCGATGGCCAGCGGCGAAAGCCAATGGATCACCGGCCCAGCCGCCCGCGCCGCCGTGCAGCGCCTGCGCGCCGAGGCCAGCGTGGTGCTGACCGGCGCCGACACGGTGTTGGCCGACGGCGCGCGGCTGACCGTGCGCGCCGCCGAGCTGGGCCTGGATGAAGCAACCACCGCCCTGGCCATGTCGCGCCCGCCGCTGCGTGTGTTGATCGACGGTCGCCTGCGGGTGCCGCTCAACGCGCCGTTCTTCAAGGCGGGTCCGGCATTGGTCATCACCTGTGTCACCCCGGAGAACCAGTTCCCCCGTGGCCCTGAGTGCCTGGTGGTGCCGGGTGTGGAAGGCCAGGTCGACCTGCGTTCGGCGCTGGTGGCCCTGGCGGCGCGTGGCGTCAACGAGGTGCTGGTGGAAGCCGGCCCAAGCCTGGCAGGGGCGTTTGCCCAGCAGGGGCTGGTGGACGAATACGTGATTTTCGTCGCCGGCAAGTTCCTCGGCTCCGCCGCTCGGCCGTTGCTGGACTGGCCGCTTGAGAAGCTGGCCGACGCCCCCCAACTCAAGATCACTGAAATGCGCGCTGTAGGCGACGACTGGCGGGTCACTGCCATCCCTGTGCCAGCAGCGAGCGTATAATTCCCGGCCTGCGCTTGCGCGTCAGCCCCTCGTTTTCAGGAGAACGAAATGTTCACCGGCATTATCGAATCCATCGGCAGCATCCGTGCAATGACCCCCAAAGGCGGCGACGTACGCCTGCTGGTTGAAACCGGCAAGCTCGACCTCGGCGACGTCAAGCTGGGCGACAGCATCGCCGTCAGCGGCGTGTGCCTGACCGTCATCGAGCTGCCTGGCAATGGCTTTGCCGCCGACGTCAGCCGGGAGACCCTGGACTGCACCGCGATGAATGACCTCAAGGCCGGCAGCCCGGTCAACCTGGAAAAAGCCCTGACGCCCACCACCCGCCTCGGTGGTCACCTGGTCAGCGGCCACGTCGACGGTGTCGGCGAAGTGGTTGCCCGCAGCGAAAACGCCCGCGCCGTGGAATTCCGCATTCGCGCGCCGAAAGAGCTGGCCAAGTACATTGCCCACAAAGGCTCGATCACCGTCGACGGCACCAGCCTGACCGTGAACGCCGTGAATGGCGCCGAATTCGAGCTGACCATCATTCCCCACACCCTGAGCGAAACCATCATGGCGTCCTACCAGCCTGGTCGCCGGGTGAACCTGGAAGTCGACTTGCTTGCCCGTTACCTGGAGCGCCTGTTGTTGGGCGACAAGGCCGCAGAGCCTGCTGCAGGTAACATCACTGAAAGTTTTTTGGCCGCTAACGGCTACCTGAAATCCTGACCAAGGGGGTGCCGCGTGGCGCTCAATAACATCGAAGAACTGGTTGAAGACATCCGCCAAGGCAAGATGGTCATCCTGATGGATGACGAAGATCGCGAGAACGAAGGCGACATCATCATGGCCGCCGAGGCCTGCAAGCCCGAGCACATCAACTTCATGGCCAAGCACGCCCGTGGGCTGATCTGCATGCCCATGAGCCGCGAGCGCTGCGAGCTGCTCAAGCTGCCGTTGATGGCGCCGCGCAATGGCTCGGGGTTTGGTACAAAGTTCACGGTGTCGATTGAAGCGACCACCGGCGTCACCACCGGCATCTCCGCCGCCGACCGCGCCCGCACCGTGCAAGCGGCTGCCGCGAAAGACGCCAAGGCCGAAGACATTGTCAGCCCTGGCCATATCTTCCCGCTGATGGCCCAACCGGGCGGCACCCTGGCCCGTGCCGGCCATACCGAAGCGGCCTGCGACCTGGCGCGCATGGCCGGTTTCGAGCCCAGCGGCGTGATCTGCGAAGTGATGAACGACGACGGCACCATGGCCCGTCGCGCCGAACTCGAAGCCTTTGCCGCCGAGCACAACATCAAGATCGGCACCATTGCCGACCTGATCCACTACCGGATGATCCACGAACGTACCGTTCAGCGGATTGCCGAGCAGCCGCTGGACAGCGAACTGGGCCAATTCAACCTGGTGACCTACCGTGACTCGGTGGAAGGCGACGTGCACATGGCCCTGACCCTGGGCGCCATCAGCGGTGACGAACCGACCCTGGTGCGCGTGCACAACATGGACCCACTGCGCGACCTGTTGATGGTCAAGCAGCCGGGCCGTTGGAGCCTGCGCGCCGCCATGGCTGCGGTGTCCGAGGCGGGCAGCGGTGTGGTGTTGCTGCTGGGTAACCCGGTAGACGGCGATGTATTGCTCGCCCATATCCGCGAAACCGCCGAGCAGACCCAGGCCAAAACACCGACCACCTACAGCATCGTCGGGGCCGGTTCGCAGATTCTGCGGGACCTCGGTGTGCGCAAAATGCGCCTGATGAGTGCACCGATGAAATTTAATGCGATATCCGGATTCGATCTGGAAGTTGTAGAATACGTGCCCTCCGAATAAAGGCCGGCGTTTTCTGCCCCTTGTTCGCGGTTAAATCATCACTGAGGGACGCACTTTTCGCGTCCCGGCTCTTTAAGAGATTTGTCGAATGACCCTGAAGACCATCGAAGGTACCTTCATCGCCCCCAAAGGCCGCTATGCCCTGGTGGTTGGCCGCTTCAACAGCTTTGTGGTTGAAAGCCTGGTAAGCGGTGCCGTGGATGCCCTGGTTCGCCACGGTGTGAGCGAAAGCGACATCACGATTATCCGTGCCCCTGGCGCCTTCGAAATTCCACTGGTTGCGCAAAAAGTTGCTCAACAGGGTGAATACGCAGCCATCATCGCCCTGGGCGCTGTGATTCGTGGCGGTACTCCGCACTTCGAATACGTGGCCGGCGAATGCACCAAGGGCCTGGCCCAGGTGTCCATGGAGTTCGGCGTGCCAGTCGCTTTCGGCGTACTGACCGTTGATTCCATCGAGCAAGCCATCGAGCGTTCCGGCACCAAGGCCGGCAACAAAGGCGCTGAAGCTGCTCTGTCCGCCCTCGAAATGGTCAGCCTGCTGTCGCAGTTGGAGGCCAAGTGATTTCTGACGAGAGCGATCAGTTCAACCCTCAGGACCCGCGCCCTGCGGATGCCGGCAAGCCATCCAAAAGCGAAAAACGTCGCAAAGCCCGTCAGCTCGCGACCCAGGCGCTGTACCAGCGTCATATGGCCGGCACTTCGCTGAACGAGATCGAAGCGCAATTTCGCGTCGATAACGACTTCACGTTTGCCGACCAGAGCTACTTCCACGACATCCTGCACGGCGTGCATGCCAACCTGACCGAGATCGACACAGCCCTGGCGCCTTGCCTGGACCTGACCATCGAAGAACTCGACCCGGTTGAGCTGTGCGTAATGCGCCTGTCCACCTGGGAACTGCTCAAGCGTGTCGACGTGCCGTACCGTGTGGTGATCAACGAAGGTATCGAGCTGGCGAAAGTCTACGGTTCGACCGACGGCCACAAGTTCGTCAACGGCGTGCTCGACAAGCTGGCCCCGCGCCTGCGTGAAGCCGAAGTGAAGGAACACAAGCGCTAACCTGCGCTTGAGTCCTGAATGGGTGAGTTTGAGCTGATCCGCAAGTACTTCGCCGCCGCGCCCTGTGCGCAGGGCGGCGACGGCATTGCCTTGGGGATTGGCGACGACTGCGCCCTGCTGGCGCTCCCTGCCGGGGAGCAATTGGCAATCTCCACCGATACCTTGGTGGCCGGCGTGCACTTTGCCGACCCCTGCGATCCGTTTCTGCTCGGCCAGCGCTCGTTGGCGGTAGCGGTGAGCGATCTGGCCGCCATGGGCGCCAACCCCCTCGCATTTACCCTTGCACTCACGACACCCACCGTCGATGCCGACTGGTTGCAACGCTATGCCCAGGGCTTGAACACCATGGCACTGAGCTGCGGCGTGGGGCTGGTGGGCGGCGACACCACGCGCGGTCCGCTCAGCCTGACCCTGACCGTGTTCGGGCGTGTACCGGCAGGCCAGGCGTTGACGCGCAGCGGTGCGCAACCGGGCGACCTGCTGTGCGTCGGCGGCGAGTTGGGCAATGCCGCTGGCGCCTTGCCGCTGGTACTGGGTCTGCGCAACGCCGATGAGGCCGTTGCGCAGCCACTGCTGGCCCATTACTGGTCACCGCAACCGCAGTTGGCCTTGGGGCTGGCGCTGCGCGGCAAAGCGACGGCTGCGATGGACATCTCCGACGGGCTGTTGGCCGATTGCGGGCATATCGCCAAGGCATCGGCTGTCAGGCTGTTGATCGAGCGTCAGCAGTTGCCGCTGTCCAGCGCCTTGCTGGCATTTGTTGGTGATGATGAGGCGCGGGTGGCTGCCTTGAGCGGTGGCGACGATTACGTGCTGGCGTTTACCTTGCCGCCCGTCGAGCTGGCGCCGTTGCTGGCCGACGGTTGGCCGGTGCACGTCATCGGCCGTGTCCAGGCGGGGCAGGGTGTGACGCTGCTTGACGCAAAGGGGCAGGACATCACACCGGCCATCCGGGGTTATCAACACTTTCGCGACACGCCCTGAATCGGCGCACTGCGCTACCCTCTATAACGTCATTACTCAAGCAAGGTTTTGCAGGAGGTCGTACCCATGGTTGTACGCCGCTGGCTGCTGATACTGCTGTGTGTGATTCCAGCCTGGGCGCAGGCGCAGGATGTGCCCGTGATACCAGGCAAGGTCGTGCTCGCCAGTGAGGCCTGGGACGACTACACCAACGCGGACGGCAGCGGCCTGGCCTGGGATGTGATGCGGCAGGTGTTTGAGCCGAGTGGGATCACGCTGCAAACCCGTATCGAGCCGTACACCCGGTCGGTGGGCCTGGCCCAGCGCGGTGAGGTGGATGGTTGGGTGGGTTCCTACCGCGATGAGGTCAAGGGCGTGCTGTACCCGCACTGGAACTTTGACTCCGACCCTATCTACGCCCTTGGGCTGACAACCTCGCCGATTCCGAGCGTGGCGACGCTGGGCGAATACCGCCTGGCCTGGGTTCGCGGCTACCGGTACGAGGCGTACTTGCCCAATGTGCGCCGTTTCAACCAGATCCAGCGCCGTGACGGGATTCTGCCGATGCTCCAGCACGGTCGGGTCGACTTCTACATCGACGCCCTCACCGAGGCGCAATATGTCCTCAACCAGGCGCCCGATCGTGCCCGGTTCCGGCTCACCCACCTTATCGACCTCCCGCTCTACATAGGCTTTGCCGACACCGAGCGTGGTCGGGCATTACGTACCGTGTTCGACCAGCGCATGGCCGTCCTTGTCAAAAGCGGCGAGCTGAAGCCGATCTTCCAGCGCTGGAAACTGCCGTATCCGTTCTGACTGCATAGAACCGCGAGGAAGACCAATCAAACCGATTGATCTTTATCAGCGATCATTCAGCTTAAGCGTCTGTAGGAACCTGCTGTTACAATGCCGCCTCTGTGAAATCTGAAATCAGGAGCACACGGTGCCCGTCGTTTTCGTCGCCGCTTCCAAGCTGCCTACCCCTTTTGCCACGTTCACCATGAACGGCTTCCTCGAAGAAGCCACCGGGCGCGAACACGTTTTGCTCAGCCTCGGCGATATCGCGGATGGCGCGCCGGTGCTGGGTCGTGTGCATTCCGAATGCCTGACCGGCGATGCGCTGTTCAGCCAGCGCTGCGACTGCGGCTCGCAATTGGAAGCTGCCATGCGCGCCATCGCCCGTGAAGGGCGTGGCGTGCTGCTGTATCTGCGCCAGGAAGGCCGTGGCATTGGCCTGATGAACAAGATCCGCGCCTACGAGCTGCAAGACGGTGGCGCCGATACCGTTGAGGCCAATGAGCGCCTGGGCTTTGCTGCCGATCAGCGTGACTACGCGATCTGTCTGCCGATGCTGGAGCATCTGGGCGTGAAATCCCTGCGCTTGATGACCAACAACCCGCGCAAGGTCAAAGCCTTGACCGAGATGGGCATCACCGTCGCCGAGCGCGTGCCGCTGCACACCGGGCACAACCCCCATAACAAGCTCTACCTGGCGACCAAAGCCAGCAAGCTCGACCATATGATGGGCAACGAGCACCAGGGCGAGGTCGACCGCGCGTGACCCGTGGCCAGGTAAAACGGCGACTGTCCTTCAACTGGTGGCAGTACCTGGCCCTGGCGCTGCTTCCGTTGTTCGTACTCAACCTGGTGTTTGGTCAGGTAGCCTTGCTGCCGGTGCTGGCAATGCCATTGTTCATCGCTGGCGTGGCCTCGATGTTCCTCAGCCTGCGCTACTTTCACGGCTATAAACACGCGCTGATCGCCACGTCAAAAGCCCTCGATACTCCCGAAGAACCGGCTGCCTGGATCACCCTCGCGGCCCGTCGGCGCACGGCGTTGCTGGTGGCCGCGATCCCGTCGTGGGTGGGCGCGCTGGCGGTGTTTGTCGGGCTGGAAGCAGTTCCGCTGTTTTTGCTGGCGCTGTCGACGATGGTGCTGTTTTACCTCTATCGCATTCCCCGTCAACTCGGATGATGCGCCGCTGGCTGGCGCTTGTGCTGCTGGCGTTGAGCGTCCAGGCCCTGGCCGTCGAGCGAGTGGTGAGCCTGGCGCCATCCCTGACTGAAATCGTGGTTGAACTGGGTGCTGCCGATCTGCTGGCTGGCGTGCTCGATGGCGGCGAACGGCCGGCCGACTTGGCGAAGGTGCCGTCGGTGGGGCATTACGGCCAGTTGGACATGGAGCGCCTGCTCAGCCTCAATCCCGACCTGATCCTGCTGTGGCCCGGCAGTGTCGGCCCAGCCCAGCGCGAACAGTTGCAACGCCTGAATATCCCGGTGTATGTCGCCGAACCCCATAGCCTTGAACAGCTCACCACCCAGGTCCAGGCCATCGCCGAGCAAGTGGGCCGCGCCGAGGCCGGTCGGCAGTTGGCTGCACAACTGCGCCAGCGCCTGGCCGGGCTGCGCCAGCGTTATCAGCAGGCCGAGCCAGTGCGGGTGTTTTATCAGGTGTGGGACCAGCCGCTGTATACCGTGGGTGGCGGGCAGATCATCAGCGACGCGTTGAGCGTCTGCGGAGCGCGCAATGTATTCGATGACCTGAAACTGCCTGCGCCGCAGGTCAGTATCGAGTCGGTGTTGCAGCGTGACCCTGAGCTGATCCTGGTGGGGGATCAGGCTCAACTGAAGGCCTGGAAAGTCTGGCCATTGATGGCTGCGCGGGTGCGCGTGGTGCCGGACAAAGGCCTGGAGCGGCCTAGCGGGCAAATGCTGGAAGCGGTGGCGCGGTTATGTCAGGTGATTGCTCCGAGCCGCTGAGACCGCTGTCTGTGAATGCAGTCAAAATGTGGGAGGGGGCTTGCCCCCGATGAGGCCAATCCAGGCGCCAATTAGATTTCAGGCGTCCAGGTCACACCAACCCTCCACACCCGACCCTCTTCACGGTAATCCTGATTGTTCAGAAACGCCGGATCGTTGTAGCTGTAACGTGCCCGCGCATAGGATTTATCCAGCACGTTATCGAGCTTCAGTGACAGCGCCACTTCCCGGTTCAGCGCCCAACTGCTGCGCAAGCCGAGCAATCCATAGCCGCCCAGGCGCTGCGCATTGTCTTCATCGTCATAGCTGCTGCTGATCGCCTGCCAACTCGCACCCAGGCCGAGTGTGTCGAATTGCCGATCCAGATCCAAATTCAACGTGCGCCGTGCACGGCGGGCCAGCGTGTGGCCGGTATCACGGTCGCGCGGGTCGATGATGGACACGCCCAGGTTGCCTTGCCAACCAAACAGATCCTGTTTGAGGGCGGCTTCAAACCCGTCAATACGCGCCGACGCCACGTTTTGCGGCTTGCTGGTGCTGTCCAGGATAATCGCATCGCTCAAGTCGGTGCGGTACAGCGAAGCCTCCAGGCGCATGCTGTCGGTCAGTTGGCTGCGCCATTGCAGTTCGTAGCTCTTTGAGGTCTCGGGCTGCAGGTTCGGGTTGCTGTATTTCGTGTCGGGGTAATACAGATCGTTGAAGGTAGGCGCGCGAAAGCCTTCGCTGTAGCTCAGCAACAAGTCATTGTCGGGGTTGATCGGCAGCGTCAGGGTGCCGCTCCAACTGTTCTGCCCACCGAACTGCTGGTTCTGGTCGCGGCGCAGGCCCAGCTCTGTGGAAAACCATTCACTGTGGAAACGGTGCTGCACAAAGGCTGCGCGGTTCCAGCGGCTGTCTTCGCTAAACGTGGTGGAGCCGTGGAAGCGGTCTTCGTACCAGTCGCCGCCCAGGATCAGGCTGTTGCTGTCGTTGAGCGTCAGGTCGTTCTGCCAGTTCAGCGAGTCGCGGTAGGTGTTGAACACGCTGAAATCGTCACTGAGGGTATCGCGCTTGGTGTCGCGGTTCTCGCTGTGGCCCAGCTCCAGGCGCGATTGCCAGTGCTCATTGAGCGCTGCGTCGACATACCCGCTGGCGCTGCTGACGGCGTAATCGGTGTAGGGTTTTTGCCCCAAGGTCTGCCCACTGGCAACGTCGTAGCGGCCGAAGCTGTTGTCGTACTCCGACTTGCCCCAGTTATCCAGCAGATTGAAACCCACCTCCAGCTCATCGCTGAATGAATGGCTGAGGTTCAGGCTGAGCGACTGATTGCGATAGGCATCATGGTCGCCGTCGCTGGGGAAGGATTGGTGGGTCGAATTGATGCCAGCGGTCTCATCCAGGCTCGCCCCCAGGTTGAAGCGCGTGTGTTCATCACCGCCCGACAGACCGAGGCTGCGCTCCCAGGTCTGGTTGCTGCCAATGCCCAGCTTCAGGCGCGGTTGCAGACCTTGCTCGGCATTGCGCCGGGTAAACACCTGGATCACCCCGCCGATGGCATCGCTGCCGTAGATCACCGAGCGCGAGCCGCGCAGCACCTCCACACGCTCGATCTGGTCGACGTTCAGGTATTGCAGGCCGCTGTCGCCGGAGGTGGTATTGGCAATGCGCTGGCCGTCCACCAGCACCAGGCTCTGGGCGGACTTGGTGCCGCGCAGGTAGATCCCCGGCAAACTGCCACGCCCACCGGTTCGCGCCACTTGTACGCCGGGCACGCGGCTGAGCAGGTCGGTGAGGCTGGTGGGTTGCAGGTGGTCGATGTCGTCGCGGGTGAATACGGTATTGGCGGCGCTGCTGTCGTTGCGTGCCTGGACCTGGCGGTTGGTGCTGATGACCACATCGGGGAGTTTGAGGGCCTGGTCGCGGGTGTCGGCGAGCAACTCAGGTGCGGGCAGGAGCAACAGGACAAGGTGCAGACGTTTCATGGGCTGTCCGTAGCGTTTGAAGATGGCAAAAATCAAATGTGGGAGGGGCAAGCCACCTCCCACATGTTGATGCGATTTCTACCGGGAGAGCAGCGCCAAGCGCACGCGCACCGCGGCCTCGATGCCTGCCTCGTCCAAACCACACTCCGCCAGCATCTGCGCCGGCTTGGCGTGTTCGACGTACACATCCGGCAAGCCCAGGTGCAGCACCGACTTGAGGATGTTCTCCCGCGCCAGGAATTCACTGACCGCCGCACCGGCGCCGCCCATGATGGCGTTCTCCTCAACGGTCACCAGCAACTCATGGCTACCGGCGATCTCGCGCACCAGGGCTTCATCCAGCGGTTTGACGAAACGCATGTCGATCACGGTCGCGTCGATCTTTTCGGCGACTTTCAGCGCTTCGGCCAATTGCACGCCAAACACGAGGAACGCGACCTTGTTGCCCTGGCGCCGCACGATGCCTTTACCGATTTCGATCGACTCAAGATCTTTTTCAATCACCGCATTCGGACCGTTCCCACGCGGGTAACGCACGGCGGCCGGGCCGTTGTACAGGTGGCCGGTGCTGAGCATCTTGCGCAGTTCGTTTTCGTCGCTCGGCGTCATCACCAGCATGCCGGGGATGCAGCGCAGGTACGACAGGTCAAAGCTGCCGGCGTGGGTCGGACCGTCTTCGCCCACCAGGCCTGCGCGGTCGATGGCGAACAGTACGTCGAGGTTTTGTACCGCCACATCGTGAATAAGCTGGTCATAACCACGTTGCAGAAAGGTGGAATAGATCGCCACCACCGGCTTGGCGCCTTCGCAGGCCATGCCGGCCGCGAACGTCACCGCATGTTGCTCGGCAATCGCCACGTCGAAGTAGCGCAGCGGGAAACGCTCGCTGAATGCCACCAGGTCGGAGCCTTCCTTCATCGCCGGGGTAATGCCCACCAGACGCGAGTCGGCGGCGGCCATGTCGCACAGCCATTCGCCGAACACACCGGAATACTTCGGCCCGCTGGCCTTTTTCGGCGCGGCGGCGGGGGCGTCCACCGGTTCCAGCTTGGTGATCGCGTGGTAGCCAATCGGATCGACTTCCGCCGGGGCGAAGCCTTTGCCTTTCTTGGTGACGATATGCAGGAACTGCGGGCCCTTGAGGTCACGCATGTTACGCAGTGTGGCGATCAAGGTCGGCAGGTCATGGCCGTCGATGGGGCCGATGTAGTTCCAGCCCAACTCTTCGAACAGGGTGCCGGGAACCAGCATGCCCTTGGCATATTCTTCGGTCCGTCGGGCAATTTCCCACGCGCCGGGCAGACGCGAGAGCACCTTCTTGCTGCCTTCGCGCATGCTGGCGTAGGTACGACTGGAAAGAATCTTTGCCAAATAATTCGACAGGCCACCGACGTTGCGCGAGATCGACATGTCGTTGTCGTTGAGGATCACCAACATGTTGGCGTCCACTTCCGGCGCATGGTTCAGCGCTTCGAAGGCCATGCCAGCTGTCAATGCGCCATCGCCGATCACCGCGATCGCCTTGCGATCGCTGTTTTGCAGACGTGCGGCAATCGCCATGCCCAGCGCTGCACTGATCGAGGTGCTGGAGTGGCCGACGCCAAAGGTGTCGTACTCGCTCTCTGACCGGCGTGGGAAGGCGGCAACGCCGTCCTTCTGGCGCAGGGTGGCCATGCGCTCGCGGCGGCCCGTGAGGATCTTGTGCGGATACGCCTGATGGCCCACGTCCCACACCAGCCGGTCGTCGGGGGTGTCGAACACGTAATGCAAGGCGATGGTCAGCTCGATGACGCCCAGGCCAGCACCGAAATGCCCACCGGTCTGGCCGACCGTGTAGAGCAATTCCAGGCGCAGTTCATCGGCCAGGGTTTCCAGCTCGGCTTCACCCAGACGACGCAGGCCGTCCGGCGTGGCAGCACGGTCGAGCAGGGGCGTGGACGGGCGCTTGCGGGGAATCTCTTGAAACGTCGTGGGCATCAGGCGAATCGTTATAGGTATAAGAAGAGGCGGCAGTTTACCTCAAGCATCGCAAACTGCCCACGCAGAGCGCCGAACTTGGCCGATATGCGGCGGCAATGGCCGCCGTTTTCAGTGCCGGCGTTCGACGATATACCGAGCCAGGTCACGCAGCGGCTCGGCTGCCGCGTCGAAAGGTCGCAGGGCGTCCAGGGCCTGGTCGCGCAGTTCCAGGGCGTATGCCTTGGCAGCATCGAGCCCAAGAAGCGCAGGATAAGTCGGTTTGTCCCGTGCGATATCGGCACCTTGGCGCTTGCCCAGGGTGGCGGTGTCACTTTCCACGTCGAGTATGTCGTCCTGCACCTGGAACGCCAGGCCGATGGCTCGGGAATAGATCTGCAATGCCGCCAATTGGGCCGCGTCGGCACGGCCGCTGGCCAGGGCGCCGAGGTGCACGGCGGCTTCGATCAGCGCGCCGGTCTTGTGGCGATGCATATGTTCAAGGGCTTGCTGATCCAGCTTGAGACTGACCGAACCCATGTCGATTGCCTGCCCGCCGACCATGCCGGCCGGTCCTGCCGCGTGGGCCAGGGCGGTGACCATGCGCAGGCGGATCTCGGCGTTGACGCTGCTCAAGCGCGGGTCCAGCAGTGCGCTGAACGCCAGGCTCTGCAGGCCATCACCGGCCAGGATCGCATAGGCTTCATCAAAGGCTTTATGAGTGGTGGGCTGGCCGCGACGCAGATCGTCGTCGTCCATCGCCGGCAAATCGTCGTGTACCAGGGAATAAGCGTGGATCAATTCCACTGCACACGCCGCGCCGTTGGCCTGCTCGGCAGGGGTGCCGAGGGCTTCACAGGCCGCGTACGCCAGCAACGGGCGCACACGTTTGCCGCCGTTCATCACGCTGTAGCGCATGGCGGCATAAAGGCGGTTCATTTCCGGGCTGGGCGCAACAAACAAGGGCTCCAGCGCCGCATTCACCCGGGCTTGGCTACTGGCCTGATACGCGTCGATCATTCGGGCTGTTCCGCATCGAAAGGTTCTTCGGCCAACTCCCCATCACGCTCCAGCAACACCTGCACCTTCTGCTCTGCCTGCGCCAGCGCGCTCTGGCAGTCGCGAGTCAGGCCGATGCCTTGCTCAAACGCTGTCAGTGAGTCCTCCAGCGACAACTCGCCGTTCTCCAGACGCTCGACCAAGGTTTGCAGGTCGGCGAGGGATTGTTCGAAATCGAGTGCAACTTTTTTGCGGGCCATGGCGGCTATTCCGGTAGACGGTAAACCGGCGGGACACTAGCAGACATGGGGATGGTGGGCAAATGAGCGGGGCATCAGTCGCCTACTGTATTGACTTGATAACGCGTGCTGCGGCCGCCTGCGGGGAGACGGATCAGGCAGTTTTTTTCCAGCAGGTCAGCCAGGTGTCGCGTCGCCGTCGCCTTGGATACCTTTGCCACCGCTTGGTACTGCGCAGCGCTGATGCCGTGTTCGAAACCCTTTTCACCACCGTCGAGCAGGCGATTGAGGACCTTGATCTGTTCAGCAGACAAAGGAAGGTCGCGGTGTTGCTGCCAGAACCGGCTCCTGCCCAGCACTCGGTCAATCCTCGCCATGGCTTGCTGCACACTGCGCAACAGGGTTTTAAGGAACCACTCCAGCCACTCAGTGATATCCAGCGTGGCCCTCTGGCTGGACTCAAGCGCGTTGTAATAACCGATGCGGTCTTCAAGAATGCTGGCTGACATGGCGTAAAAACGAATGGCCTGATGCTCGCCTTGGGCTAATGCCAAATCGGTGATAGCGCGTGTCAGGCGACCATTGCCGTCATCGAAGGGGTGCAGCGTGACAAACCAGAAGTGCGCAACGCCTGCGCGTACCAGCGGATCCAGTTCCGGCTGATCGCGGCTGGTTTCGAACCACTCCAGGAAATCATCCAGCGACTGTTCCAGCCCTGGACGCGGCGGGGCCTCGAAATGCACGGTTGGCCGATCAAGTCGGCCCGACACCACTTGCATTGGCTCACCGCCCCTTAATGACCCGATATTGAGTGGTCGGGAGGCATAGTTTGCTTGCGGGACCGGGAACAATAGCTGGTGCCAGTTCAATAAGCGGGCGAGGGTAAAGGGCTGGTTGAATTGTTGGGTGGCATCCATCATCAGCTCGGCGAGACCTTCGCTGCGGCGGCTTACCTGACCGTCTTTCAGCGCCTCCAGGCCCATCCGTCGGGCCAGGGAGGAACGAACAGAGCCAACGTTCAGTTGCTCACCTTCGATGGCCGAAGAGGTCAGAATGTTTTGCAGCAGCGCATCCAATTCATTCTCTGCACTGATGGCCTGGCTGACAGAGCCGAGCATGCCCAACAACCTGCCTTGGGCATGCCCGCACTCACGCAGCAAAGCCGCCAAGCGCCCAGGTTGCCAGTGGAAGTGGGGCCAGTCGGTGTGTTGCCAGATCCAGTGTGGTTGGTCCATGGAGGAATACCTGGTGCGTGAGCCGAATAAAAAATTATTCGGCTCATTTTGTGAGCCGATTGTGCATTCTAATCGGCTCATCGTCCATTGAGTTAAAGTTGTTGGTCACCCCTCGCCTCTAAACCCGTTTGCTGAAGCGCACTGGTAAAACGCTCAGCAACAACGAAAGCCTGCTTTTAAGGGCAGGCTTATCGCGAATCTCGGCTGACTTATTTCTGATGAGCCGTCAGCGCCGCATATCCATTCATCAGGTTGCGATAGTTGGGAATGCGCTGGGACAACAAATTCCCCAGGCCTTCGATATCGTTGCGCCAGTCGCGGTGCAGCTCACACGCCACCGAGAACCAGTTCATCAACTGCGCACCGGCTTGCGTCATCCGGCTCCACGCTGCTTGCTGCACCGTGGTGTTGAACGTGCCGGAGGCATCGGTCACTACAAACACCTCAAACCCTTCCGCCAGCGCCGACAAGGTCGGGAACGCTACGCACACATCCGTGACCACACCGGCAATGATGATCTGCTTACGGCCAGTGGCCTTGATCGCCTTGACGAAGTCTTCGTTGTCCCACGCGTTGATCTGGCCAGGGCGTGCGATGTACGGCGCGTCCGGGAACATCTCTTTCAACTCTGGCACCAGCGGGCCGTTGGGGCCTTGCTCGAAGCTGGTGGTGAGGATGGTCGGGAGGTTGAAGAACTTGGCCAGGTCGGCCAGGGCCAACACGTTGTTCTTGAACTCGTTGGGCGAGAAGTCCTGCACCAGGGAGATCAGGCCGGTCTGGTGGTCGACCAGCAGAACGATGGCGTCGTCTTTGTTCAAGCGGCTGTAGGTTGGAGTGCTCATGGTTGAATCCTTTTTTGTTTAGGTTGGTTGGGCGTTGCGTTCAACATGGGCACAGATTAATGGGTGGGTGTTGGCGGATAAATCGGCTGAATTGGGTAATACCGTCAACTCAGATGAGACAATTGAGGATTTGTCAGTAGGACTGATCCTTTTCGTGGGCGGCAAAGTAAGTCAAAAAATCTCACGCGTGAGCTATTGAGTGTGGCAAAAAATGCCTGTAGATTTTCTCACGCGTGAGTTTTTCACAGCGAGGTCAGTACCATGGAAAGCAGCTCTCCATCGAGTCCGCCTAAAGGGCCCGATACCGATTCAGCAAGCCTTCAGGGAGAGCGCTTGAAGCCGTCCGCCAAGAAGCCATCGAGCTTTTACATGAAGCAGATGCGTGCAGGCCTGGCGGCCGCCGGCTATGTGAAACACGAGACTTGGGTGCTTCCCGAAAACCGAAGCCTGCTCAAGCAGATGGAGAAACAGCTTCGCCAGCCGATTCTGGCTGGCTCATTCATGTCGGAGAATTTCATGAGCGCAGGTACCAACTGGAATATCGATCGCCTCTTCACCGCTCTTCAGGCTCTGGACGACGTGGTGTCCAAGGACATTACGCTTTCTCTCGTTCAAGGCTCCGAGTCCAGCATCAAGCTGGAAATGAACGACTTCGGTGGCTTGCCGATTTACATCGCGGTGGTTGGCGAGCAGATCATCGTGGACACGGTCCTGGTTGATGTCGAGTCCATCAACGATGTCGCGAAATTCAATGACGCAGTGTTGCGCAGCCGGGAAATGTTCCCGCTGTCCTCCATCGGTATCGAGTCCATGCCTAACGGGCAAGTGGTCTACAACATGTTCGGCGCTCTGAGCTCCGACTCCAGCCTGACCAATATCGTGACCGAGGTGAAAACCCTGGTCGACAACGTGCAGCGCGCCAGCGAAGCCTTCGAACGTTTCTTCAATTAAGTATTCGGGAGTATCCAATGACTCAGTCCATCTGGAGCAAATTGTTCACCGCGCTGCGTGGCGGTGCCAACGAAGTCGGCGAATCGATCGTCGACCAACAAGCCCTGCGCATCCTCGATCAGGAAATCCGCGATGCCGACACCGCGCTGGCCAATGCCAAGCGTGAGCTGGTCAGCATCATGGCCAAGCACAAATTGGCGACTGATCGCGTCAGCGAGTACGACGCCAAGATCAAGGACCTGGAGTCCAAGGCAGTGGCTGCCCTGCAGGCCAATCGTGAAGACCTCGCCCTGGAAGTGGCCGAAGCCATTTCGAGCCTGACCAACGAGCGGGATGTCGAGCATAAGCAAGCTGCGGAGTTCGGTGGGTATGCAGAAAGCATGCGCAAGGACATCACCAAGGCCGAAAGCCGGATCAAAAGCCTGCGTCAGCAAGTGGATATGGCCAAGGCTCGCGACAGCGTACAGAAGGCCCAGGTCAGCGCCTCCATCGCCAGCGGCGGCGCCAACGGCAAGCTGGAAACCGCCGTCGGTACGTTGAATCGTTTGCAGGCCAAGCAACAGCAGCGTGCCGCTGAACTGCAAGCCCAGGATGAGTTGGTTGAGGCGTCCACGGGGACCGACCTGGAGCGCAAGCTGCGCGACGCAGGCATCACGCCGAACGAAGGCAGCGCCAATGCGATTCTGGAGCGCCTGAAGCAAAAGTCGACCGAGTAGGCGAAGGGCTAGCACGGTACCTGAGGCGAGGGAGCAGTGATCTTCCTTAACGACCGGGCATTTATTCTCAACCCTTCTCTATTTACGGCGAGGTCAGGATGGATGCCCTGAAGGGGTTCAAGACAATCGCAGGCGTGGCCCTTTTGATGGTCGCGCTGCAGTTGTTCAATGTGGTGACCGGATACAGCCTCATGGCGTTCGGCTTGGTCCCAAGAACGCTACATGGGCTGTTCGGCATCCTCGCCTCACCGTTTTTGCACGGCTCGTTTGCCCACCTGAGCGCCAACCTGATTGCCTTTTTGGTATTGGGCACCCTGGTGATTCTCGAAGGGCTCAGTCGGTTCGTAACCGTCAGTATGATCATCATTGTGCTGGGCGGCTCGCTGGTCTGGCTGTTCGGTTTTGCGGGTATCCACGTAGGGGCCAGCGGTTGGGTATTTGGGTTGTGGGCGTACCTGTTGTCTCGCGCCTGGTTCCACAGGAGCTGGAGCAACCTGATAACGGCCAGTGTCGTGGCGCTACTGTACGGCGGCCTGATCCTTGGATTTCTTCCTCGTCAGGGTGTTTCCTTTGAAGGGCATCTCTTTGGTGCATTTGCCGGATTTATTGCAGCCAGGGTACTTCTCTCCAAACCGCGCAGCAGGTTTAATGCCGCCTGAACGCACTTGAGCATCCAGACGTCGAGGCGATGGCGTCATCAGGAATCAAGTACCCAGGGAGCCAGGGACTAAATGTCGATTTTTCTTTTGTTGCGCATGTACGCCTCCTCTCTCTTTCACCGCTTCGGCTGGGCGGGTCTGGTGGTTGCCTTGGGTGTACACCTGAGCACGGCCTATCTGGGCCTGGTGTACCTGGGCGAACAGCACCTCACGGCGCCCGCCACCTTTGTTTACTTCTATCTCACCACCACGCTGACCGTCGGCTACGGCGATCTCGCACCGCAGACCTCGGCGGGGCGCGTGTTCGTGGCCACCTGGGTGATGCTCGGCGGCATTGCGCTGCTGACGGCAGCCATTGGCAAAACCACCAGCAGTGTTATCGATGCATGGAGAAAAGGCATGAAGGGCAAAGGCGATTTCACCGGAAAGGTCGGCCATACCGTGCTGATTGGCTGGGAGGGCGCGTCCAGTGAGCGCGTCATTGAGCTGTTGCTGCAAGACGAAACCTCGAACGACAACCTGATCGTCATTTGCGACTGCACCCTCGAAGAAAACCCGATGCCGGGCAAAGCCGCGTTCATCCGCGGTGAAAGCCTGTCCTCCACCGCGTTATTGCAGCGTGCCGGCGTGCCCGGTGCCGAGCGTGTGCTGGTACGAACCCCGTCTGACGATCTGACCCTGGCCACGGTGCTGGCGGTGAATCAACTCAGTCCTGTCGGGCATGTCGTCGCCCATTTCAATGAAAGTGAAATTGCCGCGCTGGCCAGCTCCTATGCGCCGAGCCTGGAATGCACATCCAGCATGGCCATCGAAATGTTGGTGCGTGCGTCTCAGGACCCAGGCTCCTCGGTGGTCATCAATGAGTTGCTGTGTGTAGGGCAGGGAGCCACCCAATACCTGATGAAGTTGCCCGACGCGTTTGAAGCCACCTTCGGCGATCTGTATAGCCAACTGAAAGAGCAGCACAACGCCACCCTCATCGGCTATCGCGCCAAAGGCGCCCAGCAACCGTCGATCAACCCGCCCAACGCCACACGCGTTGAAGGCGGTGAACTCTTCTACATCGCCTCCACCCGCCTCAAGGAAATCTCCAATGGGATGGTTTAAACAGTTGATGGGGCTTGAGGCCCCGCAAGCGACGACGCAATCGAAAGGCGCCGCCGCCGAACCCCTGCCGACCACCGGGCCGCTAGGCCTGGCACCGGGCAAAGGCGTGATATTCGACACAACCCTGAAGTTGTTGCTCGACGGGAAAACCACGGTGGTTATCCCTGGCTCCCAGGAAATCTGGAGTAACGGCACCGTTGACCTCGGGCAGTCGACCTGGCTGTCGCGCTACTACATGAACGACGAAGATTACTGGCTGCAGGTGCACACCACGGGCGAGATCGCCGGGCAGGTCGAGTCCGTGATCCTGTTCAACTACCGGAGTTACGTCACGCTCAGCAGCGAAGCTGAATTGCGTCGGCTGGCGGGGTCCCAGAGCCTGATCGGGTTGCCGACCTACACCCACAACGGCGTCGAATACGCACGCGTGTGGGGCAGCGAGGATGGCCAGACGGAATTGGTGGCCATGAGCGAGCACGTAATAAACCCCGAGGACTCCTACAGCGTCGAGCACCGCTCGATGCTATACGCCCGTGACACCGGCCTGACCGATCGACGTGAGTTCCTGCTGTTTTCCGTCGAAGAAGACGCCGAAGGCACCGTCAGCCTGAGCACCTCGCTGGGCATTTCGCTGTACACAACCGACTTGAATGCGCTCTAAAAAAGGAAGAAGTCCATGTTAGAAGCTCTCTCCATCTCCCTGAACAAAGCCGCCGTGCTTGGTTTTGTCACCTACCTTCTGGGCGCGGCGGTGCTGTTCGCGCTGTTCCAGTTCATCTACACCCGCATCACGCCGCACAAGGAGTTTGAACTGATCCGGGCGGGCAACGTGTCTGCGGCGGTCGCCCTGGGCGGTGCCATCGTCGGTTTTGCCATTCCGGCCAGCAACGTGATTGCCTACTCGATCAGCATCCTCGACTTCGTCGTCTGGGCAGTGATCGCTGCTGTCGTCCAACTGTTGGCGTTCCTGCTGACCAGCCTGGTGCTCAAGGGCACCTCCGAGCGCATCAAGAGAGGTGAACTCGCAGCGGGTATCTACGTCGCCGCCGTGGCCATCAGCGTCGGCATGTTGAACGCCGCGTGCATGACGCCTACCCAGAACTGATTGCCCACGGAGCTCCCGATGAAACGAAGCAAGTACGTCCAGCTTTCGCTGGCAGCGTCGGTCGCGATGGCGATATCCGGCTGCGGGCCGACCGAAAAAACCTACGATTTGCAGAAGAAGTACAACTTCCAGTCGGTTCAGCAGTGCGCCGATGAAAAACTCCCGGTGGACGTCTGCTCGGACGCCTACATGACGGCCATGGCTGAGCATCGCCGCATTGCGCCGGTGTACGCCAGCCAGGCCGATTGCGATGCCGATTTTGTCGCCGGCTGGTGCCAACTGGACTCCAATGGCCAGTTCATTCCCAAGCTGGGCGGTTTCGAACTGACCGCCGAAGGCCAGGTGACCCAGTCCCAGGTCGATGCCGCCAATGCTCAAGCGGGCGGCTCCCAGGCGAACAGCGGCGGCTCCGGCTTCTCCACCAGCAGCCTGCTGACCGGACTGCTGATCGGCAACATGCTGAGCAACAACCGCAACAGCTACCGCTCCGAGCCGGTGTACCGCTATCGCGATGATCGCGGCGAATACGGCAACTCGACGCTTAATCAGCGTGTGTCCAATGGCGCGACGTTTGGCCGCTCCAACCAGGTCCGCTACGGCAGCAGCAACTACACCAACACGCTGCGCAGTTCCAGCAAGTCCAGCTCCGTTGCGTCGGCCACCTCCCGTGGTGGCTTCGGCAGCAAGGCCAGTGCACGCAGCGGCTGGGGCGGCGGCGGGTCGAGCAGTTAAGGAAGGCGGGCCATGAAGAAGATCCAATGTGCAGAACGTCATGACTGGAAACAGACCGCCGACAGCCTCGGCTTCCTGTTCCACACCATTGACGACGAACCCTACTGGGACGAAAGCGCGTACTACCAGTTCACGCTCAAGCAAATCGAGCACGACCTCGAAGACCCGACCACCGAGATCCACGACATGTGCATGGACCTCGTCGCCCGCGTGGTCCAGAGCGAAGAACTGCTCGAACGCCTGAGCATTCCCGCGCCCTTCTTCGACATGATCAAAACCTCATGGCTCGAAGGCCACCCGCACCTGTACGGGCGCATGGACTTCTCCTACAACGGCACCGGGCCTGCCAAGCTGCTGGAACTCAACTACGACACACCGACCAGCCTCTACGAGGCCGCCGCGTTCCAGTGGGGCTGGCTCGAGCAATGCATCGAACGCGGCCTGCTGCCCAAGCATGCCGACCAGTTCAACAGCATCGACACCAAACTGCACCAGGCTTTCGCCCAACTGCAGGTCAACCAGCCGTTCTACTTCGCCTCGATGAAAGGTTCGACCGAAGACAAAGGCACCACCGACTACCTGCGCCTCGTCGCGGAAAAAGTCGGCATCGAATCACGCCATATCGACATCGAAGACATCGGCCTGACCAGCGAAGGCCGCTTCGTCGACCTGGAGGATCGCTGGATTCCGCACCTGTTCAAGCTGCACGCCTGGGAGTTCATTTTCCACGAACCTTTCGGCGCCGCCATTGCCGAGAGTGACACGCAGTTTTTCGAGCCTGCCTGGAAATCTATCCTCTCCAACAAAGGCATCCTGCCGCTGCTGTGGGAGTTCAACAAAGGCCACCCGAATTTGCTCGCGGCCCACTTGGATACCGAACCGGGTAAAGCCGTGCCAAAAGGTTGGGTGCGCAAGCCGTTCTTCTCGCGGGAAGGGGCAAATATCGAACTGCAAACGGCTGATGGGCTGATCGTGAAAGAGGATGGTCCCTACACGGATGCGCCGTTTATCCTTCAGGAGTTCGCACCGCTGCCGCGGTTTGGGGACAGCTATACGCTGATTGGGTCTTGGGTGATTGGTGATCAGGCGGCAGGGATTGGGGTGCGGGAGGACAATAGTTTGATTACCAAGGATTCGAGTCGGTTTTTGCCGCATTTGATATTGGATTGAGGTTGGAGCTTAAAGGGCCAGCAGGGCTGATCCCTTTCATTTGGAGGACGTTTCCGAGAGAATCCCAACCGCATTGCGTCAGCGGGAATGCGTGACTAGGCTGCGATCCGTCACTGCAAATTCAGTGATCGGGTTTAGTCGCCCGGATTCGATTGGCGCATAGGCAATTCATGAGTCAGGCATCTTCGCCTGCATCTTATGGTGGCTGTGCGCAGGGCACCTTCGGGTGCGCCGGGTTTCCAATCGACCGGTCGACTAACCTGCGTACAGCTGCCACCTTTCGTTTAGTCGCGCTTAGTGGCAGCTCCAAATTATCGATTGGAGGTTTGCTATGGATAACGTTGTTTCGGATTCGCCCTCACCGCCTGAGACTAACCCCTTTATTGTCAATGAAGAGCTGAGCTTTGAAGATGCCTGGGTGCGTGTGGCTGAGTTGCTGCAGTGTGCGGTAGCGACTTCGCAAGTGCTCGGTGAGCCAATGGCCGCGCCGCAGAGGGCGGTGATGCATTTGGTGGAGATGGCGAAGATGGTGGCGGACCGGGCGGTGGAGTGTATGCAGACTAGCTAACGTTTAGGATTTTCGAGCATTAAAAAGCCGGCTTGTGGCCGGCTTCTCGGGGACTGCCTCAGCTTGTTTTTGACAAACCTCAGCAGCCTTCAAATCGCTCAGCCCACATTGCGTCGGGCTGAATAGTAGGGGCATCCGCGGGAACTCCTCCGCTTCGCCGAGCAAGGTGGATAGCCGTAAAGCCACCCCCTGCCAAATGTGCGGCGCATGATACCCACATTCACGTCAATTGCCCACCTCCGGTTCCGATTTAGAGCCTTCCCAGCCCAAAAGATGCTCATCCAGCGGCACCGGCGGGCGGCGGTTGTTGAGGGTGGACCACCAGAATACCCAGCCGACGATTTTGAAGTTCTGCTCGAACCGTTCTTCATGGTTCAGGTATTCATCCGGGTGTTCGCCGGCGTTGTGGCTGCGCATGCGCAGGCCGCCGCCGGGGCGGTTGTAGAGGTATTTGATGCGCCGCATGCCGTCGTGTTCGACGGCGTAGATTTCGCCGTCGATGATCTGGGTGCGGCCTTTGTCGATGGCGAGGGTGGAGCCTTGTTGGATGATGTCGATCATGCTGTTGTCGACCATGTAGGCGCCTACCGCGCGGTCGGGGTTTACGTTGAGGGTTTCGAGGGTGTACAGGGCGACACGGATGCGTTGGGTTGAGGTGAAGGTGGGGTGGAGGGGAATCTCCACGTCGATTTTTTCCGGTGGGCAGGCGGGGCCTGTGAGGTATTTGCCGCTTCCTTCGCGGGTGGTGGGCAGTCCTTTGCGTGTTTCCGGGCCTTCGAGCAGGAAGTTGGCCGGAGGGTGTTTGGGGCCTTCACCGTTGCGCAGCCAACGGCTGGAGACGCAGAGCAGTTCTGCGATCTCGTTGAGTCGGCCCATGGGTACGCCGCGCTTGAACCAGTTGTTCACGTGTTGAGGCGTGACACCGCGGTTCTTGGCGAAGTCTGAAGCGGAAAGATGAACTTCCCGCAATAGCGCTTTTAAACGATCACCTGATGTATTCATAAACGCAGAGTTTACTGGCCGAAAAAACTAATCAAATAAACCATGCGTTGAATTGCACGTGTAGGTTTTTACTTAGTTGTAGTCGGATCTTTCGGTAGGAGCGCTTAGTTGAACGCTGCGTACTAACTGTTGAACTTGTTGTTTAATTTTTCCCACAAAAAAAGCCCCGAATGATCGGAGCTTTTTTGATTGCCGGGGCAATGATGAGTCAGTGTCAGCCTTTGTAGGCAGCGACCGACTTCATGATCTCGGCGCGGGCGGCGTCTGCGTTGCCCCAACCGTCGATCTTCACCCATTTGCCTTTTTCGAGGTCTTTGTAGTTCTCGAAGAAGTGCTTGATCTGTTCCAGCAGCAGTGGCGGCAGGTCAGTGTATTCCTTCACGTCCACGTACAGCTGGGACAGCTTGTCGTGGGGTACCGCGATAACTTTGGCATCGCCGCCGCCGTCGTCGGTCATGTTCAGGATGCCGACTGGGCGAGCGCGGATAACCGAACCTGGGGTAACCGGGTAAGGGGTCACAACCAGCACGTCGAGGGGGTCACCGTCGTCAGCCAGGGTGTTCGGGATAAAACCGTAGTTGGCCGGGTAGAACATCGGGGTGGCCATGAAACGGTCAACGAACAGGCAGTCGCTGTCTTTGTCGATTTCGTATTTGATCGGCGCGTGGTTGGCCGGAATTTCGATGGCGACGTAGATGTCGTTCGGCAGGTCTTTGCCAGCCGGAATCTTGCTGTAGCTCATTGGGCGTTGCCCCCGTAGTTGGCCATATGACATGGCCGGATTGGCCTAAAAGTGGCGGCGATTATAGGCATATTCTGACGGCGATGCCATGCGCCAGACGTCGTACGGTCATTCGTCTTGCGGCTGATAACGCGGGTCGTGGGCTTGCAGGAGGGTCAGGCGGGCCAAGGGATCCTGGCGGTAAAAGCGGCTGAGTTGGGCGTATACCTGTGGATAGGTGCTGACCAGTAAATCCGGGGCGCTGAAAAAATATTCACTGGTGACGGCAAAGAATTCCGCCGGATTTTCCGCGGCGTAGGGGTCGATCTCGGTCTCGGCATCCGGGTTGGCGTCCAGTTGGCGATTCAGGTCGTCGTAAGCGCCCTGCATCACGCTGGCCCACTCCTGCACGCGCATGTCGCTGTGCAGGGGCGGCAGGCCATTGGCGTCGCCGTTGAGCATGTCGAGTTTGTGCGCCAGTTCGTGGATTACCAGGTTGTAGCCTTCCCACTGGCCGCTGGCGAGCACGCCGGGCCAGGCGAGGATCACCGGGCCTTGTTGCCAGGCTTCGCCGCTGTGTTCGCCGTCCCACTCGTGTTCGATGCCGCTGCTGTCACGATGGCGCTGGGGGCTGAGGAAATCGTCGGGGTACAGCACGATTTCGTGGAAGCCCTGGTACCAGTCGAGGTCGCCGAGGTTCATCAGCGGCAATTGCGCCTGGGCGGCCAGCAGCAGGCGTTGTTCCTGGTGCAGTTCGACGCCGGGCAGGGCGGTCAGGTGTTTTTGGGCGAGGAACACCACGCAGGCTTCGCGCAGCCACTGGTCCTGCTCGGCGCTGATGCCGTCGAGGAAGGTCAGGTGGTGGCGCACCCGCTGCCAGGTGTCATCGGCAATCGGGTGCTTGGCCAGCAGGCGCCGGCGACGCCAGGCGCTGAGGGACCACATCGCAGGTCAGTGCGGCTTGGCTTCGGAGGAGGTGCGGCCAAAACGGCTGCGGAACACCCCGATGATCATCGGCACCAGGGACAGCAGGATGATGAACACCACCAGCAGCGACAGGTTTTTCTTGATAAATGGCACGTTGCCGAAGAAGTAGCCCAGGGTCACCAGGCCGCCGACCCAGAGGATGGTGCCCAGTACGCTGAAACCGAAAAAGCGCGGGTAGGGCATTCTCGCGATGCCGGCGACGAACGGCGCAAAGGTGCGCAGGATCGGCAGGAAGCGCGCCAGGGTTACGGTTTTGCCGCCGTGCCTGTCGTAGAAGTCGTGGGTCTTTTGCAGGTAATCGCGGCGGAAGATTTTCGAGTTCGGGTTGCTGAACAAGCGTTCTCCGGTAGTTCGCCCGATCACGTAGTTGGTGCTGTCGCCGAGGATCGCCGCCAGCATCAACAGGCCGCCCAGCAAGACCGGGTCCATGCCGCCACCTGCAGCGATGGCGCCGGCGATAAACAACAGGGAATCACCCGGCAGGAACGGCATGACCACCAGGCCGGTTTCGCAAAAGATCACCAGAAACAGAATGGCGTAGATCCACGGACCGTAATTGGTTACCAGCAGGTCGAGGTAGACGTCGAGATGCAGGATAAGGTCGAGCGGGTTGAAATCCATGGATGGCACCTGTGTGAATAGCCCGGCTCAGCAGGCTTGTGCGGAAGCTCGGGTTAATAAGGCTACAAGTGTATGCCGCATTTCTTACAACCCTGAAGGGTCCGCATTATACGGATTGAGAGGTGAAAAGCCTGTTGGTTTTGTAGCGGGGGATGTCGCAAAGCCAAATGTGGCAGGGGGCTTGCCCACGATGAGGGCGTGTCAGTTATAAATAGTCTGACTGGTACGCCGCTATCGGGGGCAAGCCCCCTCCCACAATGGGTTTGCAGTGTTTGGGGGCTCAGTCTTCGCTGATCGGCAAGGTGTAGTTCTTGAACTCCGTGTCCTCGCGAAACCCGATCGACTCGTAGGTCTTCTGTGCCACTTCATTGTCACTGCTGGTCGACACCCGCAGCCGCACCGCATGCGTCTCCTTGGCCATCTTCTTCGCCGTGCGCATCAGGTTGTCCGCCACCAGTTGGCGGCGTGCGTCCTCGGCCACATAGATGTCGTTGAGTATCCACACCCGCTTGAGCGACAGCGACGAAAAGCTTGGATACAGCTGGCAGAACCCAAGCAATTTCTTGTCATCATCATCGGCCAGCGCCAGGTAGATCACCGATTCCTTGCGGCGCAGGCGCTTTTCCAGGAAGGCCCGCGACGAATCCGGAAAGGGCAGCGCCCCGTAAAACTCGCGGTATTTGACGAACAGCGGGGTCAACAGGTCCAAGTGTTCCAGGGTCGCTTGAGTAATCCGCATGCCAGGCCTCAACTTCCAAATGGGGTATGACCACGCGCGCGGCCGTGACTTGATGCTGCCTAAAGACGCCAAAAAGCGCAATCGTGCCGGGATCAGTCTTCGGGTGGGCTGAGCAGGAAATTGCCTTTCATCAGGTCCGTGTCGTCGGATTCGATTGTTTGCACCTGCGCCTCATCCTTGAGGTTGACCCCCGACAGCTGCCGGCGACAGGCCTCTCGCATCAAGTACAGCAGGCGATGGGCCGCCATGCCATAACTCAAGCCTTCCAAGCGCACATTGGAGATGCAATTGCGATACGCATCCGTGAGGCCGACCTTGGGGTTGTAAGTGAAGTACAGCCCCAAACTGTCCGGCGAACTGAGCCCTGGCCGTTCGCCGATCAGGATGACGACCATCTTGGCGCCGAGCAATTGGCCAATCTCATCCGCCACGGCAACGCGGCCCTGTTCCACCAGAATGACGGGCGACAAGGACCACCCTTCGGCGTGGGTCTGTTCCTCCATGCGTGTCAGAAACGGCAGCGTGTGTTTATGCACCGCCAACGCCGAAAGACCATCCGCCACCACCACCGCCAGGTCCACGCCGCCAGGGTTGGCCGCCGCATGGTCGCGCAGGGCCTGGGCTGACTCATCGCTTAAACGTCGCCCCAGGTCCGGGCGTTGCAGGTAGCTGTGCCGGTCACTGGCGGCACTGTGCAGTAACAGGCTGTCGCGTCCGCGTTCGGCCAGTTGGCTGCTGATGCCTGCATGATCGAAGGGCAGGTGCACCGCGTCCCGCGCCTGGGCGTGGGCGAACTGAAAATCCAGCTGGGCGTTGGTGGGAATGCTGGTGCCAGTACGGCCCAGGGCGATGCGCGCCGGGGTCAGGCGGCGCAGTTCCAGCCACGGGTTGTCAGGCAATTCTGATTGCACGGTCGGCTCCTTCATCCCAATTGCGCCAAGGCTTGGCGAAACGCCGGTGGCAGGCTATTGCCGAAGCGTACCTTGCCGTCGGCCTGCGTGAAGATGCCCATTTTCGCCAGCCATTGTTCAAACTCCGGCGCCGGTTTTAAACCCAGTGTCTGGCGGGCGTACAGCGCATCGTGGAACGAGGTGGTCTGGTAGTTGAGCATGATGTCGTCGGAGCCGGGGATGCCCATGATGAAGTTGATCCCGGCCACGCCGAGCAGGGTCAGCAGGGTGTCCATGTCGTCCTGGTCGGCTTCGGCGTGGTTGGTGTAGCAGATGTCGCAACCCATCGGCACGCCCAGCAATTTGCCGCAGAAGTGATCTTCGAGGCCGGCGCGGATGATCTGCTTGCCGTTGTACAGGTACTCGGGGCCGATAAACCCGACCACGGTGTTGACCAGAAATGGTTTGAAATGCCGTGCCACGGCATAGGCCCGGGTTTCGCAGGTTTGCTGGTCGACGCCAAAGTGCGCGTTGGCCGACAAGGCGCTGCCCTGGCCGGTTTCGAAATACATCAGGTTCTGGCCCAAGGTGCCACGGTTCAGGCTCAAGCCCGCGTCGTAGCCTTCCTGCAGCACGTTCAGGTTGATGCCGAAACTGGCATTGGCCGCCTCTGTCCCCGCAATGGACTGAAATACCAAATCCAACGGCACGCCCCGGTTGATCGCTTCAATAGAGGTGGTGACGTGGGTCAGCACACAGGCCTGGGTGGGGATTTCGTAGCGCTGGATGATCGCGTCGAGCATCTCCAGCATGGCGCAGATCGAGGCGATGCTGTCGGTGGCCGGGTTGATGCCGATCATGGCGTCGCCGTTGCCATACAGCAGGCCGTCGAGAATGCTGGCGGCGATGCCGGCCGGTTCATCCGTCGGGTGGTTGGGTTGCAGGCGGGTCGACAGGCGCCCGCGCAGGCCCATGGTGCCGCGAAACTGGGTGACTACGCGGATCTTTTGCGCCACCAGTACCAAGTCCTGCACGCGCATGATCTTGGATACGGCCGCGGCCATTTCCGGTGTCAGCCCCGGCGCCAATGCGCGTAGGGAATGTTCGTCGGCCGCATCACTGAGCAGCCAATCGCGCAGCCCGCCGACGGTCAGGTGGCTGACCGCTGCAAACGCCGGTTTATCGTGGGTGTCGATGATCAGCCGGGTGACTTCATCGCTTTCATAGGGGATCAGCGCTTCTTCCAGGAAGTGCTTGAGCGGGATGTTCGCCAGCGCCATTTGCGCCGCGACGCGCTCGCCGTCGTTCTGCGCGGCGACGCCAGCGAGGAAGTCCCCGGAGCGTGCCGGGCTGGCCTTGGCCATCACGTCCTTGAGGCTGTCGAAGCGGTAGGTCTGTGCACCGACCGCGTGGGAAAAGCTTGCCATACAGTGTCTCCTTGACGACGCGAGCAGTTGCTCGCGTCGAGGTTTACGGCAGTTAGTGCAAGGCGGCCTCTGCGGCCTGGATCGCCGCGAATTCCTCTTCGGGCGTGCCTGCTACCAAGTGATGCCGGCTGTAGAAAGCAAAGTAAGCAATTAATACTCCATAGATGATCGCGGCGCCAATCACCACCCGCGGATCCACCAAAAAGCCCGCCACTACGGCCACGCAAGCCAATACCAGCGCGACACCGGAGGTAAAGATGCCTCCCGGTGTGCGGTAAGGACGTTCCATTTTGGGGCGACGAATGCGCAGGGTGATGTGCGCGGCCATCATCAGCACGTAGGAAATCGTCGCGCCAAACACGGCCACCAGGATCAGCAGATCACCTTGGCCGGTCAGCGACAGGCCAAAGCCGATGATGCCGGGGATCACCAAGGCCAGTACCGGCGCCTTGCTTTTGTTGGTCTGGGACAGTTTGCGCGGCAGGTAACCGGCGCGGGACAAGGCGAAGATCTGCCGTGAATAGGCATAGATAATCGAGAAAAAGCTCGCGATCAGGCCCGCCAGGCCCACCAGGTTGACGAAGCTGCCCATCCAGGTCGAACCACCGTAGGACAACGCCAGCGCTTCAACCAGCGGGTTACCGGATTTGATCAGCGCATAAGTGCCCGCGCCGCCCGGTGCAATCACCAGGATCAATAGGGCAAAACTGGTCAGCACCACAATGGCGCCAATCAGGCCGCGAGGCAGGTCGCGCTTGGGGTTCTTGGTTTCTTCGGCGGCCAGTGGCACACCTTCAACCGCCAGGAAAAACCAGATCGCATAGGGGATCGCGGCCCACACACCGACGTAGCCGAAGGGCAGGAAGGTGCTGGCGCCCTTGGCCTCGGACACGGGAATGTCCAGCAGGTTGGCGACGTTGAAGTGCGGCACCATGGCCACCAGGAACACGCCCAGGGCAATCGCGGCGACGGCGGTGATCACGAACATCAGCTTTAAAGCCTCGCCAACCCCGAAAATATGGATGCCGATAAAGATGATGTAGAACGCCAGGTAGATCATCCAGCCGCCAATGCCGAACAGTGACTCGCAATAGGCGCCGATAAACACGGCGATGGCGGCGGGAGCAATGGCGTATTCGATCAGGATCGCGGTGCCTGTCAGGAACCCGCCCCAGGGGCCAAATGCACTGCGGGCGAAGCCGTAGCCACCGCCAGCGGTAGGAATCATGGAAGACAGTTCGGCCAGGGAAAAACACATGCACAGGTACATGGTGGCCATCAGCAATGTAGCGAGGAACATCCCGCCCCAACCCCCTTGGGCCAGGCCGAAGTTCCAGCCGGCGTAGTCGCCGGAGATCACGTAGGCAACGCCAAGGCCAACTAACAGCACCCAGCCGGCGGCGCCTTTTTTCAGTTCGCGTTGTTGGAAGTAATCGGTGCCGACTTTTTCGAAGTCGACGGAAGAGCCAGTGGGTTCGTTAGGCATGGGAAAGTACCTTTCATTGTTATTGTTTTTAACTCGGCTTATTTATGCCGAATGCACATCGCAAGTACTTATGAAGATCTAAAACTCTGGGAGGGGGTAAAGTCCCCTCCCACAGTTGATCGCATTTCAAAGGTGGGAGGGGCGGTAGTTAGAAGAAGCCCAACGGATTAATGTCGTAGCTCACCAGCAAGTTTTTGGTCTGCTGGTAATGATCCAACATCATCTTGTGGGTTTCGCGACCCACGCCGGACTTCTTGTAACCGCCAAACGCGGCATGCGCCGGGTACAGGTGGTAGCAGTTGGTCCACACGCGGCCCGCCTTGATCGCCCGGCCCATGCGGTAGGCGCGGTTGATGTCGCGGGTCCACACGCCGGCGCCGAGGCCGAACTCGGTGTCGTTGGCAATCGCCAGGGCTTCAGCTTCGTCCTTGAAGGTGGTGATGCTCACCACTGGGCCGAAGATTTCTTCCTGGAACACGCGCATGTCGTTGGTGCCCTTGAGCAGGGTCGGCTGGATGTAATAGCCGCCCGCCATGTCGCCGGTGAGTTGCTCGACCTTGCCGCCGGTCAGCAGTTGCGCGCCTTCACCCTTGGCGATTTCCAGGTAGGACAGGATCTTGTCGAACTGCTGTTCGGACGCCTGGGCGCCGACCATGGTGTCGGTGTCCAACGGGTCGCCGCGTTTGATCTGCTCGATTTTCTTCATCACCACCTTCATGAAGTCGTCGTAGATCGATTCTTCCACCAGCGCACGGGATGGGCAGGTGCACACCTCGCCTTGGTTGAAGAATGCCAGCACCAGGCCTTCGGCGGCTTTCTCGATGAACGACGGTTCGGCTTTCATGATGTCGGCGAAGAAGATGTTCGGCGACTTGCCGCCCAACTCGACGGTGGACGGAATAATGTTCTCGGCCGCCGCATGCATGATGTGCGAACCCACCGGGGTCGAGCCGGTAAAGGCGATCTTGGCGATACGCTTGCTGGTGGCCAGGGCCTCGCCGGCTTCTTTGCCGAAACCTTGCACCACGTTAAGCACGCCCGGCGGCAGCAGGTCGCCGATTACTTCCATCAGTACGGTGATGCCCAGCGGCGTTTGCTCGGCGGGCTTGAGCACCACGCAGTTACCGGCGGCCAGGGCCGGCGCGAGTTTCCACGCAGCCATCAGGATCGGGAAGTTCCACGGAATGATCTGGCCGACTACGCCCAGAGGCTCATGGAAGTGGTAGGACGCGGTGTGTTCGTTGATCTCGGCGCTGGTGCCTTCCTGGGCGCGAATACAGCCGGCGAAGTAGCGGAAGTGGTCGGCGGCCAGTGGAATGTCGGCGTTGAGGGTTTCACGCACGGCCTTGCCGTTGTCCCAGGTTTCGGTGATGGCCAGCAGTTCGAGGTTCTGTTCGATGCGGTCGGCGATTTTCAGCAGCACCAGCGAGCGGTCCTGAGCCGAGGTCTTGCCCCAGGCGTCAGCGGCGGCGTGGGCGGCGTCGAGTGCCTTGTCGATGTCTTTGGCAGTAGAGCGCGGGAACTCGGCGATAGGCTTGCCGTTGACCGGCGAGGTGTTGGTGAAATAGTTGCCGTCGACCGGCGCAACGAATTCGCCACCAATGTAGTTGCCGTACTTGGCCTTGAACGAAACGATCGCGCCTTCAGTACCGGGGTGTGCGTAACGCATGGTGGGTATCTCCTGGCTTTTATGTTTATTGGAGTGCAGCGCTCAAGCGCTTGATAAAGCGTAGAGCAAAGGTTGGGCCACTGCTTTGAGGGCCAGGTAAATCAAGGGGTTGGGGTTTGTTGCAAGGCGTTGCTGTCACACGACTGGTACAGCGCATGTGACAGTTTGTGCCATAAACGGTACAGCCTGTGACCGGTGGGTCGGCACGGGATTGCATCTGTCGCAGGGCTGGGGGATGCTGGGCGTTCTCACGCAGGGAGAATAATAAGAACATGCACAACGATCATTTCAGCCGCCATGCCCAGCAAGTCATCACCGTGGCGCGTGGCCGCGACCCGTCCAGCGATCCGTCCATCGCCCGTTCCTGGCTGCGATGCCTGGAGGACTACCACCTCGACCCTGCGCAAACCATCGCCCCCACCGTGCTCGAACACGGCCGTTTGCTGGAAAGCCGCGAGCGCCTGCAACAAGTCCTGCACATCGCCGGCACGGAGATGAACAGCCTGCACCAGCAACTCTCCGGCGCCGGCCACGCGGTGCTTCTCACCGATGCGCGCGGGGTGATCCTCAACTGTGTCACAGCGCCGTCCGAGCGCAAGATTTTCGAGCGTGCCGGGTTGTGGCTCGGTGCTGATTGGAGCGAGGCCTGCGAAGGCACCAATGGCATCGGCACCTGCCTGGTGGAGCGCCAGTCCCTGACCATTCATCGCGACGAGCACTTCCGTGGCCGTCATACCGGGCTGACCTGCTCGGCAAGCCCGGTGTTCGACCCCCATGGCGAACTGCTGGCAGTGCTGGACGTGTCGTCGGCCCGGGAAGCGGTGTCGCGCCAGAGTCAGTTCCACACGATGGCGCTGGTGAATCTGTCGGCGAAGATGATCGAGAGTTGTTACTTCCTGCGTCACTTTGAACATCACTGGTTGCTGCGCTTTCACTTGCAGGCCGAGTCGGTGGGCCTGTTCAGCGAAGGGTTGCTGGCGTTCGATGGCGAAGGGCGCATTTGTGCGCTCAACCAGAGCGCACTGAACCTGTTGGGGCAGGTGCGTGGCGATTTGCTGGGGAAACCTGTGGAAGCGTTTTTCGACTGCTCCCTGGATCAGTTGCTCGGTCGCGCCAGCGCCAATGCGACCGCCAGTTGGCCGCTGCGTACCCGTGACGGGCGGCGCTTGTTTGCCGCGTTGCGTGGGCTGCCGCGCAGTGTGTCGGTACCCATCAACAAGCCGGAGCCTGCCCGTCTGGCCGGCATCTGCCTGGGTGACCCCGCGTTGCAAAACGATTTCCGCAAGGCCCTGCGGGTATTCGAACGGGATGTGCCGCTGTTGATTAACGGGGAAACCGGCAGCGGCAAAGAAGCCTTTGCCAAGGCTGTGCATCACGCCAGCCAGCGTGCCGACAAAGCCTTCGTCGCCCTCAACTGCGCCGCCATCCCGGAAAGCCTGATCGAGAGTGAGCTGTTCGGATATCGCGGCGGCAGTTTCACCGGGGCACGCAAAGAAGGGATGCAGGGCAAGTTGCAGCAGGCGGATGGCGGCACCCTGTTCCTCGATGAAATCGGCGATATGCCTCTGGCGCTGCAAACCCGTCTATTAAGGGTGCTGGAGGATCGCATGGTGGTACCCATCGGCGGTGAGCCCGAGGCGGTGAACGTCAGAATCGTCAGCGCAACGCACCGCAATTTGCTGGCGCGTGTGCAGGACGGCAGTTTCCGTGAGGACTTGTATTACCGGCTCAATGGCCTGGAAGTGGGTTTGCCGGCGTTGCGCGAGCGCAGCGATAAATCCCAGTTGCTGGATTTCCTGCTGGCTGAAGAGGCGGGCGGGCAAACCGTACAACTCGACCCGGCAGCGCGTTCGGCGCTGCTGACCTTTGCCTGGCCCGGTAATGTGCGACAACTGCGCACGGTTCTGCGCACGCTGGCGGCGCTGTGTGACAACGGGCGCGTGGGGCTGGAAGACTTGCCCGCGTCGATCCGCCAGGCCCGGCCGCAACCGGTGACGGGGGCCAAGCCCGCAGAGTTACCTCTGGAAGACGCCGAGCGACTCGCCTTGCTTACCGCCCTGGAGCAACAACGCTGGCACATGACCCGCACGGCGGAGCAATTGGGTGTCAGCCGTAACACACTCTATAGAAAGCTGCGCCGGCACGGCATCGCACGGGCGTCCCTATCCGGGTGACTGTGGTCAGGTCCTACAGCTAAAGAGTGCGATTTTCGCCCCCCTGCGCTAACCTGCCTCGATGTTTACGAGGTCGACTATGCACATTCATATTCTTGGTATCTGCGGCACTTTCATGGGCTCGATGGCGGTTTTGGCCAAAGAATTGGGTCATCACGTGACAGGCTCCGATGCCAACGTTTACCCGCCCATGAGTACGCAACTCGAAGCCCAGGGCATTGAGCTGACCCAAGGTTACGACCCGGCGCAATTCGACCCGGTGCCGGACCTGGTGGTGATCGGCAATGCCATGTCCCGTGGCAACCCGGCCGTCGAGTATGTGCTCAACAAAGGTTTGCCTTACGTGTCCGGCCCGCAATGGCTGGCCGACCACGTGCTGCAAGGCCGCTGGGTACTGGCCGTGGCCGGCACTCACGGCAAGACCACCACCAGCAGCATGCTCGCCTGGGTTTTGGAGCACGCGGGCATGAGCCCCGGCTTCCTGATCGGCGGTGTGCCGCAGAACTTCTCGGTGTCGGCGCGCTTGGGCGATACGCCGTTCTTTGTGATTGAAGCGGACGAATACGACAGCGCGTTTTTCGACAAGCGCTCCAAGTTTGTCCACTACCGTCCGCGTACGGCGATCCTGAACAATCTTGAGTTCGATCACGCGGATATCTTCCCCGATCTACCGGCGATTGAGCGTCAATTTCATCACCTGGTGCGCACCATTCCGAGCGAAGGCCTGGTGATTCACCCCACCACCGAGCCAGCCTTGCAGCGCGTGATCGAGATGGGCTGCTGGACGCCGGTGCAAACCACCGGCGCCGGCGGGCAGTGGCAGGTCAAGTTGCTCAGCGAAGACGGTTCCAGGTTTGAAGTGCTGTTCGAAGGCGAAGCCCAGGGCATCGTCGAATGGGACATGACCGGCCAGCACAACGTCGCTAACGCCTTGGTGACGTTGGCGGCGGCGCGGCATGTGGGCGTGGTGCCGTCCATGGGCATTGCTGCGTTGAGCGCGTTCAAGAGCGTGAAGCGGCGCATGGAAAAAGTCGCCGATGTGAACGGGATTACCATCTACGATGACTTTGCCCACCACCCCACGGCGATCGCCACCACACTGGATGGCCTGCGCAAGCGTGTGGGAGATGCTCCGATCATTGCGATCATCGAACCGCGCTCCAACTCCATGAAGCTCGGCGCGCACCGCGATGGCTTGCCCGAAAGCGTCAACGACGCCGATCAGGCTGTGTGGTATGCGCCGCCCAACCTCGGCTGGGACCTGCCGGGCATTGCAGCGTTGTGCACCGTGCCGTCGACGGTTTGCGACAGCATTGAAGGCATTATCGAGTACGTCAAACAGCAGGCCAAACCGGGCACCCACGTGGTGGTCATGAGCAACGGCGGCTTTGGCGGCCTGCATGGCAAGCTGGCCGAGGCGCTCAAATGAGCGGCCCGGAACGCATTACCCTGGCGATGACCGGTGCTTCGGGCGCGCCCTATGGCCTGCGCCTGCTCGATTGCCTGGTGCGCGAGGACCGCGAGGTGCACTTCCTGATCTCCAAGGCCGCACAACTGGTGATGGCCACCGAGACCGACGTGGCACTGCCGGCCAAGGTGCAGATGATGCAGGCCTTCCTCACCGAGTACACCGGTGCGGCGGCGGGGCAGATCAAGGTCTACGGCAAAGAAGACTGGATGTCGCCGGTGGCCTCGGGCTCCGGCGCGCCGGCGGCGATGGTGGTGGTGCCGTGCTCCACTGGCACCTTGTCGGCGATTGCCACCGGGGCCTGCAATAACCTGATCGAGCGCGCGGCAGACGTGACCTTGAAAGAGCGTCGCCAGTTGATCCTGGTGCCACGCGAGGCGCCGTATTCGAGCATTCATCTGGAGCACATGCTCAAGCTGTCTAACATGGGCGTGACCATCTTGCCCGCGTCGCCAGGCTTTTATCACCAGCCGCAAACCATTGATGATCTGGTGGACTTTGTGGTCGCGCGGATTCTCAACCTGCTCAACATCCCCCAGGACATGCTGCCGCGTTGGGGCGAGCACCATTTGAGCAGTGATGAATAAGGCGCTGCTGCTGGTGTTGGCGTTGCACCTGACCGGCTGCGCCACGGCCCGCACCCTGGACGCCGCGCAACCGGGCGCGCCGGTGGTGTATGCCGGCACGCGGTTGGACCTGTATGCGATGAATGGCGGCTGCTGCGCCAAGGACCGGTTTGGTGCCGAGGCGCCGAGCTATCCCGGCGTCGACCTGCCGGCGAGTGCGTTGCTCGACACCTTGTTGCTGCCGTTGTCGGTGTTGACAGTGCTGGGCGTGGGGTTTAATGCCACGGGCGGGCTGTAGCCTGGATCTTAAAAACACCACAGGCCAATGTGGGAGCTCTTACTTACCCAGTTTGCGCAGATCGTCCGACTCCACCACCCGCACCCCATCCTGCTCTTCCAGCGCCAGGCGCCACATGGCTCGGGCCAGCTCGCACACTTCGATCCCTCTGTACTTGCCTGGAATCAACCGTGACAACGGTCCGGCCAGTTGCTCGGCCAAACGCGGCTCCAGCCGTTCTCCCAATAACAGCGAAGGCCTCACGATGGTCAGTTGCGGCCAGCCTTGGGCCTTGAGCGCCTGTTCCATTTCCCCTTTGACACGGTTGTAGAAAATCGAGGATCTGGGGTCGGCGCCAATCGCGCTGATCACGATCAGGTGCCGTGCGCCCAGTTCCCGCGCGCGCTTGGCGAAGGCGACGACCAGGTCCAGGTCAACCGCACGGAAGGCCTCTTCCGAGCCGGCTTTTTTGATCGTGGTGCCCAGGCAGCAGAAGGCGATATCCACCCGGCCGCTCAGTTGCGGCAGGAACACCGCCGGGTCACCCACCGGGTTTTCCAGGTGCGGATGTTCGGCCAGCGGCTTGCGGCTCGGCGCGAGCACGCGGGTTACGGTGGGTTCGTTGAGCAGGCGGTCGAGCAGGTGTTCGCCAGTGAGGCCGGAGGCCCCCGCGAGCAAGATATGCTGAGGTGTCAGGTACATAGTGTTTCCCCCTTGTTACACGTTACAGCTTAGTTGCCTTTGGCTTCCTTGCTATTCATTGAGACGCTTTCGAGCGCCTTTCGTGCCTGTTGTTTGCGTAAAAGTTGCCAATGGGCGATCACGCCTTTGGGGGCCCAGATCTGCGGTTCGGACGCTTCGAAATTGTCGGCCTGTTCGCGTTCGCTCACATGCAGCTGCGCCAGTTTGAAGGCTTGCTGCAAGTCGTCGGTCTGGTTGAAGGCTTGGGCGAAGAGGGCGTCGCCAAAGTAGGTGAAGTCGGCCTCTTCGGAGCAGCCGAAGGACACGCGGTCGGCGCGGGAAGCCGTCATGATCAGGGTGCGATCATCTTTGAGCGCGGGGATAAAACCGCCGGAATAGCAGGCGGAAATCACGACGATCTTGTCGCGGTTTTTCAGCGGTGCAAGCACGGCGGCCAGCTCATCGGCCGGCAAGTCGGCCAGCTCCATGCGTGGCTGGTCCAGGACCAGTTCATGTTCGTGGGTGCCGTGGCTGGTCATGTAGATAAACACCAGGTCTTCCGGGCCGGTGCGCTCGGCCAGGGTTTGCACGGCGCGGCGCAGGCTTTCGCGGGTGGCCAGGGGGCGGTCGGCGATATGGTCGCGGTGGTTGACCAGGCGGATCTGCCCGCGTGCGCCGAAGCGCGTGGCGAGCATGTTGCTGACGTAATCGGCTTCGCGCAGGAAAACGCTTTGTTTGCCGTCGCCGGCCACGGCCAGGGTATACAGCTCCACGGCAGGTGTTGAGGCGGGCACGGCGGCGAGCGCAGCATCGAGCAAGCGGCCTTGGACCAGCACGCCGATTTCCAGCGGGTCGGGCAGCAACGTGCCGTCGGCGTCACGCACGCGCATGCCGTTGACCCAGGTCCCGGCCTGCACGGTGCCGTCGGAGAGTACCAGGGTGCCGCGACCCTGATAGTTGTCGCTGTCGAAGCCGCCAATATAGAAGCTGCCGTCGGTGAGGTTCAGGCGGCCTTCGCCGGTAAAGCGCCAATCGCTGAACTGGCCGACGTAATGGCTGCCGTCCACGCCGATCAGCTCGCCCTTGCCGCTGAGCGCGCCTTCCTTGAACTGGCCGATCCACACGTCGCCGTCGGCGTTTTCATAGCGGCCCTTGCCGTTGAGCTGGTTCTGCTTGAATTGGCCGACATAGATGTCGCCGTCGGCGCTGTTGAAGGTGCCGTTGCCCTCCAGCTGTCCATCGACGAAGTGCCCGCTGAACTGGTTGCCGCTGTCGTCGTTGCGCTGGCCTTCGCCGTTGGGTTTGCCGTGGGCGAACTGGCCCTGGTACTGGCTGCCGTCGGCCAGCTCCAGGCGGCCGAGGCCGGAATATTGATCGTCTTTGAATTCGCCACGGTAGGTCATTTGCCCCTCTTTGAGGGTGCCTTCGCCGTTCCGCCGGCCGGCGCGGAAACCGCCGACATACTGGCTGGCTGCGGTGGTCAGGCTGCCCTGGCCGTCGAACAGGCCTTGCTGGAACTGGCCCTTATAGACTTCGCCGTTGCTGCCGTGCCATTCGCCCTGGCCGTGCCACTGGCCCTTGTCGAACGCGCCGGCGTACCAGCTGCCGTTGGGGTAGTCCACACGGCCCTGGCCTTGCAGCAAACCGTTGACCACATCGCCCCGGTAGCGGCCGCCGTCGGGCAGGCGCGCATCGGGCGGCAACAGCGATTCGCCGTCTCCGCAAGCGGTGAGCAACAGGGCAAGGGCAAGGGGGGCGAGTGGGCGCATAGCGGGATCCGGATAATTGAGCGCCGAGTATGCCGCAGCTGCGAGGTTCATACATAAATTTACATGCCCTGTGGTGAGTTTCAGTCCCTCACCACAGGGAAGCGCTTACACGAAGCAGAGTGACAGCGACTCAGCGATGTACGCCGGTTTTTCCTGGCCTTCGATTTCCAGCGTGGCGGTGGCCTTGAACAGCCACTGGCCGGGTTTTTTTTCGGTGACATCAGTGAGGGTGACGTTCAGGCGCACCTTGGAATTGACCTTCACCGGCTGGATAAAACGCACGCTGTCCAGGCCATAGTTGACCGCCATTTTCAGGCCTTCGGGCATGATCAGGATGTCTTCCATCAACTTGGGCATCAGCGACAGCGACAGGAAACCGTGGGCAATGGTGCTGCCGAACGGCGTTTGCGCCGCCTTGACCGGGTCGACGTGGATGAACTGATGATCGCCAGTGGCCTCTGCGAACAGGTTGATACGTGCCTGGTCGATGGTGAGCCATTCGGAACGTCCCAGTTCCTTGCCGACATAATCTTTGAGCTGCGCTACAGGTACATAGGGCATTGCGTCTCTCCTTGGTTCATCGATGCAGTTTTATGGATTACAGAGAACCAATGTAGATCATCACGAGCAACCAGCCCGGTCAACCCACCATGCTTTTGGCGAATGCCGATGCATAGGGCCGGCATGCTTATAATGCGGGCGGGTTCAGAGGGGGGAGAGGACGGATGCTGTTACGTGGTCTGACATGGCTGGTGCTGTTTCAGTTGATTGGCACTGCGATCAATCATTTGCTGCTGCCGGTACTGCCGGGGCCGATCATTGGCCTGTTGCTGATGCTGGGTTTCCTGATCTGGCGTGGCGAGGTGGGCGAGCCGCTGAGCCTCGCGGCTGGCAGCCTGTTGCGCTATTTGCCATTGCTGCTGGTGCCGCCGGCAGTCGGGGTGATGGTCTACGCCAAGGACATCGCGGCTGATTTCTGGGCCATTGTCGGCGCGCTGGTGCTGTCACTGGTGATCGCCATGGCTTTTGTGGGCGTGCTGATGCAACAGATGGTCAAGCGCAAGGAGAAGGATCAATGATCTTCGACTGGTATGGCGCGTGGACGGCCGTCATTCATCATCCGCTGTTTGGTATCGGTATTACCCTGGGCGCCTATCAACTGGTGCTCGCGGGGTTCGAGAAAACCCGCTGGATCTTCCTGCAACCGGTGCTGGTCTCAATGCTGCTGGTGATCTGCGTGTTGCTCACCTGCGGCCTGAGCTACGCCGAGTACCGCAAGAGCACCGAAATCATGGGTATTCTGCTGGGGCCTGCCACGGTGGCGCTGGCGGTGCCGCTGTATCTCAATCTGCGGCGCATTCGCCAATTGTTCTGGCCGATTTTTACTACGCTGGTAATAGGCGGCGTTCTGGCTACCGGCCTGTGTGTGCTGCTCGGCTGGTGGTTCGGTGCTGAACACATGATGCTGATGACCATGGCGCCCAAGTCGGTAACCTCGCCGATTGCCATGCTGGTGGCCGAACAGATTGGCGGTGTGGCGGCGCTGGCGGCGGTGTTTGTGCTGATCACGGGTGTCGTGGGGGCGATGGTGGGGCCGGCGCTGCTGTCGCGCCTGGGCGTGCACAGCCCCGAGGCGCGCGGCATGGCGTTGGGCATGACCGCCCACGCCGTCGGCACCTCGGTGGCCCTGCAGGAAAGCGAAGAGTGCGGCGCCTTTGCGGCGCTGGCCATGAGTCTGATGGGCGTGGCCACGGCGGTGTTCCTGCCGTTGGCTGTGTCAGTGATTGTTTAAACCAGGTTTAAGGAAACCTTTATGAGTCTGGCGCTGTTCCCGCTCAATACTGTGCTGTTCCCCGGTTGCACCCTCGACCTGCAAATATTTGAGGCGCGCTATCTGGACATGATCAGTCGTTGCATGAAAAAGGGTGAAGGCTTCGGCGTGGTGTGCATCCTTGACGGCAAGGAAGTGGGCATGGCCCCCGACGGCTATGCGCTGATCGGCTGCGAAGCGCTGATTCGCGACTTCAAGCAACAGGACAACGGCTTGCTGGGGATTCGTGTCGAAGGTGGGCGCCGTTTCCGCGTGCGTGACGCTAACGTGCAGAAGGACCAACTGCTGGTGGCCGACGTGCAATGGCTGGGCGAAAAGCCGGACCGGCCATTGGCAGACGAGGATGCCGATCTGTTGGCGTTGCTTGAAGCGTTGGCCGAGCATCCCATGGTCGCCTCGCTGGACATGAACGCCCACGCCGATGGCCAGCAAGCCTTGGGCAATCAGTTGGCTTATCTGCTGCCCTTCACCGAGGCTGACAAGATCGACCTGCTGCAACTCGACGATCCGCAACAGCGGCTGGATGCAATCCAGATGCTGCTCGATGAGCTACAGGGTGAGTTGTTTACCTGAGTTTCGGAATTCACTGGCCAGACTCTCGGAATTTTCCTTCGTTGCGCCTTGGGGCCGACTGAAATAGTCCCCGATCACACACCTTGATCTGGGGATGGGAATGATTCGGCTAACGCAATCGGAAATGGCCACTTGGGACGCCTTTTTTGTCAGCATCACCACGCAACTGATCCGCAAGGATGAAAAGCGCGGCGCTGAATTTATCGCCACGCGCGCCGCAGAGATCGCCGATGAAATGCTCTTGGAGCGGCGCGAGCGTTATACCGAACGCCGCGTCGCGCCAGTCGACTGGATTGGCCCCGCCAAGGGTCAGTAGGCGTACCTGAGCAGTGCGTGGGATGTGCCAGTAAAGGCGATAAACCCAAGAACTGCCACCACGGCCGGTAGCACCAGCCACCAGGCTTTGGCCGGCATCGGCGGCAACGGGCTGCGGTATTGGCTGACCGTCAGGCTGAATGCGCATACGGTCATCGCCAGCAGCGTGCCGGCCAGGATGTCGCTGGGCCAATGAGCGCCCAGGTACACCCGAGACAACGCGATAAATGCGGCGGGAATGCAGCCCAGCAATATCCAGGTCAGGCGCAGCCGTGTCGGTTGGCCGCGTCCGGCCAGCACTGCCAGTGCCAGGAAAAACGCAAAGGCGCCGGAGGCGTGGCCACTGGGCATGCTGAAGCTGGTGAGGGGGTCTGTCAGGATTTCCGGGCGACCACGGGCGAAAAACAACTTGGTCCCGGTGTTGATCACGGCGGCCCCGGCCAGCGTGGCGCCGACAAACAGTGCGTGGCGCCATTGTCGTGCCAGTAACAGCAGGCCGGTGAACACAGCGCTGGCGACGAACATCTTCTTGAACTCACCCAACTGGGTAACCATCACCATGGTTTCATCCAGCCAGGCGCTGCGATGCTCCTGCACCAGCGCGCTCAGACCCTGGTCGAAATCGTTGAGGTGGTGATAGCCGATAAACAGCGCAAGCAAAAGAATCAGACTGGCGCAGCCTGTCCACAGGGTGGCGCGACGATGGCCGCGCAGGCTGCTGTTCAAGGTCAGTCCCAGCAGTACCGCCAGGCAGGCCGTGACAACACCTGCCTCCGGCCAGAAACCTTCCGGCAGCGGCAGGCGGAACGCGGCGCCAGTGGCCCAGCCCGGCAGCAAGTAAGCCACCGTCCAGCCAGCAGCGGCAAGAACGCTCACCAGGGCAAAGCGCGGGAACGGCATGTCGCACATGCCAGCCACCATCGGCAGCATCGGGCGCAGGGGGCCGATGAAACGTCCGACCAGCAGGCTGGCGATGCCGTACTTGTGAAAGTAGGTCTCTGCACCATTCATCCATTCGGGGTGGTGGCGCAGGCCGGGCAGGCGCCGGATGTTCTGGTGGAAATGTCGGCCCAGGAAGTAGGAAACCCCATCGCCCAGCAAGCCGCCGAGAAAGCCCAGCAACAGCGTTTCACTCAACGACAGCGCACCGCTGCCGGCCAGCGCCGCAATAGCAAACAGCAACACCGTGCCCGGCACGATCAGCCCGGCGATGGCCAGGCATTCCACGCACGCGACGATAAACACCGCCGCCGCCAGCCATTGCGGGTTGACGGTCAGCCAGCCAGTAATGCTATCGAGCCATTGGCCCATAAAACCTCACTCCCTCTGTGAAATACATAACCCTTAGTCACTGGAAATCAATTGTGGGAGGGGGCTTGTCCCCCTCCCACATTGGATCTGCTGTGCTTTCGGTTCTTATGTTCATTCAAATCAAAAAATAATCCCGGCCTTCGACCTGGCCCCGGCGTAGCGGGTTCCGTGTGCAATACGGCGCATAGCCAGCATCGACAAAGCGGTACATCAGGTGTTCATCGCGCCCACTGGGGATGCCCAGGCGGGTTGTCTGGATGATCTGGGTCGGAACCTGGCCCACGTCTTCGACGTAGAGCAGTTCCTCGTCAAAGCGCTTGGCGTCCCACATCGGCACTTTCAGGCCCAGGGCTTTGCACAGCAGGGTCTGGCCGGCACACAGTTTCTGCGTGGGGCGCGGGCTGCCGTCGGCATTCGGGTTGTTCAATAACATCTGCGCCAGGCTGGCCGGGCCGGAGATTTCGTCCACCCACGGATAAGCCGATTTGATCAGCACGGCATTGCCCGGCCCCTGGGCGCTGAAGTTCAAGGAATCGCCGCCACGGGCGTAGTACATGTAGATATGGCCACCATCCAGAAACAAAGCCTTACGCTTTTCTGTGTAGCCCAGTGAGGCGTGGCTGCCTTTTTCGGCCACGTAATAGGCTTCGGTTTCAATAATTCGCGCCGAAAGCCAGATTTCGCCGACGCGATGGCGTATGACTTTTCCGAGCAAGTCGCGCGCAAGCAGTTGCGCATCTCGGTCGAAGAAGCAGTCGGGCAGGGCGCTGGAGGGGAGTTGGGGCATGGCGGTCAGGGGTTAATACGGCTAAATGTGACCGAATAATAACAACTCCCACCTTAATTACCGCTGAACCCCAGGTTTTTACAGTTCATTTCGACCATCCGCCCGTCACCGCTGTCAGTCGGGCGGCGTCACAGCTATAATCTGCCGCTTTCCTCTTTGCCAAGACTCCCTGACCATGACTGAGTCCGTTCTTGACTACATGACCCGCCTGGGTCGCGCTGCCCGTCAGGCCTCGCGGTTGATCGCCCGTGCGAGCACTGCGCAGAAGAACCGTGCCCTGCTGGCTGCCGCCGATGCTCTGGATGCTTCGCGCTCCGAACTCGCCGCCGCCAACGACCTGGACCTGGCCAACGGCCGCGCCAATGGCCTGGAGCCGGCCCTGCTGGACCGCCTGGCGCTGACCCCGGCACGTATCGATGACATGATCGAAGGCTTGCGTCAGGTGGCCAAGCTGCCTGACCCCATCGGTGAAATCCGCGATATGCGTTACCTGCCGTCCGGCATCCAGGTCGGCAAGATGCGCGTGCCACTGGGCGTGATCGGCATCATCTATGAGTCGCGCCCGAACGTGACCATCGACGCCGCGAGCCTGTGCCTCAAGTCCGGCAATGCCACCATCCTGCGTGGCGGTTCCGAGGCAATCAATTCCAACCGCGCCATCGCGACGTGCATCCAGCAAGGCCTGGCCGTGGCCGAACTGCCGGCAGAAGTGGTGCAAGTGGTGGAAACCACCGACCGCGCCGCTGTTGGCGCGCTGATCACCATGCCGGAATTTGTCGACGTGATCGTGCCGCGCGGTGGCAAGAGCCTGATCGAACGTGTCAGCCGTGATGCCAAGGTGCCGGTGATCAAGCACCTGGACGGCGTATGCCACGTGTTCATCGACGTTGCTGCCGATATCGACAAGGCCATCCGCATCGCCGACAACGCCAAGACCCACCGTTACGCCCCGTGCAACACCATGGAAACCCTGCTGGTGCACGTCGGCATTGCCGATCGCGTGCTGCCGCCGCTGGCTGCCATCTACCGCGACAAGGGCGTGGAACTGCGCGGCTGCGAACGCACCCGTGCACTGTTGGGCGCGGACGTGATCGAAGCGACCGAGCTGGACTGGTACACCGAATACACGGCGCCGATCCTGTCGATCAAGATTGTCGATGACCTGGACGAGGCCATTGAACACATCAATCAATACGGCTCCAAGCACACTGACGCCATTGTCTCCGAGCATTTCAGCGATGCGCGGCGTTTCCTCAACGAAGTGGATTCCGCTTCGGTGATGATCAACGCCTCGACGCGTTTTGCCGACGGCTTCGAGTACGGCCTGGGCGCGGAGATCGGCATCTCCACCGACAAGCTCCATGCACGCGGCCCGGTTGGCCTGGAAGGGCTGACCAGCGAGAAGTACGTGGTGTTCGGCGACGGTCATGTGCGCACTTGATGGTTAAACGCATCGGGCTGCTCGGCGGTACTTTCGACCCCGTGCACATCGGCCATTTGCGCAGCGCCCTGGAAGTCGCGGATGCCCTCGCGCTGGACGAGCTGCGCGTGATGCCCAACGCGCGGCCGCCCCATCGCGATACGCCGCAGGTGTCGCCGCAACAACGTCTGGAAATGGTGCGCCTGGCGGTAGAGGGCGTATCGCCGCTGGTGGTGGACGACCGCGAACTCAAACGCGATAAACCGTCCTACACTGTCGACACCCTGGAACTGATGCGCGCCGAGTTGGCCGCAGATGACCAGTTGTTTCTGCTTTTGGGCTGGGACGCATTTTGCGGCCTGCCCTCTTGGCACCGCTGGGAGGAACTCCTCCAGCATTGCCACATCCTGGTTTTGCAACGCCCGGATGCCGACAGCGAACCGCCGGATGCCTTGCGCAACCTGCTGGCCGCGCGGTCGGTAAGTGACCCCTTGGCCCTGACCGGGCCGAACGGGAATATTGCATTCGTCTGGCAGACCCCGCTTGCGGTGTCCGCCACCCAGATCCGTCAACTGCTGGCCAGCGGGAAGTCGGTACGTTTCCTGGTGCCTGACGCGGTCCTGGCCTACATCGATGCGCACGGGCTTTACCGTGCGTCGAACTGAAAAGGCGCGCTTGAACGCACGAACAGTCGTGCAGCGAGCGCCCGAACATACGAGCAAAACGAGTTTTTTATGACGAACAAAGACGTAAGCAAAGTAAAACGCAAAGGCACGTTCAAAAGCGCCCCGCTGCCGGTTGAAGCCCACGTTGGCCCGGAACTGGCTGGCGAAGAGCTGGTAAAAGTCGCCGTTGCCGCCCTGGAAGACGTGAAGGCCCAGGACATCCAGGTCCTGGACGTGCGCGACAAGCAGAGCATCACCGACTTCATGATCATCGCCACCGGTACCTCCAACCGCCAGATCGGCGCGATGCTGGACAAGGTTCGCGAAGCCGTCAAAGCCCAAGGCGTCAAGCCACTGGGTGAAGAAGGCAAGGGCGACAGCGACTGGGTGCTGCTGGACATGGACGATGTGATCGTTCACATGATGACCTCCAACGCCCGTCAGTTCTACGACCTGGAGCGTCTGTGGAAAGGCGCCGAGCAGAGCCGTGCCGCTGATGGCAAGCACCACAGCCCGGAAGTGGGCCACGCGCACTTCGACAAGCTCAACAAAGACCAGGAATAAGGAACGGCTGTGCGCCTGCGTCTGATCGCTGTCGGTTCACGCATGCCCAAGTGGGTGGAAGAAGGCTGGCACGAGTATGCCAAGCGTCTGCCCGCTGAGCTGTCGCTGGAACTGGTGGAAATACCGCTCAACACCCGGGGCAAGAATGCCGACGTGGCGCGCTTTATCCGTCAGGAAGGCGAAGCCATGTTGGCCAAGGTCGGCCCCAATGAGCGCATCGTCACCCTCGAAGTGCACGGCAAACCCTGGAGCACCGAGCAACTGGCGGTGGAACTGGATCGCTGGCGCCTGGACTCGCGCACCGTCAACTTCATGGTCGGTGGCCCTGAAGGGCTGGCGCCGGAAGTCTGCGCGCGGGCGGACCAGCGCTGGTCGCTGTCGGCGCTGACGTTGCCGCACCCGTTGGTAAGGATTCTGATCGGTGAACAGCTGTATCGCGCCTGGACAGTCCTGTCCGGGCACCCTTACCACAAATAATCTGCGCCCCTCCCGATGACCCAGCCGATCCGCATCAAGGACCACGAGAAAGACGCACGTCTTGTACGCGCTCGGGTCGTGTTTGGTGCGATTCTGGTCGTCGGGCTGATGTGTGTGCTGATCGCCCGCCTGTATTTCCTGCAGGTGATCCAGTACGAGTATCACTCCACGCTGTCGGAAAACAACCGGGTGCATGTGCAGCCGATTCCGCCGACCCGTGGGCTGATTTTCGACCGCAATGGCGTGGTGGTCGCGGACAACCGGCCCAGCTTCAGCCTGAGCATGACCCGCGAGCGTTCCGGTGACTGGCAGCAAGTCCTCGATGTCATCGTCGAAGTCTTGCAGTTGACGCCGGAAGACCGGGTGGTCTTCGAAAAACGCATGAGGCAGGGACGTCGGCCATTCGAGCCGGTGCCGATCCTGTTCGAGCTGACCGAAGAGCAGATCGCCCGTATCGCGGTGAACCAGTTCCGTTTGCCGGGTGTGGAAGTGGTGGCACAGTTGGTGCGTCATTACCCACAGGGTGCGCACTTTGCGCATTCGGTCGGCTACATGGGACGGATCAACGAGAAAGAGCTCAAGAGCCTCGACCCGGTCAACTACAGCGGCACCCACCATATCGGCAAGACCGGCATCGAGCGTTTCTACGAGCCGGAACTGCACGGCCAGGTGGGTTACGAAGAAGTCGAGACCAACGCCCGTGGCCGCGTGTTGCGCGTGCTCAAACGCACCGATCCGATTCCCGGCAAGGACATTGTGTTGAGCCTGGACATCAAGCTGCAGGAAGCGGCGGAGATGGCATTGGGCGGGCGGCGCGGCGCCGTGGTGGCGCTGGACCCGAAAACCGGCGAAGTCCTGGCCATGGTCAGCCAGCCGAGTTTCGACCCTAACCTGTTTGTCACCGGGATCAGCTTCAAGGCCTACGCCGAGTTGCGTGACTCCATCGACCGACCGCTGTTCAACCGCGTACTGCGCGGCCTGTACCCACCGGGTTCGACTATCAAGCCCGCGGTAGCGATTGCGGGCCTGGACGCGGGTGTGGTCACGGCCTCCAGCCGTGTGTTCGACCCGGGCTACTACATGCTGCCCAACTACGATCACAAATACCGTAACTGGAACCGTACCGGTGACGGCTATGTCGACCTGGACACCGCGATCATGCGGTCCAACGACACCTATTTCTACGACCTGGCCCACAAGCTGGGCATCGACCGCTTGTCTGACTATATGGGCAAGTTCGGCCTGGGTCAGAAGGTTTCCCTGGATATGTTCGAAGAATCTCCTGGCTTGATGCCATCGCGGGAGTGGAAGCGTGCGACCCGTCGTCAGGCGTGGTTCCCGGGTGAAACCCTGATCCTCGGTATCGGCCAGGGCTATATGCAGGCCACGCCCTTGCAGTTGGCCCAGGCCACGGCGCTGGTGGCCAACAAAGGCATCTGGAACCGTCCGCACCTGGCCAAGACCATCGAAGGCGAGAAGCCGGTGGATGACAACCCGATCCCGGACATCGTGCTGCGCGACCCGTCGGACTGGACCAAGGTCAACCATGGCATGCAGCAAGTGATGCACGGCGCCCGTGGCACTGCGCGCAAGGCCGCCGTCGGCGCGCAGTACCGCATTGCCGGCAAGAGCGGTACGGCCCAGGTGGTCGCGATCAAGCAGGGCGAAAAATACGACCGCTCCAAGGTCCAGGAACGCCACCGCGACCACGCCTTGTTTGTCGGCTTTGCTCCGGCAGACGACCCGAAAATCGTCGTGGCCGTGATGGTGGAGAACGGCGAGTCCGGCTCCGGTGTTGCAGCGCCTGTAGTGCGTCAGGTGATGGACGCCTGGTTGCTGGCCGACGACGGCAGGCTCAAGCCCGAATATGGCGGCCCCCCTTCAAACACCGAGGTTACGGCCAGTGAAGAGTAATTTTGACCGCATCCTCTCCAGTGAGGATGTGATGCGTCGCCGTGCGACGTTGCTGCAGCGCATGCACATTGATGGCCCGTTGCTGATCCTGCTGCTGACCCTGGCCGCCGGCAGCCTGTTCGTGTTGTATTCGGCCAGCGGCAAGAACTGGGACTTGCTGATCAAGCAGGCGTCGTCGTTTGGCCTGGGCCTGCTGTCCATGGTGGTAATCGCCCAGCTGGAGCCGCGTTTCATGGCGCGTTGGGTGCCGCTCGGCTACGTCGCCGGGGTATTGCTGCTGGTGGTGGTGGATGTGATGGGCCACAACGCCATGGGTGCGACCCGCTGGATCAACATTCCGGGGGTGATTCGCTTCCAGCCGTCGGAATTCATGAAGATCCTGATGCCGGCCACCATCGCCTGGTACCTGTCCAAGCGCACTTTGCCGCCGCAGCTTAAACACGTGGGCATCAGCCTGATCCTGATCGGCGTACCGTTCATCCTGATCGTGCGCCAACCGGATCTCGGCACCTCGTTGCTGATCCTCGCCGGCGGTGCGTTCGTGCTGTTCATGGGTGGGTTACGCTGGCGCTGGATCCTCAGCGTGCTGGCCGCGGCCGTACCGGTGGCAGTAGCGATGTGGTTCTTCTTTATGCACGATTACCAGAAGCAACGGATCCTCACGTTTCTCGACCCGGAAAGCGACCCGCTCGGCACCGGCTGGAACATCATCCAGTCCAAGGCGGCCATCGGTTCCGGCGGCGTGTTTGGCAAGGGTTGGTTGCTGGGCACCCAGTCGCACTTGGACTTTCTGCCAGAGAGCCACACCGACTTCATTATTGCGGTGATGGGCGAAGAGTTCGGCCTGGTGGGCATCTGCGCGCTGTTGCTGATCTATTTGCTGCTGATCGGGCGTGGCCTGGTGATCACCGCACAGGCGCAGACGCTGTTCGGCAAATTGCTCGCAGGCGCCTTGACCATGACTTTTTTTGTTTACGTTTTCGTCAACATCGGTATGGTCAGTGGCCTGCTGCCGGTGGTTGGGGTGCCGTTGCCGTTCATTAGCTACGGCGGAACTTCGCTGGTGACATTGCTGTCAGCGTTTGGGGTTTTGATGTCGATTCATACGCATCGCAAGTGGATCGCACAGGTTTGAATAAGGTGAAGATGTCAATGCAAGTAATGCGCGGCTGGGCAACTCGGCATGCGTCCTGGATGGGCCTGATTGGGCTGCTGGGTGCAACGCAGGAGGCGCAGGCCGGTGACTACGATGGTTCACCTCAGGTCGCCGAATTTGTCGGTGAGATGACCCGCGACTACGGTTTCGCCGGTGAACAGCTGATGGGCGTGTTCCGCGAAGCCCAGAAAAAGCAGGCGATCCTCGACGCCATCTCCCGCCCCGCCGAACGTGTGAAGCAGTGGAAGGAATATCGCCCGATGTTCCTCACCGACGCCCGCGTGGCACGTGGTGTGGATTTCTGGCGTCAGCACGAAGCCGTGCTGGCCCGCGCCGAGCAGGAATATGGCGTGCCGGCCCAGGTGATTGTCGCGATCATCGGCATTGAAACCTTTTACGGGCGTAATACCGGCAGCTATCGGGTGATCGACGCCTTGTCGACCCTGGGCTTCGATTACCCGCCCCGCGCCGACTTCTTCCGCAAGGAGCTGCGCGAATTCCTGCTGCTGGCCCGTGAAGAGCAGGTCGATCCACTGACCCTCAAGGGCTCCTACGCCGGGGCGATGGGCTTGCCGCAGTTCATGCCGAGCAGTTTTCGCGCCTACGCCGTGGATTTCGACGGCGACGGCCACATCAATATCTGGAGCAATCCCGACGACGCCATCGGCAGCGTGGCCAGTTACTTCAAGCGCCACGGCTGGGTGGGTGGCGAGCCGGTGGTGATCCGCGCCGATGTCAGCGGGGAGCGTGCCGATGAAGGCCTCACCCAGGGCATCGAGCCGGCCAAGACGGTCGGGGAGTTGCGGGCGCTGGGCTGGTCGAGTCAGAATGCGCCACGCGATGACATGCCGGTCACGGCGTTCCGCCTGGAAGGCGAAAATGGCCCTGAATACTGGATGGGCCTGAAGAATTTCTACGCGATCACGCGTTATAACCGCAGTGTGATGTACGCCATGGCCGTGCATCAGCTGTCAGACATGCTGGTCCAAGCACGGGGCAACAAGTAATGCGGGCATCGCCGTTCAATCAACCGCTCAAGCTGGTGGCGTTCGCCGCGTTGTCCCTGCTGGTCGTCAGTTGTTCCACCAGCCGTGGCCCGGCAACCCAGAAGCCCGGCGGCACCGCCGTGCGTTCACAGCCGGGCCTGGACATCAACCGCGCCCACAAAGACGGCGCGCCGTGGTGGGATGTCGACGTGTCGAAGATTCCGGACGCCACGCCCACCCTGCACACCGGCCCGTACAAGGCCAACCCCTACACCGTGCTGGGTAAGTCCTACTTTCCGCTACAGGAATCCAAGACCTACGTGCAATCGGGCACGGCGTCCTGGTACGGCACCAAGTTCCATGGCCAGAACACGGCCAACGGCGAGGTCTATGACCTGTATGGCATGAGCGCAGCGCATAAAACCCTGCCGCTGCCTAGCTATGTACGGGTGACCAACCTGGATAACAATCGCACGGTGATCCTGCGGGTCAACGACCGTGGGCCGTTCTATTCGGACCGCATCATCGACTTGTCCTATGCCGCCGCGAAAAAACTCGGCTATGCCGAAACCGGCACCGCACGGGTCAAGGTCGAAGGCATCGACCCTGCGCAATACTGGGCTCAGCGTGGCAAGCCTGCGCCGTTGATGCTCAACGAGCCGCAGAGTGCGCAGCCGCAAGTGACGGCGTCCACCGGCAAGATCGAACAGTGGACACCGCCCCCGCAGCAGCACGCGCCGGACACGGTGGTCGTGCCCCATGCAGCGCCAGGCGCCGCGGTCGCCGGCGGGCAATACCTGCAGGTGGGCGCTTTCGCCAACCCGGATGCGGCAGAACTGTTAAGGTCCAAGCTCAGCGGCATGGTCAACGCACCGGTCTTTATCAGCTCCATCGTGCGTAACCAGCAGACCCTGCACCGCGTGCGCATGGGCCCGATCGGCTCCCCGAGCGAAGTCGCGCAAGTACAGAACAGCGTGCGCCTGGCCAACCTGGGGCAACCCAGCGTGGTCACCGCCGAGTAACAAAGGATTGATGGCCCAGGCCCGTACGCGGGTTTGGGCCGTGGTTGTTGGCTCGTTGAACAATAAAAACCCAGGGGCAAGGGGTGAGCGGGCAACCGAACACGTGACAGTCTGGTAGCGGGCTGTCTGAATAAGTTTTGCCCGCGAGGGCAAGTTTCCATAAGCAATTTCGAGAGACGGATGAACATCACCACCTTAGCCAAACGCACGTGCCTGCTTATCTCGCTGATCATCACCCCGGCCGCCTGGGCGGTTGAAATGGTGCCGGCTTCACCGCAACTGGCCGCCAAGGCCTGGGTCCTGATGGACGCTGCCAGCGGCAACGTGCTGGTCGAGAGCAACGGTGACCAACGCCTGCCACCGGCCAGCCTGACCAAGCTGATGACCGCCTACATCGCGACCCTGGAAATCCGTCGCGGCCAGATCGGTGAGAACGACCCGGTGACCGTCAGCGAAAACGCCTGGCGGACCGGCGGCTCGCGCATGTTCATCAAGGTGGGCTCGCAAGTCACCGTGAGCGACCTGCTGCACGGCATCATCATCCAGTCCGGTAACGACGCCAGCGTAGCCTTGGCCGAGCACATCGCCGGCAGCGAAGACGCGTTCGCCGACATGATGAACAAAACCGTGGCCGACCTGGGCATGACCAACAGCCACTTCATGAACCCGACCGGCCTGCCGAACCCAGAGCACTATTCGTCGGCTCACGACATGGCGATCCTGGCGCGCGCGATCATTCGTGTCGACCCGGTGCACTACGCGATCTACTCCCAGAAGGAGTTCTTCTGGAACAACATCAAGCAGCCTAACCGCAACCTGCTGCTGTGGCGTGACAAGACCGTCGATGGCCTGAAAACCGGTCACACCGACGAAGCCGGCTACTGCATGGTGTCGTCCGCCGTACGTGATGGCCAGCGCCTGATCGCCGTCGTGTTCGGTACCAACAGTGAGCAGGCCCGTGCGGCCGAGACGCAAAAACTGCTGACCTACGGTTTCCGCTTCTTCGAAACCCAGACCTTCTACCAGAAGGGTGCTGAACTGGCGACCGCACCGGTATGGAAAGGCGCGACTTCCCAGGTCAAGGCCGGCCTGGCTGAAGACCTGACCCTGACCATGCCTAAAGGCCAGCTGAAAAAGCTCGCTGCCAGCATGACCATGAACCCCCAATTGGTTGCCCCAATCGCCAAGGGCGACGTGATCGGTAAAGTCGAAGTGAAACTGGACGACAAGGTGGTGCACAGCGCCGACCTGATCGCGCTGGACGCTGTCGACGAAGGTGGTATCTTCCGCCGCGTGTGGGATAGCATCCGTCTATTCTTCTACGGCTTGTTCAACTGATTGTGTGCACCTGCAAAGCCCCGCGTTGATCCGACGGCGGGGCTTTGCTGTCGCCACGGCTTACCGCTTACGAGGCCGTTACGCCATGACCGATAAAGAAGTAAAGGCGCCAAAGATCGAATTCCCAGTGACGGACTATCCCGTCAAGGTGATCAGCGATACCGGTGTAGGCAACAAAGACAAGATCATCGATATCGTGCGTAAACACGCGACGATCAACGATAACCGGGTGGACGAACGTTCCAGCACCAACGGTAAATACACCACGATCCAGTTGCACATCGTTGCGACTGATCAAGACCAGCTCTACAACATCAACAGTGAACTGCGGGCCACCGGCTTCGTGCACATGGTGCTGTGATGTCACAGGTCCTGGGCTTTCGCGAGCTCGGCCAGATGGCCTACGAGCCTGTCTGGCACGCCATGCAGCGGTTCACCAACGAGCGCGGCACCTCAGCCCCCGATGAGGTCTGGCTGGTGGAACACCCGCCGGTGTTCACCCAGGGCCAGGCCGGCAAGGCCGAGCATTTGTTGCTGCCGGGAGATATTCCGGTGGTGCAGGTCGACCGAGGTGGCCAAGTGACTTACCATGGCCCCGGTCAACTGGTCGCTTATCTCTTGCTGGATGTGCGCAAGCTGGGATTTGGCGTGCGCGATCTGGTCAGCCGTATAGAGGCTTGCCTGATCGAGCTGCTGGCCAGTTATGGCGTGACCGCTGCGGCCAAGCCTGATGCTCCTGGCGTGTATGTGGAGGGCGCGAAAATCGCCTCCCTGGGGCTGCGCATTCGTCACGGATGTTCCTTTCATGGCCTGGCCTTGAACGTGGACATGGACCTGGCGCCGTTCCGGCGGATCAACCCGTGCGGCTACGCCGGGTTGGCGATGACCCAGTTGAGCGAACACGCCACACCGATTAAATTTGCCGAGGTAAGTGCCCGGCTGCGCGCGCAGCTCGTCAAACACCTCGACTATGCTGAGCAGACGACCCTTACGGGCGGAATCGACTGATTATGACTACTGATGCAGTGCAAACCATGATCCCGACGCTGGACGTCACCGAACGTCCGGCCCCGGCCCCGCGTGCCAAGGTGGAAGCCGGCGTCAAGCTGCGCGGCGCCGAGAAGGTTGCACGCATCCCGGTGAAGATCATTCCGACTACCGAACTGCCGAAGAAACCCGACTGGATCCGCGTGCGCATCCCGGTTTCGCCGGAAGTCGACCGTATCAAGGCCCTGCTGCGCAAACACAAGCTGCACAGCGTGTGCGAAGAAGCGTCCTGCCCGAACCTGGGCGAGTGCTTCTCTGGCGGCACCGCCACCTTCATGATCATGGGTGACATCTGCACCCGTCGTTGCCCGTTCTGCGACGTCGGCCACGGTCGTCCGAAGCCACTGGACGTCAACGAACCGGAAAGCCTGGCCATCGCCATCGCCGACCTGAAACTCAAATACGTAGTGATCACCTCGGTAGACCGCGACGACCTGCGTGACGGCGGCGCCCAGCACTTTGCCGACTGCATCCGCGAAATCCGCAAGCTGTCGCCGAACGTGATGCTCGAAACCCTGGTTCCGGACTACCGTGGCCGGATGGACGTGGCGCTGGAAATCACCGCCGCCGAGCCGCCGGATGTGTTCAACCACAACCTGGAAACCGTGCCACGCCTGTACAAGGCTGCGCGTCCGGGTTCGGACTACCAGTGGTCGCTGACCCTGCTGCAGAAATTCAAGCAGATGATGCCGCACATCCCGACCAAGTCCGGCCTGATGCTGGGCCTGGGCGAAACCGACGAAGAAGTCATCGAAGTCATGAAGCGCATGCGCGAACACGACATCGACATGCTGACCCTGGGCCAGTACCTGCAACCGTCGCGCAGCCACTTGCCGGTACAACGTTTCGTGCACCCGGACGTCTTCGCCTGGTTCGCCGAGGAAGGCTACAAGATGGGTTTCAAGAACGTCGCCTCCGGCCCGCTGGTTCGTTCTTCGTACCACGCTGATGAGCAGGCCAAGCTGGTCAAGGCAAGCCTGGTCTCGTAATACAGATGTGGGAGGGGGCTTGCCCCCGATTGCGGTGTGTCAGTCGCTACCTGTGCTGGCTGATCCACCGCTATCGGGGGCAAACCCCCTCCCACATTTTTTTGCGCGTTAACTAGGGAGAGTTGTGTATGACTGCAGCCGTTCCAGCCCTTCGTTCCGAAGGCACCATCGCCCTGATCGCCCCCGCCGGCCCCGCCGCATTGGACGTTGAAAAGGCCGGGCAATGGATGCGCACGCGCGGCTACGACCTGCGAATTTTCCCCGGCGTCTATGAGCGCGACGGCTACCTCGCCGGTAGCGATAAAGTCCGCCTCAACGATCTGCACGCCGCCTTCGCCAATCCCGATATCGATGCCATCTTCTGCCTGCGCGGCGGCTATGGCACGCCACGATTGCTGGACGCGCTCGACTTCGACCTGATCCGCGCCAACCCCAAGCCGTTTGTAGGCTATAGCGACATCACCGCCCTGCATCTGGCGATCAACCGTTACGCTGGCTTCGTGACCTTCCACGGCCCGATGCTCAATGCCGACCTGCTCGGTAACAAGAAGCCACCGACCGAGTCCTCCCTGTTCAGCCTGCTGCGTGGTCAGCTCGGCGCTGGCAGCGTGCTTGCACACCCGGTGGCCTTCCCGCTGACCACCATCGCGCCTGGCATCGCCTGTGGGCGCTTGCTGGGGGGCAACCTGTCGATGATCGCGGCGGTGATGGGCACGCCTTTCGAGCTGGACGCTGAAGGCATCATCCTGTTTATCGAGGACGTCAACGAACCGATCTACCGTATCGACCGCTTACTCACGCACCTGCGCCTGGCGGGCAAGCTGGCCCTGGTCGCCGGTGTGCTGGTCGGGGATGTGGCGGGGGTGGATAACGCTGCGCTGGAGCGCTTGCTGACGCAGACCTTCGAACCTTTGGGCATTCCAGTATTGTCCGGCTGGCGCAGCGGGCATTGCGATCCGAACCTGACGCTGCCGATGGGTGCATTGGTGCGGCTGGATGCGGGGGAAAAGCGGGTGGTGTTGGAGCAGGATGTGGTGTTCAAAACCTGAATCTGTGGGTGGCTGCTCAACCGCAATCGGTGGCAAGCACCCTCCCACACTTGAATGTATTCACAAATCAAAATGTGGGAGGGGGCTTGCCCCCGATTGCTTTAGTCGCCATACGCAGATCTAGCGGTTTTGCAGGGACTCCAGCAACTTCACGGTCGGATACCCGTCCGCCGGCCAGCCCAGCGCCTGCTGCGCCGCACGAATCGCCTTGCGGGTGTTGGCGCCGATAATCCCATCCGGGTTGCCCGCGTCGTAGCCATTGGCATTCAACGCCGTCTGCAAATCCATACGCTGGGAGCGACTCAGCGGCAGCTCATCTTTTGGCCATTCGCCACGAATCACGCCACCGCCCCCAAACCGTTCCGACAGCAGGCCAACCGCCAGCGCATAGGACGACGAGTTGTTGTACTTGAGGATCGCGCGGAAGTTATCCAGCACCAGGAACGCCGGGCCGCGATAGCCCGCAGGCAGCAGCAGGGCGGCGGAGAGCTCGTCGACATTGGCCGGCATGCTCGCGCCCGGCGGTAACTGGACCCCCAGTTTCAGCCACTCGGCGACGGTCTTGCGGGTGCCGCCATCGGCCAAGGCGTAATCGAAGTTCGCCGGCAGTTGTTTGAGCTCGAACCCCCACGGCTGGCCTTTCTGCCAACCGGAGCTTTGCAGGTAGTGCGCGGTGGAGGCGAGGGCGTCGGCCGGGCTGTTCCAAATATCGCGGCGACCGTCGCCATCGAAGTCCACGGCATGGGTGTTGTAGGTGGTCGGGATGAATTGGGTCTGGCCCATGGCGCCGGCCCAGGAGCCTTTCATCTGGTCGGCCTGGATATCGCCGTGCTGGATGATCTGCAGAGCCGCCAGCAATTGCGCCTGGGCAAAGGCCGGGCGCCGGCCTTCGTAGGCCAGGGTCGCCAGGGAGCGGATTACCGAGTTGTTGCCCTGGAACTGGCCGAAGTTACTCTCCATGCCCCACACCGAGACGAGCGCCTGGCGGTCGACGCCATAGCGTTGTTCGATACTTTGCAGGATATCGGCGTACTTGATCAGCAGCGCCTGGCCATTGCGCACGCGCAGTGGCGACAGAGCGCCGTCGATGTATTCCCACACCGGGCGGGAAAACTCCGGCTGGCTGCGGTCGGCACGGATCACCGCCATGTCCGGGGTGACATTGGCGAACGCATTGTCGAACACGGCGGCGGTAATGCCGGCCTGCAGGGCTTGTGCGCGGAAGCCGGCCTGCCATTCGGCGAAGGTCTGGGTCGGTTGGATGTCGAGGTTATCCACGGCCAGCGGGGCCACGACAGCGGGCGCTACCACGGGTGCGGTCTGGAGTTTGGGCAGGGGTTGAGCGTCGGCGGCGGTGGGTTTTTCCGCGCAGGCGACAAGCAGAATGAGGCTGGAGGCAGCGATCAATTGGCGAAGGTGCCAATGACGGGAAAGACGAGAGGGCATGCACAGGTCCAGGGATTACAAATCAGACACAGACCTTATCATGCCGGAGGGGCGCTTGCCTTCAGGCAGCCAGAAAGTAAGAAGCCTCCCAGCTATTAGACTGGAAGGCTTCGCGGCGGTAGCTGCCTTTGCCCTTGCCGGCGCGTTCCTGACGGGCGCGGAACAGTGGCTGGGCGATGATGGATTTGGCCTTGTTGGGGCCATGCTTGGATGGCTTTTTGCTCATGGTCTTGACTCTCTTGGGGGAGGGAAGCGGTGCAAATAATCTGCCGAAGTTCGGTCGCTGTAAAGCCCATCAATTGTAAGCGCAATCAAAAGCGTGGGAGGGGCTTGCCGCCTCCCATATTGGTTTTGCAGTGTTTTTAACAGAGGGGCTATTCGGCGGGAAGTGTCAGGCGTTGGCCGGCCATCAACAGCGACAAGCGACTGAGGCTCATCCACGGCGAACCGGCTGCCTGGCCTTTGATCTGCGCATCAATGCGCTGCGCCTCAAGCAACAGCTGCGCCCAGCGTTGCGCTGTGTGCCGTTGCAGGGCCTTGCTCATCAGAGGTTTGCGCTTGTCCCACACTGGCGGCCGGGCCTGGCTGAAACACTTGTCCAGCGGTGTGCCCTGGCTGTATTGCAGGGCAATATTGGCCAAGACCCGCAGCTCACGGGCCAGGGCCCAGAGAATCACCGGCGGCTCCACCCCTTCGCCGCGCAGACCTTCGAGCATGCGCAAGGCGTGGGCGGGTTCGCCGTTGAGGATTGCATCCACCAGTCCAAACACGTCAAAACGCGCGCTGTCTGCCACGGCACCTTGAACGGTCTCGACAGTGATCTGTCCGTCTTCGGCCATCAGCTTGAGTTTCTCGATCTCCTGGGCGGCGGCAAGCAAGTTGCCTTCGACCCGAGCGGCGATCAACTCTACGGCGTCTTGCGTTGCAGACAACCCTGATTGAGACAGGCGCTGGCGAATCCACTGTGGCAACTGATTGCTGTCCACCGGCCAGATCTGGATGAACTGGGTCTGAGCCCCTTCTACCAGGGCCTTGCCCCATTTGGTCTTCTGCGCACTGCCGTCGAGTTTGGGCAGGCTGATCAGCAAGACCGTGTCCTCAGCGGGCCGCGAGCAGTATTCCATCAACGCCGCAGCGCCCTTGTCGCCGGGCTTGCCCGAGGGCAGGCGCAGTTCCAGCAGGCGTTTTTCGGCGAACAGCGACATGCTCGCACCGGCCTGCAGCAGCGTGCCCCAGTCAAAGCTGGCGTCGGCACTGAAGACCTGGCGTTCATCAAAGCCCTGCTGGCGGGCGGCGGTACGGATGGCGTCGGCAGCTTCCTGGCACAGCAACGGGTCATCACCGCTGACGATGTAGACAGGCGCGAGGCTACCTTGCAGGTGTTTGGCGAGTTGGGCGGGGGCGAGTTTCATAGGCAGGTAGAGCGGGGCGCCTGGGGCGCCCCGTTCGGCTTACTCGGCAGGTACTTCAACAGGCGACTGTTTCGGCGTGTTGTCTTCGTACTCTTTTGCGGCTTTAAGTGCGTCGGCGTCAGCCTTGGCCTTGTTGTCAGCAGCTTGCTGCAAGGTTTCCAGCTGTTGCGGGGTCAGCATCGACAGGCGCAGGACCATGCGTTGCACCAGATCCCGACGCATTTCCTGGCGCACCTGGGTGATTTCGGCGTCCGAACCTACCAGGTTGTTGCCGTCGTGGCTGACGATTTTCTGCACCTGGATGTTGTCACCCATCAATGGCAGGTGATCACGGCCCTGGACTTCAAAGCTCAGTACGGTGCTCAGTTCGATATCGGACGCACGGCCGGCGCTGGCGTAGCTCAGGTTGCGCTGGGTTTCTTTCTCGTTCGCCAGGAACAGCTTGTAGGTTGCGCCGGTGTAGACGTGGACACCGTTGTTTTCCAGGACCTGGCGCAGCTGGGTCACGGTTTCGCTGTAAGCGTCGCGTGCGCTGACATCCAGTTCCTTGATCGTCAGTTCATTGGTTCCGGTGCCGCGCAGCTGGAAGCCGCAAGCGCTCAGTAGCACGGCAAGGCCCATAACCAGCAGATTGCGTTTGATCATTTTGTTGCTCCCCTTGAAACCATGTGGGCCTTATCGAGGCCCTGAAGGCTTTGTTCGGCGCAGGGCTCAAGCCCTGCGCCCGATCCGATTAGCTAGCGACGATATTGACCAGTTTGCCAGGCACCACGATCACTTTGCGGATCGTCAGGCCTTCGGTAAAGCGCAGCACGTTCTCGTTGACGCGTGCGGCGGCTTCGACTTCTTCACGGCTGGCAGTGGCCGGCATGTCGATCTGGCCACGCAGTTTGCCGTTGACCTGGATCACCAGTTGCAGCGTGTCCTGTACCAGCGCGCTGTCATCCTGCACCGGCCAGCGCGCATCGATGACCGCGTCGCTGTGGCCCAGACGGCTCCACAGGTCGTGGCTGATGTGCGGGGTGATCGGCGCGAGCAGCAGGGTGACTGTTTCCAGGCCTTCCTGTACCAGGGCGCGGTCCTGTTCGGTCACTTGCGGGGCTTTTTCCAGCACGTTCATCAGCGTCATCACCTGGGCGATGGCGGTGTTGAACTTGTGGTTCTGGCCCACATCATGGCTGGCTTGCTTGATGGCCAGGTGGGTGCTGCGGCGGATGAGTTTCTGCTCGTCGCTCAAGGATGCCACGTCCAGCTTGCCCGGCAGGCCTTGGCTGACATGGGCGTGAGCCAGGCGCCAGACACGCTTGAGGAAGCGGTGCGAGCCTTCGACGCCGGAGTCGGACCATTCGGCGCTCATGTCAGGCGGCGAGGCGAACATCATGAACAAACGGCAGGTGTCGGCGCCGAACTGGTCGATCATCGACTGTGGGTCGACGCCGTTGTTCTTCGACTTGGCCATTTTCTCGGTACCGCCGATTTCCACCGGCAGGCCGTCGGCGATCAGCTTGGCGCTGATGACCTTGGCTTTGCTGTCACGCTCAAGCTCGACGTCAGCCGGGTTGAACCAGGTGTAGGCGCCATTGGCTTCGCGGCGATAGTAAGTCTCGGCGATCACCATGCCCTGGGTCAGCAGGTTCTTGAACGGCTCGTTGGAACTCACCAGGCCTTCGTCGCGCATCAGCTTGTGGAAGAAGCGCGCATACAACAGGTGGAGAATGGCGTGTTCGATACCGCCAATGTACTGATCCACCGGCAACCAGTGGTCGGCTGCGGATTTTTCCACCAGGCCGCCCTCGTAGTGAGGCGAGGCGTAGCGGGCGTAGTACCACGAGGACTCGACGAAGGTGTCCATGGTGTCGGTTTCACGCTTGGCCTGGGCGCCGCATTTCGGGCAGCTGCACGCGTAGAACTCGGGCATGCGCGCCAGCGGCGAACCGGCGCCATCCGGCACCACGTCTTCGGGCAGTACGACCGGCAGTTGGTCTTCCGGTACCGGCACGTCACCGCAGGTATCGCAGTGGATGATCGGGATCGGGCAGCCCCAGTAGCGCTGGCGGCTGATGCCCCAGTCGCGCAGGCGGAACTGGGTGCGCGAGGCGCCGAGGTTCTTCTTGATCAGTGCGACTTCGATGGCGTCGAAGGCGCCCTGGAAGTCCAGGCCGTCGAATTCACCGGAATTGATCAGTGTGCCGTGTTCGTTGTAAGCGTCCTGCCAAGGCGTCGGGGTGGTGTCACCGGCGCTGGTACGCACGACGGGCTTGATCGGCAGGTTGTATTTGACGGCGAACTCGAAATCGCGCTCGTCGTGGGCCGGCACAGCCATTACCGCGCCGTCGCCGTAATGCATCAGCACATAGTTGGCGACCCACACCGGCAGTTTTTCGCCGGTCAGCGGGTGCTCGACGAACAGCGAGGTCGGCAGGCCTTTTTTCTCTTGGGTGGCGACGTCGGCTTCGGCCACGCTGCCGCCTTTGCATTCGGCAATGAACGCCTGCAGTTCAGGATTGTTCTGTGCGGCCAGGGTGGCCAGCGGGTGTTCGGCGGCCACGGCGACGTAAGTCGCTCCCATTAAAGTGTCCGGACGGGTGGTGAAGACTTTGAGCGCGCCCGCTTCGCCGATGGAATCGACGTTGTACGGGAACTGCACTTCCATGCCCTTGGACTTGCCGATCCAGTTGCGCTGCATGGTCTTGACCTGTTCAGGCCAGCCCGGCAGATCGTCGAGGCTCGACAGGAGCTCATCCGCGTAGGCGGTGATCTTGAAGTAGTACATCGGGATCTGGCGCTTCTCGATCACCGCGCCGGAACGCCAGCCGCGACCGTCGATGACTTGTTCGTTGGCCAGCACGGTCTGGTCAATCGGGTCCCAGTTCACGGTACCGTTCTTGCGGTAGATCACGCCTTTTTCGAACAGGCGAGTGAACAGCCATTGTTCCCAGCGGTAGTAATCCGGCTTGCAGGTGGTCACTTCGCGGGACCAGTCCACCGCCAGGCCCAGGCTGCGCAGCTGGGTCTTCATGTAGGCGATGTTTTCGTAGGTCCACTTGGCGGGAGCCACGTTGTTTTTCATCGCGGCGTTTTCTGCCGGCATGCCGAAGGCGTCCCAACCCATGGGTTGCAGAACGTTTTTGCCGAGCATGCGCTGGTAGCGGGAAATCACGTCGCCGATGGTGTAGTTGCGCACATGCCCCATGTGTAGCTTGCCGCTGGGGTAAGGGAACATCGACAGGCAGTAGAAAGTTTCCTTGCCCGGCTGTTCACTGACTTCAAAGGACTTTTGCTCGTCCCAGAAGGTTTGGGCGGCATTTTCTATTTCACGGGGCTGATATTGTTCGTGCATGGCTACTTTTGAACTGGATAGGGGTGGCCTAATCCTCTTCGGTGCAACGTTCAGGTTGTTCGACACCAAAAAGCGGCGCGTCCGTGCCCAAACCCTGCGGGAAGTGGAGTTACAGGAAGCGCCGTAGCATACATGACCCCACTCTATCGAGGGAAACCCTGATTGCGCAGCCGAGGCCGTCTGTCGCGGCGCCGGGCAGGCGTAGCTACGGGGGCTACGCTGTTTATTGGGGAGCAAGTCTTTCTTCAATGAGGTGAGGGGATGGTTGAATCGCAGCGAATCGCAACGAAACCGGAAGTCTACGAAGGACTGATCGACCGATTGGGTCGTGCATTGGATGCAGCGAGAACAGCGGGCCGATTGCGTGATGAACGGCCTGTCGAGTTGGAACTGCGCGGGTTGAGCCGTGCAGAGCTGGAACTGATCAAGGCTTATTTGGAACGCAACAAGCGCAGTGCGCCCCCTTGGGTGGCAACCCCGCCAGCCCAGGAGCCTACGCACTCTGCCAAGGTGGTGTGGCTCAAGGACTTGCCGGCCGGTCGTGGCCCGGAAACATTCCGGTCCGCCCGCTACAAGTAGTTCACTCCCCGCAGAACCACACCACTGCGCTATGTCACTGTAGAGATTGTCGCTAAACCCCGTTACACCTTAGGCTTCGGGCATCTATGGAGATGCCCGATGCCTATTCGTTATTTCATCAAACAACTGCTCCTGCCCCCCGGCATTCTCTTGCTGCTGCTGGCCCTTGCCTGGTGGTTTCGTCGCAGCCGTCCACGTTTGGCCGGATGTTGCTTCGCCTTGGGCTTGGGCGGCATGTGGTTGATCAGCCTGCCGGTGGTGGTGGAGTGGGGCGCGCGCGCTCTGGAAACCTCACCGCCCTTGGCTCGTGAAGACTGGTCGACGTTGGCCCAGCGCGCCGATGCCATCGTGGTACTGGGCTCGGGGCGTGAGCGCGGGGACCCCGCATGGGGCACTGACCAGCCTACCGGTATCGGCCTGGAGCGCCAGCGGTATGCCGCCCGATTGGCCAAGGCGTCCGGCCTGCCGGTGCTCACCACCGGTGGATTGCACTACGGCACGCCGCCCAGCGAAGCTGAGCTGATGGCGGTGTCGATGCAGGATGATTTCGGCGTGGCGGTACGCTGGAAGGAAGAGCGCAGCCGCACCACCTGGGAGAATGCGCAAATGAGTGCCGAGATTCTACTGCCCGAGGGGATCAAGCGCGTGGTCGTGGTGACACAGGCCTGGCACATGCCGCGTTCAGTGTGGAGTTTTGAAAAGGCCGGTTTTACCGTGGTGCCGGCGCCCGTGGGCTTCCTTGGCGTGGACAACGCCCGGCCGCTGGGCGGCTGGATGCCGGAGTTCAAGTCGGTGTGGCAGAGCGGGCAGTTGATCAATGAAGCGGTGGGGCAGGTGGGGTATCGGCTGTTCTATCAATAACACCGTAAGTCAAAAATGTGGGAGGGGCTTGCCCCCTCCCACATTTGTTTCGGTGTTGGTCTGTTAGACGGTTTTCGACATGCGGGCCGCGAGCAACGCCCAACCAAACAGCATCAGGCACACGATGATCAGCGGCCACGAGCGCCATTGCAGGTACGGCGTGAGGTTATGCATCGGCACCACTTCCCCGTAGAGAATGCCGCGTTCGAATTGCGGGATCTGCACGGTGATCTGGCCATACGGATTAATCAGCCCGGTCACGCCATTGTTGGTGGCGCGGATCATCCAGCGCCCCGCTTCCAGCGCGCGCATCTGCGCCATTTGCAGGTGCTGCAATGGGCCGATGGAGCGGCCAAACCAGGTGTCATTGCTGATGGTCAGCAGCAGATCGCTCTGGGCCGACAGGCCGGCGGCAAATTCCGGGTACACCACTTCGTAGCAAATAAACGGCGCTATCTGATAGCCCTTGGCCTGCAACATCGCCTGGTCGGCGGGGCCGCGAGCGAAGTCCGACATTGGCAGGTCGAAGAAGGCAATCAGTCCGCGCAGCACGTCTTGCAGCGGAACGTACTCGCCAAAGGGCACGAGCTTCTGCTTGAGGTAAGTCCCATCACCTTCGCCCACCACGGTAATCCCGTTGAAGTAGCGCTTCTGGTGGTGCACTTCCTGGCGAATCGGTACGCCGGTGATCAGCGCGGTGTGCCGGTCGGCCGCGAACTTGCCCATCATGCCCAGGTAACCCTCGACGGATTCCTTGAGCACCGGCACCGCCGTTTCCGGCCACACCAGTAAATCGACGGGCTTGGAGCTGAAACTCATGTCACGGTACAGCGCCAACTGCGCGGTGAGCTGCTCCGGATCCCATTTCATGCTTTGTTCGATGTTGCCCTGGATGGCGGCCACGGTCAGCGGCGCGCCGGACGGAGCCGTCCAGGCGTGATGCTTGAGCGCCAGTCCGATGGCCCAGGGGGCGACCAGCAACACCAGCCCTGCGCCGATAAAGGCATTGCGCTTGCCCGCCAACAGGCGCGGCAGGTTGCACAACAGGGCTGCAGTCAGCGCAAGCGCGAAGGAAATCAGCCACATCCCGCCGATGGGCGCCAGGCCTGTCAGGGGGCCATCGAGCTGGCTGTAACCGGAGTACAGCCACGGGAAACCGGTGAGGAACCATCCGCGAAAGGCTTCCTGGCCGACCCACAATGCGGCAAACGTGAGCGCGTCCGCCAACGGCGCTTCATTGCGGCGCAGCCAGCGCGCCCACAGCCAGGCGGGCAGGGCGAAGAACCAGGCAATGGCGGCGGTGAACAGCAGCATCAAGAACCCCGCCAGCAGCACCGAAGCGCCGCCGAAGTGGTGGATGCTGTAGTAGATCCAGCTGGTCCCTGCGCCGAACAGACCGAAACCGAAACACCAGCCACGGCCCAGGGCCTGGCGGGGTGTCAGTTCCCGCAGGCCGATATAAAACACTGCGACTGCGACCAGTGCAAACGGCCACAGATCGAACGGCGCCAGCGCCAGGGTGGTGATGGCGCCGGCCACCACGGCCAGCAAGTTACCGGGCCAGCCGGGTGCGATCAAACGGCGCATGTCAGTCCTTAGCGGGCAATCGGAGTCAGGCGGATCAAGTGGATACGACGGCTGTCCGCATTCAGGATGCGGAAGCGATACGCGCCGATCTCAGTGGTCTCGTTACGTTTTGGCAGGTGGCCAAACGCACTCATCACCAGGCCGCCAACGGTATCGAACTCATCATCGGAGAATTCGCTGTCGAAGAACTCGTTGAAGTTCTCGATCGGTGTCAGGGCCTTGACCAGGAAGTCACCGCTCGGCAGCGGCTTGATGTAGCTGTCTTCTTCGACGTCGTGCTCGTCTTCGATGTCGCCGACGATCTGTTCCAGCACGTCCTCGATGGTCACCAGGCCAGCCACGCCGCCGTATTCGTCGATCACAATGGCCATGTGGTTGTGGTTGGCGCGAAACTCGCGCAGCAGCACATTCAGGCGCTTGGATTCGGGCACGAAGGTGGCCGGACGCAGCAGGTCCTTGATGTTGAAGCTGTCGCCGTTCTCCTTGAGGATCAGCGGCAGCAGGTCCTTGGCCAGCAGGACGCCCATGACGTCGTCATGGCTTTCACCGATGACCGGGTAGCGCGAGTGCGCCGAGTCGATCACGGCCGGGAGGAATTCCCGTGGGGTCTGGGTCGCCTTGATGCTGATCATCTGCGAGCGCGGGACCATGATGTCCCGGACTTGCAGGTCAGCCACCTGGATGGCGCCTTCGACGATGGCCAGCGCTTCGCTGTCCAGCAACTTGTTCTGGTGGGCCTCGCGCAGCAGCTCCAGCAGCTCCTGGCGGTTTTTCGGCTCGTGGGCAAAAGCCTGGGTCAGTTTACCCAGCCATGACTTTTGCCCGTTGCTCGATCGGTCTTCGCTCATAGCGATTACTCTAAATCCTTTGTTGTGTCAGTTAGGTTTCGTCGTCTGCATACGGATCAGGGTGACCCAATTCGGCAAGCAACGTTTGTTCCAGTGTTTCCATTTCCTCGGCTTCGTCATCGTCTATATGGTCGTAACCCAAGAGATGCAAGCAGCCGTGGATGACTAGATGAGCCCAGTGGGCTTCAAGTTCCTTGTCTTGTTCCTTCGCCTCGCGCTCAACCACCTCGACGCAGATCACCAGATCGCCCAGCAACGGGATATCCAGCAGCTCGTCGGGGACGTCGGCGGGGAAGGACAGCACGTTGGTTGCGTAGTCTTTCTGGCGCCAGGTGTGGTTCAGTTCGCGGCCTTCGGGCTCGTCCACCAGACGGATGGTCAGTTCCGAGTCGGCAGTGCGCTGGCGCAGGGCCAGCTCGCACCATTGGCGGAACTGGTCTTCGCTGGGGGCAGGCGCGTCGGTGGCCAGTTGCAGGTCAAGCTCAAGCATCGCGGCGAACGTCCTTTGACAGTCCATCGTCGCGGTGTTCGAAGCGCTCGTAGGCTTCGACAATGCGCTGCACCAACGGGTGGCGTACCACGTCCTTGGGCATGAAGTGCGTGAAGCTGATGCCCGGCACGTCCTTGAGTACCTCGATCACCTGGCCCAGGCCGGACTTGGTGCCCTTGGGCAGGTCGACCTGGGTGATGTCGCCGGTGATTACGGCGGTAGAGCCGAAACCGATACGGGTGAGGAACATCTTCATCTGCTCGACGGTGGTGTTCTGGCTTTCGTCGAGGATGATGAAACTGTTGTTCAAGGTGCGACCGCGCATGTAGGCCAGCGGGGCGATCTCGATCACCTGGCGCTCGATCAGCTTGGCCACGTATTCAAAACCAAGCATCTCGTACAGCGCGTCATACAGCGGGCGCAGGTACGGATCGATCTTCTGGGCCAGGTCGCCGGGCAGGAAGCCGAGTTTTTCACCCGCTTCAACCGCCGGGCGCACCAGCAGGATGCGGCGCACTTGCTCGCGCTCCAGGGCGTCGACCGCACAGGCCACGGCCAGGTAGGTCTTGCCGGTGCCGGCCGGGCCGATGCCGAAGTTGATGTCGTTGCCGAGGATTTCCTTGACGTACTTCTGCTGATTCAGGCCGCGTGGGCGAATCATGCCTTTTTTGGTACGCAAGGCCACGCTGGCTTCGGCCACAGGGTTGTTGGCCAGGTCTTCTACAGCGGACTCTTGCAAGTACAGGTGCACCGTTTCCGGTGACAGTTCACTGCCCTTGGTCTCGCGATAGAGGCGACGCAGCAGGTTTTCTGCAGACGTGGTGTGTTGGGGTTCACCAATAAGCTCGAACTGATTGCCGCGATTGCGGATTTCGATGCTCAGGCGTTGTTCGATCAGGCGCAGGTGCTCGTCGAACTGTCCGCACAGATTGGCGAAACGGCGAGCCTCAAAGGGCTCAAGGATAAAACGATGGGGTTCTACTATGGGTGCGTTCAAGGTCGCTTTTAGCCGCCCTTTGGCAATTGAGGTGAAAGAGAGAATAACGCCAGAGGCGCGGGTACGAAAGCACTTACGTCATCGGAATGTGCACGTTTCAAATGTGGGAGGGGGCTTGGCCCCCGATGGCGGAGTGTCAGAAACAGGTGGGCCATCTGATCCACTGCCATCGGGGGCAAGCCCCCTCCCACATTTTGATCTCCAATGATCTGAAAATTATTGGATCAGCGAGCCACGCAACGAGTGCGGTTGCGCCGCATCGATGTGCACATCGGCAAACTGGCCGATCAGGGTCGGGTTGTCGCAACGGAAGTTGACGATTCGGTTGTTCTCGGTACGGCCTTGCAGCTCGCCCGGGTCTTTCTTCGAATAGTCGGTGACCAGAATGCGCTGGGTCGAGCCGACCATTTGTCGGCTGATTTCGAAACCCTGCTGATTCAGGCTGTGCTGCAGCGCGTTCAAGCGTTCTTTTTTCAGCGCTTCCGGGGTTTCGTCCACGAGGTCAGCGGCCGGTGTGCCGGGGCGCTGGCTGTAGACGAACGAGTAGGAAAAGTCGAAACCAACGTCTTCAATCAGCTTCATGGTCTGCTGGAAGTCTTTTTCGGTCTCGCCGGGGAAACCCACAATAAAGTCCGAGCTGATGCAGATGCCCGGCACCGCTGCGCGCAATTTGCGCAGTTTGGATTTGTACTCCAGGGCGGTGTGGTTGCGCTTCATGGCCGACAGGATGCGGTCCGAGCCCGATTGCACCGGCAAGTGCAGGTGTTTGACCAGCTCCGGCACGTCGGCGTGGGCCTGGATCAGGCTGTCGGAGAATTCCAGTGGGTGCGAGGTGGTGTAGCGGATGCGCTCGATACCGTCCACAGCCGCCACCACGCGGATCAACTCCGCCAGGTCCGCGAGGCGGCCGTCGTCAGTCAGGCCGCGATAGCCGTTGACGTTCTGGCCCAGCAGGGTCACTTCGCGTACGCCGTTTTCGGCCAGGTGGATGATTTCCGCCAGCACGTCGTCGAATGGCCGGCTGACTTCTTCACCGCGGGTGTAGGGCACCACGCAGAAGGTGCAGTACTTGCTGCAGCCTTCCATCACCGACACATAGGCGCTTGGGCCGTCGATACGCGGCTCGGGCAAGTGGTCGAATTTTTCAATTTCCGGGAACGAGACGTCTACCTGAGGCAGCTTGGTGACACGGGCGGCGTCGATCATTTCCGGCAAGCGGTGCAGGGTTTGCGGGCCGAAGACCACATCGACATAGGGCGCGCGGTCGCGAATCGCGGCGCCTTCCTGGCTGGCCACGCAACCGCCGACGGCGATGACCATGTCCGGGTTGGCCAGTTTCAATTCACGCCAGCGGCCCAGCTGCGAATACACGCGGTCCTGGGCCCGTTCGCGGATCGAGCAGGTATTGAGCAGGATTACGTCGGCATCTTCGGCGCGGGCGGTGACTTCCAGGGCCTGGTGTTCGCCCAGCAGATCGACCATGCGCGAGCTGTCGTACTCGTTCATCTGGCAACCGTGGGTTTCGATATAAAGCTTCTTGGCCATGGGAATCGTCAACTGGTGGTAAAGAACCGCGCATTATAGGGGGCATGCCCATTGGTTCCTAGCGTTGTGCATCGGGTGCCATGCTATAGTTCGCGCCCTCTTTTATATCCCCGATGTGTTGCTCGCCCACCATGACCAAACGTGAAGCTCCAATCTACAAGGTGATTTTCCTTAACCAGGGCCAGGTGTTCGAAATGTACGCCAAGCAGATCTATCAAAGTGATCTGTGGGGTTTCCTGGAAGTGGAAGAGTTCGTCTTTGGCGAGCGCACCCAATTGGTCGTCGACCCGGGCGAAGAAAAGCTCAAGGCTCAGTTCGAAGGCGTGGTGCGCAGTTTTGTGCCGATGCATTCGATCGTGCGCATCGATGAAGTCGAGCGCCTGGGCACGCCCAAGATCAGCGAGGCGCGGGGCGTGAGCAATGTGATGCCATTTCCGATGCCGATGCCTGAAAAGTAAGGCGGCTGTCAGGGCAGGGGGGAGAAGGGCGAGCGCCCATCGGCACTCTGCAATTCCTGAAGATAGTTGCGGAAAATCTGGCCCAACACCTGGGTAGCGACTTCCAGCTCATCGCGTTGCATGTGCTCGGCGACTTCGTCGGCGGTGTCCAGCGCGTCTTCGGCGCCGTTGACCGCGGCCATTTTCAGCACGATATACGCCTGAACGTTATTGGCCGGCACGCCTTCGCCTTTGAAGAACATGGTGCCGAGCTGAAATTGTGCCTGGGCGTGGCCCTGCAACGAAGCTTTCTCGAAGTAGCTCAAGGCTTTGTTGAGGTCGCGTGCAGGGTTTTTACTGTCGTGGAAGTACTCGCCCAACTCGTATTGCGCCTGCGCATCCCCGTCGTCGGCCTGTTTCTGGCACGCGCTCAGGGATTCGGCCTGGCTGTCTGGCTGGGTATTGAGGGTGCAACGACCCATCGCTGGAATTAACAACGAGTTGCCGCCTGCCTGGGCATGTGCCAGCAGCGGCTGAAGGAGCAACAGGCAGCCCAGTACCAGGGTGCGGCCGGTGCGTTTCATGGGAATCGACTTACCTCTGACGGGGCGCGCGGACCCTCACGGGATCCAATAAGCGCGCATTATGAAATAAGCAGGCCTCTGCTTACAAAGTCTTTACTCGTTTTTCTGCTGCTTGGGCAAGTTATCTGCCGGATTGCAGGTAAATTCTCGAAAAAATAAGGAAAGCTCTGTCAGAAAAGTAGCAAATCTGACGCCACCTATGGCGACGCCAGATTTTTGCGACCGTTTATTTCAGGGCAGCGAATGCGCGCTCGGCGGCGTCCAGAGTCAGTCGCAACTCGGTTTCGCCATGGGCAATCGACGTGAAACCCGCTTCAAAGGCACTCGGGGCCAGGTAGACCCCGCCTTCCAGCATCAGGTGGAAGAAGCGCTTGAACAGATCGGCGTCGCTGCCCATCACGTCATCAAAGGTGACGATATCGTCGGCACCGCTGAAATACAGGCCGAACATGCCGCCCGCCTGCGTGGTGACAAATGGGATACCGGCCGCGTCGGCGCGCTGTTGCAGGCCATCCAGCAGACGCGTGGTGTAGTCGGTCAACTCGGCGTGGAAGCCGGGGCGGCTGATCAACCGCAGGGTAGTCAGGCCAGCGGCCATGGCCAACGGGTTACCGGACAACGTGCCAGCCTGGTACACCGGGCCCAGTGGTGCGATGTGTTGCATGATTTCGCGCTTGCCGCCAAAACAGCCCACCGGCATGCCGCCGCCGATGATCTTGCCGAAGGTGCTCAGGTCCGGCGTCACGCCGTAGTGCGCCTGGGCACCGCCGAGGGCGACGCGAAAGCCAGTCATCACTTCGTCGAAAATCAGCACCACGCCATGCTTGTCACACTGCTCGCGCAGGCCTTCGAGGAAGCCCGGCGCCGGCGGTACGCAGTTCATGTTGCCAGCCACGGGCTCGACGATGATGCACGCCACGTCTTGGCCGACTTCGCTGAGCATCTGCTCGACGGCAGCGATGTCGTTGAACGGCAGCGTCAGGGTGTGCCTGGCAAATGCCGCCGGCACACCGGCCGAGCTTGGCACGCCCTGGGTCAGCAGGCCGGAGCCGGCTTTGACCAGCAGGCTGTCGGAGTGGCCGTGGTAGCAGCCTTCGAACTTGATGATGCTGTCGCGGCCGGTGAAACCTCGGGCCAGGCGAATCGCGCTCATGGTGGCTTCGGTGCCGGAGCTGACCATGCGCACCATCTCCATCGACGGCACGATTGAGCACACCAGGTCCGCCATCTCGGTTTCCATGGCGGTTGGGGCGCCGTAGGACAACCCGTGCTCCAGCTGTTTACGCACGGCATCCAGCACGTCCGGGTGGCTGTGGCCCAGGATCATCGGGCCCCAGGAGCCCACGTAATCCACATAACGCTTGTCGTCTTCGTCGGTGACGTAGGCGCCTTCGGCATGCTTGAAGAACAACGGCGTGCCGCCCACGCTCTTGAACGCACGCACGGGGGAGTTCACACCGCCGGGGATGTGTTTCTGGGCATTGGCAAACAGGGTTTCGGAACGAGACATGGTGAGGGCTCTCTGAATTCAGGATGTGATTAAAGCGTTGAAGGCGCGGGCGCGGCGCGTGACTTCCTGGGTGCTGTCGGCGCCGAACAAACCGTGGACCACGGCCAGCAGATCGGCACCATGGGCCACCAGGGGCTCGGCGTTCTCCAGGGTGACACCGCCGATCACGCAGATCGGCAGGTGCAAGCGCTTGCGGGCCTCGGCCAGCATTTCAACGGTGGCGGCAGGTGCGCCGGGCTTGGTAGTGGAATTGAAGAAGCGACCGAAGGCGACGTAACTGGCGCCTTCCTTCGCGGCCTGCTCGGCCAGTTCGATCTGGCTGTGACAGGTGGCGCCGATGATGGCTCTGGAACCGAGCAGCGCACGGGCTGGCGTCAGTGGGCCGTCGGTCTGGCCCAGATGCACGCCGACGCCCAGGCGCGCGGCCAATTCGGCGTCATCGTTGATGATCAGTTGGGTCTTGTAGCGCGAGCACAGCTCCCGCAGCTTTTCGGCTTCGCGCAGGCGCCGGGCTTCGTCGCTGCTTTTGTCGCGGTACTGCAACAGGGTCACGCCACCGTCCAATGCCGCTTCTACATAGGCGAGGAATTTGCCGGCCAGCAGTTGGCTGTCGGTGATGGCGTAAAGGCCACGTAGTTTCATCGGGCAGGCCTCTTGCTTCTAAGAGCAGAAAGTTACGAACAGAAATCCAGCGGCAAACGGCGCGGTACAAACTGACCCTGGCCGAGCTGTTCGGCGTCACGCAGGGTACGCCACGTGTAGTTGAGCGCCGATTGCACCGCGCTCACCAGCCCTTCGCCCTGAGCGATCCGCCCGGCCAGTGCGCTGGCCAGGGTGCAGCCCGAACCGTGATAACTGCCGGGCAGGCGTTGGCAGGTAAAGGTCTGCTGGGTGCCGTCGCGGCTGTAGAGGCGATTGTGCACTTCATGCTCGTCGCCATGGCCGCCCGTGATCAACAGGTGCTTGATAAACGGCAGCAGCTTTTCGGCGCACTCGTCCGCCGTGCCTTCGGGCAACTCTGCAAGGATGCGCGCTTCGGGCAGGTTGGGCGTGGCAATCAGCGACAACGGCAACAGCCGCTCGCGCATGGCGTAGCCGACTTCGTCCTTGCCCAGGCTGCCGCCGCCGCCGGCACGCAGCACCGGGTCGCACACCACTGGCAGGTGCGGGTGCGCCTGCAGCAGTTCGACCACAGTGTCGACCATCGCGGTGGAGCCGAGCATACCCAGTTTGACCGCCGCCACTTCGGAATCGCCAAGCACGGCATTGGCCTGTGCCAGCACCCACTCGCGGTCGAGCACACGGAAGTCGCTGACATTGACGGTGTTCTGCACGGTCAGGGCGGTGACGGCCGGAGCCGCATGGCACCCCTGGGCGAGCAGGGCTTCGATATCTGCCTGCAAGCCGGCGCCACCACTGGGATCATGGCCGGAGAGACAGAGGACAACAGGGCGAGAGCTGTAGATATTCATGGTGCGCGAGCTTACCACCAAACGCTTTTGGCGTGGCCGTCGGGCGATGGTTGAATTTTGTCCAAAGTGCGACGCTTTTTTGGCGCTTTTCTCTCCGCAAAAGTGCGCTGAAACGCTTGTTCTAGAGCCTTCAGGAAAATTATTTCAATGGTGTCCAATGGCCTTTAGCGGCTATGCTAAAGTGGATCCAAACAACTTAACTGTACCGCCGGTGTACGTCTTCTCAAAAGGAATGGGGAGCTTTTGACCTTACCGGACACGCCACGCTGGGGCTCTATGCGCTATTTGCTGATTTTATTGTTGTGCGGGCTGCCGATGCTCGCCAGCGCCATTGAGTTCAACCAGGACACCCGCAGCCTGGCGCTGGGCCGAGCTATGCAAGTGCTCGAAGACCCCACCGATTCGCTCACCATTGCCGACGTCAGCGCGCCTTCCGCCGCCCGGCAGTTCAAACCCCACGATAAAGACACCCTCAATGCCGGCTATTCACGTTCGGTGTTCTGGCTCAAGGTCAACCTGCATTACCTGCCCTACGGCCCCGAGGCCCAACGCACCTGGCTGTTGGAGTTGGCCTACCCGCCGCTGGACCACCTCGACCTGTACCTGCCCGACAGCGCCGGCAACTACCGTCTGGCCGGGCGCACCGGGGATGCGCTGCCGTTTTCCGCCCGTGAGATTCGCCAGAACAACTACCTGTTCAAGGTCGACTTCAATCCTGGAGAGGCGAAAACCGTCTACCTGCGTCTGCAAAGCGAAGGTTCGATCCAGGCCCCGCTGACACTCTGGTCCAGCACCGCCTACCTGGAGCAGCAGCCGCTGCGCCTGTATGTATTGGGCCTGATCTACGGTGTGTTGCTGGGGATGCTGGTCTACAACCTGTTTATCTACCTCAGTGTGCGCGATACCAGCTACCTCTATTACATCTTCTATATCGCTTCGTTCGGCATGTACCAACTGTCGGTCAACGGCGCGGCGGTGGAGTATTTCTGGCCGAACAACCCGTGGTGGGCGAATGCCGCGACGCCGTTCCTTATTGGCGCGGCGGCGTTGTTTGGCAGCCTGTTTGCGCGCAGTTTCCTGAACACCGCACTGCACAGTCGCTGGATCAACCGTTTTCTGCTGGCGCTGGTGGGCTGCGGCGCGGTGGTCATGTTGCTGTCGCTGATGACCAGCTACGCCCTGGCGCTGCGCCTGGCTACCGGCTTGGCGTTGGTGTTTACCGTGACCATCTTTGTCGCCGCCATCAAGGCCTGGTATTGCGGCCAGCGGGTGGCGCGCTATTTCATCATCGCCTGGTCGGCCTTCCTGCTGGGCGGGGTGGTGAATACGCTGATGGTGCTGGGCTACCTGCCCAATGTGTTCCTTACGATGTACGCCAGCCAGATCGGTTCGGCGATTGAAGTGGCGCTGTTGTCCCTGGCGTTGGCAGACCGCATCAATTCCATGCGTGAGCAACAGGCGCAGATTCTCCTCGACGCCAGCCAGAAGCTCGAAGTGCTCAACCAGCAGCTTGCCCGCAGCAACCGGCTCAAGGATGAGTTCCTCGCCACACTGACCCACGAACTGCGTACCCCCATGAACGGCGTGATCGGCTCCCTTGAGCTGATGCAAACCGTGCCGCTGGACGACGACCTGGCGCAATACCAGCAAACCGCTGCCGGCTCGGCGCGAGACATGATGCGCATGGTCAATGGCATTCTCACCCTCACCGAACTTCAGGCTGGGCGCCTGAGTGCCCAGTCGCAGGTGTTCAGCCTGCGCGGGGTGCTCGACACCTTGCGCCAGCAGTTCAGTGTCAGCGCCCAAAGCAAGGGCCTGGCGTTTTCCATCGACGTGGCCGATGAACTGCCGGACCGGGTGGTGGGCGACGCCGACAAACTGATCCAGTGCCTGGATTGCCTGCTGGACAACGCATTCAAATTCACCCACGAAGGCGCCGTACGCCTGCGGGTGGTGGGCGTGCCCCACAGTGACGGTGGCTTGCGCCTGAGCTTTATTGTGACTGACACCGGTATTGGCTTCGCCTTCCTGGACGAGGCCACCCTGTACCAGCGGTTTTTCCAGCTGGATGGTTCCATGACTCGCGAATACGGCGGCCTGGGTATCGGCCTGGCGATCTGTCGGCAATTGATCGAGCTGCTGGGCGGGCGCCTTACCCATCATTCCGAGTTGCGCAAGGGCAGCCGCTTCCAATTGGAGGTGGAGGTCAGCCCGGTGGCGCCAGAAGCAAAACCAGCAGTGGACCGGCAGCGTGCGCCCCAAGACTGCGCGGTGCTGCTGGTGGATGACAACAGCGTCGGCCAACTGGCAGTGCGCGGCATGTTGCTCAAACTGGGTTACCGGGTAAAAAACGTGGACAGCGGCCCCAGCGCTCTAGCGGCCTTGCAGGGCGGCAATTTCGACGCAGTCGTGTTGGATCTACCTGAAGGCGGCTTCTCATTGTGCTGTCAGATCCGTGCTCTGCCGGGCTGCGGTGAGTTGCCGGTGATTGCCTTGAGCACGTCACTGAATGTGTCTGAACGCGAGCACTGTCATGGCATCGGCGTATCCGACCGCCTCGCCAAGCCCGTGCGTTTCGAGGCCTTGCAGGCGGTGTTGACACGCCGGGTGCTGTGTCCGCAAGAGGGTGAACGCGCCGGGTATTCGGCGGGTATGCCACTTTTTTAAGGCGGATGACGGTGCTTAACTGAAATTCAGGCCTCAACCCAACGGGGCTGTTTCCAGGAGGCCCGTCATGAATCTGCACCCATTCGCTGAAACCCACGACGTCACCAACCAGCCCCCATCCCTGGATGGCACCAACCTGTACCGCATTGACCTGCCTTTGCAAGAGTGGTCGCGCCGCTATGGCGCAGGCTGGGCAGAGGCGCGCATCGATGCCTACGGCGCGCTGGCCGGTGGGCCGTTGATGGCGGCCGGGTTCCTGGCGAACCAGAATAAACCGGTGTTCAACAGTCATGACCGTTATGGTCATCGCATCGACCTGGTGGAGTTTCACCCGGCCTACCACGAGCTGATGCGCACGGCTGTCGAACATGGCCTGCCGTCGTTGCCGTGGGCTCATCCGCAATCCGGCGCCCATGTGGCGCGGGCCGCGATGACGTACCTTCACAGCCAGGCCGAAGCCGGCACCGGCTGCCCGCTGACCATGACCTTCGCCTGCGTCCCGGCCCTGCGCCTGCAACCAGACCTGGCCAAGACCTGGTTGCCGAAAATCCTCAGCACCGAATACGACCCGCGCAATGTCGGCATTGCCCACAAGGCCGGCGCCGCCATCGGCATGGCCATGACCGAAAAACAGGGCGGCACCGATGTGCGGGCCAACACGACCCGTGCCTATCCCGTGGGCGCGGGCGGCCCGGGGCAGGCTTACGAACTGGTAGGGCATAAGTGGTTCTGCTCGGCGCCGATGTGCGATGGGTTCCTGACCCTGGCCCAGACTGACAAGGGCCTCACCTGTTTCCTTCTACCTCGGCACCGTCCAGATGACACGCGCAACGAGTTCTATATCCAGCGCCTGAAAAACAAGCTCGGCAACTGCTCCAACGCCTCCAGCGAAGTAGAGTTCCGTGGTGCCCTGGCCTGGATGATCGGCGAAGAAGGCCGCGGCGTTCCGACCATCATCGAGATGGTTGCCATGACCCGCTTCGACTGCATGGTCGGCTCCAGCGCCTTGATGCGCCAGGCGCTGACCCAGGCCAGCCATCATTGCGCCCACCGCTTGGTGGGTGGCCGCGTTCTCAGTGAGCAACCGCTGATGCAAAACGTGCTGGCCGACCTGGCCTTGGAAAGCGAGGCCGCCTTGGCCTTGAGCCTGCGCATGGGCCGCGCCCTGGATCACCTGGGCGATGAGCAGCAAGCCAAATTCGCCCGGCTGGTGACGGCGGTGGGCAAGTATTGGATCTGCAAGCGCGCGCCGGCGATGATCAACGAAGCGGCCGAATGCATGGGCGGTGCCGGGTATGTCGAGGACAGCATCCTGCCGCGCCTCTACCGTGAGGCGCCGGTGAACTCGACGTGGGAAGGTTCCGGCAATGTGCAGTGCCTGGATGTGCTGCGCGCATTGTCCAAGGAGCCGGGTGTATTGGAAGCGCTGTTTGTCGAGCTGGGCGATGGCCAAGGTGACAAGCAACTGGCGCGGCACATCGAACGCCTGAAGTCGGCGTTCATGGACACCCAGGACATCCAGTACCGCGCACGCCAGCTGACCGAGGATATTGCTGTCGCCTTGCAGGCCAAGCTGTTGCTGGAGGCGGGGAATGCGGCGGTCAGTGATGGCTTTATCGCCAGCCGGTTGGGTGAATCGTCGGGTCGGGTGTATGGCGCCTTGCCACGCGGCATTGATGTGGCGGCGATTGTCCAGCGAGCCACACCCCATCCCCCCAAGTAAACACGGGCCAAGGGAGGGCAAGCCCCCTCCCGCATTTTAAAATGCATTCCAAACCACCTGTTTCAGTGAAGCCGGGATACAGGCAAGATAAAGGCCTGCACGTCAGAACACAGGATGCTTACCGTGACCGAAGCTTTTGTTGTCGTTCAAACCGCCGAAGAAGCCGTGGACCGGCTGGCGGCTCTGCATGAGCGTGCTACCGGCGCGCTCAACCAGGCTCTCAAGCAATACCTCAAGGACCGCGTCGAACCCGACGCCGCACAACGCGCTCTGTTTCGCTATCCGGAACTGCGCCTGACCTACCACTGCCACGGCGAAGTCCCACAGACCACCCGGGCATATGCCAAGGTTCAGTTGCCGGGGACCTACAGCGTCACCGTCACCCATCCGTCGGCATTCCGTAAATACCTGCTGGAGCAACTGGTGCCGTTGATGCACGACTTCACCGTGACGGTGGAAGTGGGCGTCAGCCAGCAGAATATTCCTTACCCGTACGTGGTGGAGCAGGGCGACGAGTTGGCCGGTTCCGGCGTGACCGCTGCGACCCTGGCCCGGGTGTTCCCGAGCACCGACTTGTCGGCCGCCACCGATGGCATTGCCGATGGCCTCTACGACTGGGAAAACACCGACCCGCTGCCCCTGGCACTGTTCGATGCGGCCCGTGTGGACTTCTCTCTGCGCCGTCTGGTGCATTACACCGGCAGCGACTGGCGACATGTGCAGCCGTGGATCCTGCTGACCAACTATCACCGTTACGTTGACCAGTTCATCCTGCATGGCCTGGAGCAATTGCGCAGCGACCCACGCTTTATCCGCATGGTGCTGCCGGGCAACGTGGTGATCGACAAGAGCATGGACCATGGCGAAGCGTCAGCCATCGCTGCGGGTGTGGTCTGGCACCGTTACCAGATGCCGGCATACCACCTGCAGGCCAGTGATGGCCACGGCGTGACATTGGTGAATATCGGCGTGGGCCCATCCAACGCCAAGAACATCACCGACCACCTCGCTGTGCTGCGTCCGCATTGCTGGCTGATGATCGGCCACTGCGGCGGCCTGCGCCAATCCCAGACCATCGGCGACTACGTACTGGCCCACGCCTACATGCGTCGCGATGGGATTCTGGACCGCGTGGTACCGCCGAACATCCCGATTCCGGCCCTGGCCGAAGTGCAGATGGCCTTGCAGCAAGCCGCTGCCAATGTCACCGGCGAAAAAGGCGAAGAGCTAAAAAAACGCCTGCGCACCGGCACCGTGCTGACCTACGACGACCGTAACTGGGAACTGCGCTGGGCTCAGGAACGGCCGCTGATCAACCTGTCCCGCGCCGTGGCGGTGGACATGGAAAGCGGCACCATCGCTGCCCAAGGCTACCGTTTGCGAGTGCCGTACGGAACCTTGCTGTGTGTCTCGGATAAACCGCTGCACAGTGAGATCAAACTGCCCGGTTCGGCCAACGCGTTCTATGAGCGTGCGGTCAGCCAGCACTTGAAGATCGGCATCGAGGCGGTGGACCTGTTGCGCACCGAACTCAACTCGCTGCATTCGCGCAAACTGCGCAGCTTCGACGAACCGCCGTTCCGCTAAGCGGTTGGGATGGTCATTTAGCGGTCAGGCCACTAGCATTGTCGGTCCTGACCGTTAGATGTTCCTTTTGCCATGTCCCGTCCTACTCGCCCCGATTCGCGCCGCCCTGGTGTGAAACCTCCGCATTCCGCCGCTCGTCGTGTCGCCAAGGCGCCACCGGCCGAGCCGAAGTTGATCCTGTTCAATAAGCCATTCGACGTGCTGACCCAGTTCAGCGACGAAGGCGGACGGGCGACCCTCAAGGATTTTATCGACATCCCCGGCATCTACCCGGCGGGCCGACTGGACCGCGACAGCGAAGGCCTGTTGCTGCTGACCAACGATGGTCAGTTGCAGGCGCGTATTGCCGATCCCAAGCACAAGTTGGCGAAAACCTACTGGGTTCAGGTGGAAGGCGAGCCGACGCAAGAACAACTGCAGCAACTGCGCGACGGTGTCGAGCTTAACGACGGCAAGACCTTGCCCGCCGAAGCGCGACAACTGGAAGAACCGGAGTTATGGCCGCGCAACCCGCCGGTGCGGTTTCGCAAAAGCGTGCCGACCCACTGGCTGGAGCTGGTGATTCGTGAGGGGCGTAACCGCCAGGTACGGCGTATGACCGCAGCGGTAGGCTTGCCGACCTTGCGCCTGGTGCGCGTGCGCATTGGCGACTGGTCTATCGAAGGCCTCGACCAAGGCCAGTGGAAGGAAGTGCCGGCGCGCTTATAAGGCGCCGGACTCGATCAGGCCGATCACCACGCTCTTGATGATGAACGCGGCCACGCCCAGGCCCAGCACAAAAAACAGGATGAACGAGCCAAAGCGCCCGGCTTTGGATTTCTTCGCCAGGTCCCAGACGATAAAGCCCATGAAAATGATCAGGATGGTGACGAGGCCGGTCATCATCCATTCTTCGAAGAGGGCGGGGTCGATGTTGTTCATGGGGCTCTTCCGTGGGGCGGGTGGCAAGTATAAGGCAGCGCTACAGGCGCAACATTGACCTGAGTCCAAGCGCAATCCAAATGTGGGAGGGGGATTGCTCCCTCCCACATTTGACCTTCACTGATCTCAGGTGCGCAGGTGGGTCAATGGCAGCTCGGTGCTGTTCAATACCTGGTTGAGCACAAAACTCGACCGCACACTGGTCACGCCTTCGATCCGGGTCAGGTGCCCCAGCAGCAATTTCTGATAGTGATCCATATCCGGCACCACCACTTTCAACTGGTAGTCCGCATCCATCCCCGTCACAAGGCTGCATTCGAGCACTTGCGGCAAGGTGCGGATGGCCGCTTCGAAGTTCTCGAAACGCTCGGGCGTGTGACGGTCCATGCCGATCAGCACGTAGGCCGTGAGGCTCAGGCCGAGCATCTTGCGGTCGAGCAGGGCGACCTGGCGCGAGATGTACCCATCGTCCTCCAACTGCTTGACCCGGCGCGAGCACGGCGAAGGCGACAAGCCGATGCGCTCGGCCAACTCCTGGTTGGAGATCCTCGCGTCACGCTGCAATTCCGCCAAAATACTCAGGTCGTATCGGTCAAGCTTGCTCATTGGGTTGGCCTTTGTCGTAACTATTGCGGTGAATTATCCATGAAGGGTTAAAAATTGCGCAAGCACTGTTTATTGACGCAATCTTCGCAATCATCTGGCGGGCGCGGGCCTGTATCTTTATCAACAGAATCACCGCCTGGACAACAGTCCACAGCAGCGAGCCCAATCAGGCCTGCTGCGGCCGCCACCCCAGCAGGGTTGAGCCGGCCTCCAGGCTGCACACTGTCTACAAGACGGCGTGAGGTGAGCCAACGCCAAAAGCGTTGAGCCAGGACGAAGTTCTCAAGGGGTGGCCGACGGGTCACCCCTTTTCTTTTGCCTGCTGATAACCTGTGCCAGAACCGGGCCCCTCTTTTCCAGTCTCATGGACAGGCCCTAATCCGCAGTGAGGAATAGCATGAAGCGCATCTGGCGTATGGCAGGTGTTGGTTTGCTGGTGGTCAGTGTCGGCACGCAAGTCGTGGCTGACGAGCGCGATAACTCACCGAATCAAGGGCAGCGGCCGCAAGGCGGTGGTGGGCAGCATGAGCGGGGTCCTGAAGGCGGGCGGGCAGAAAATAATCCGCCGCGACCCGAGAACAATCAGCCACGTCCGCAGAATCAGCATTTTGAACGTGGCGGCCCTAACGGCGGCGGGCAATGGCAAAGTCGTCCGCAAAACAATGAGCAGCCTCGGCCGGCGCCGCAGCCCCAACCGGCAAACAACCTGCCGATCCAGGGCCGGCCCGATACCGTGCGCCAGACCCAGGAACCGCGCCAGGGTTACTACCGCGACATTCCCCGGCGCAACGACGACAACCGGCACTGGGAGGCCGGCGGCCCAGGTTCCCGTCCGGGCGACAACGGACGTCCCAACGATAATCGCTGGCCAGGTCGCCCGGACGGCCATGGCAATGGCTGGGGCCCAGGCCCGCAGCATCGTCCCGGCTATATCATTGATCGTTTCCCCGACCGCAACTACCGCGTGCCGTATCGCGGGCAGGACTACTTTTTCTCCGGCGGCTACTGGTATCGCCCACAGGGGCCGCGCTACGTCGTAGTGGCGCCGCCGTATGGCATCCGGGTGCATTACCTGCCGGATTATGCGCGGGAAGTATGGGTGGGGGGTTCACTGCTATTCCTTGCCGCTGGCGCCTACTACGCCTACGAGCAAAGCACCCAGCAATACGTGGTGGTCCAACCCCCGGCGCAAGTGCCTTCGCCGCAACCGGCGCCGCAGGGCAATGGCTATGACGTGGTCGCCTATCCCGCCAACGGCCAGTCACCGGCGCAAGTGCAGCAGGACGGTTATGACTGTTACCGCTGGGCGGTGCAGCAAAGCGGCTTCGACCCGCAGGCCGTCACCTACGCCCCTGACCCGGCGGTGGTGCAAGCCTACCGTCAGGCCCAGGGCAACTGCTTGAGCAGTCGCGGTTACCAGGTCCAGTATTAGGCCTTGGCGCCCGTGACCACTTCCTGCGGGTCGGCGTGCACCAGCACTTCGGCGCGCGGGTAGACGTGGTGAATGGCATCGGCGGCCTGATCGCTGATGCCGTGGGCCACTGACAGGGTCAACTCCCCCGGCAGCTCCAGGTGCAACTGCACAAACCAGTGGTTGCCCGACACCCGCGTGCGCAGGTCATGGGCCCCCAGTACCCCGGGCACCCCACGGGCGAGTTCGAGCATGTGCTGGCTCACGTCCGGCGGCAGTTCTTCATCCATCAGCACCGCAAAGCTTTCGCGGGCGATCTGGATCGCGCTCCACAAAATGTAGGCGGCAATCCCCAGCCCGAACCAGGCATCGACCTGATGGAAACCGAAGCCCGCCAGCACCAGCGCCACCAGGATGCTGCCATTGAGCATCAGGTCGGAGCGGTAATGCAGCGAATCGGCGCGCACAGCATTGGAGCCGGTTTCGCGGATCACCCGGTGTTGCAGCATCAGCAGCGCCACCGTCAGCGCCAGCGAAAACACGATCACCCCGATGCTCAACCACGGCGCCCCCACGGGCTCGGGATGCTGCAAGCGCGCATAGGCCTGCAGCGCGATCAACACCGCACTGCCGCCGATAAACAGCGCCTGAGCCATGCCCGCCAGCGACTCTGCCTTGCCATGGCCGTAACGGTGATCGTCATCGGCCGGGCGCAAGGCGTAATGCACCGCCAACAGGTTCAACAGTGACGTCACGCCATCGAGCAACGAGTCCGTCAGCCCGGCGAGCATGCTCACCGAGCCGCTGAACCACCAGGCAATCGCCTTGGTAACAATTAGCACACAGGCCACGCCAACGGAGGCGCGGGTGGCCAGGCGCAGAAGCCTGGCGTGTTCGGGGCTGCTGGTCATGGGCAGTCCTTATGCGGCGGGTTGCAGGCCCAGGCTGGCGAGTTGCTGCACGCTGCCCTTGAACTGGATCATGCGCGGATCGTCCAGCGGCAAGGTACGGCCGGTTTCTTTCTGGATGATGCTTTGCAGCTTGGCGTTGTCGACCTTGCCGTCGGTGCCAATGGCTTCGTGGAGTTTTTCCGGGGACACCTGGGCGGTCTTGCCCGGTTCGAAGTAAATGGCGCCGGTGGCGAAGTCGACGCCAAACGCGATCAGGCCAGGGATTACATAAAACAGCAGGCCCACGGCGTCGAGTACGGCAATCGTCGGGTCGATCTTGCCGTCGATCTGGCCACGGCGGTCCGGGTAGAAAATCGAACCGCAGGCCGTCAGTTGGCTCAGCAGGGTGACGGCGAGGACACCGCCGATGACACGGGAAGCGATACGCATGAAGACTCTCCTGAACACAGTTGATACGGGACTATATAGCACTGCCATTGAGACCAGCGTCGGCATCCGGCAGTTCGCCGTTATACTCGCCGCTCTGCTTTGGAGCCAGTATGAATTCGTTGCCAATCGATGATGTTTTACCCGCCCTGCGTGACGCCTTGGCGAATCGCCATGAAGCCGTGCTGGAAGCGCCGCCCGGCGCCGGTAAAACCACCCGTGTGCCCTTGGCCTTATTAAACGAGCCCTGGCTGGCCGGGCAGACCATCCTGATGCTCGAACCACGCCGCCTGGCCGCACGCGCCGCTGCCGAACGCCTGGCCAGTGAGCTGGGTGAAAAGGTCGGCGAAACCGTCGGCTACCGCATCCGCCTCGACAGTAAAGTCGGCCCCAACACGCGCATTGAAGTGGTTACCGAAGGCATCCTCACCCGTCGCCTGCAGGACGACCCGGCGCTGGACGGCGTGGGCCTGCTGATCTTTGACGAGTTCCACGAACGCAGCCTCGACGCCGACCTGGCGCTGGCCCTGAGCCTTAACGGCCGCGAGCTGTTTCGCGACGAGCAACCGCTGAAGATCTTGCTGATGTCCGCCACCCTTGAGGGCGAGCGCCTGGCCAGCCTGCTGGATGACGCGCCTATCCTGCGCAGTGAAGGGCGCATGTTCCCGGTGCAGATGCGCTGGGGCCGGCCGTACCAGGCTGGCGAATTTATCGAGCCGCGGGTGGTGCAGACCGTCCTCGAAGCGGTGCATGACGAGACCGGCAGCGTGCTGGTGTTTCTGCCGGGGCAGGCCGAGATTCGCCGGGTCCACCAGCAACTGGCCGACGCGCTGGGTGATCGCCCGGACGTGCTGTTGTGCCCGCTGCATGGCGAGTTGGACTTGAACGCCCAGCGCGCCGCCATCGACCCGGCACCTGCAGGTAAACGCAAAATCGTACTGGCCACCAACATCGCCGAGACCAGCCTGACCATCAACGGCGTGCGCGTGGTGATCGACGCCGGGTTGGCGCGGGTGCCGCGTTTCGACCCCGGCAGCGGCATGACCCGCCTCGACACCCAGCGCATTTCCCGTGCCAGCGCCACCCAGCGCGCTGGCCGGGCAGGGCGCCTGGAGCCGGGCGTGTGTTATCGGTTGTGGTCCGAGGACCAGCATGAAGGCCTGGCCGCGTATGGCAGTGCGGAAATCCTCGCGGCGGACCTCGCCGGCCTGGCCTTGCAACTGGCGCGCTGGGGCGTTACGCCGACGCAACTGGTGTGGCTGGATGTGCCGCCGACCGCCGCCTATGCCCAGGCCCACGAACTGTTGCAACGTCTCGGCGCGTTGAATGAAGACACACTCACCGCCCATGGCCAGAAAATGGCCGAATTGCCGGCTCACCCGCGCATCGCCCATCTGCTGCTGCGCGGGCAGGATCTGGGGCTGGCGGCCACCGCGTGTGATGTTGCCGCCTTGTTGGGTGAGCGCGATATCTTGCGCGGCGGCGGCGCGGATGTGCACAGTCGTCTGGCGTTGCTCTCCGGCGAAGAACGGGCGCGGGGCACCCAAGGCGGCGTACAACGGGCTAGGCAATTGGCGCGGCAATATCGCGGGTATTTGCGAGGCAAGGCCACGCAACCGGTGGCCGATCCCGAGCATCCACGTTGGCTCGGCGCTTTGCTCGCCCTGGCGTACCCGGACCGCGTCGCCCAGCAACGCCGCCCCGGCGGCGCCGAGTACCGCCTGGCCAACGGCCGCGCTGCGCTGTTCGCCGAAGCCGACAGCCTGATGAAACAACCCTGGCTGGTCATCGCCGACCTGGGCAGCCGCCAGGGCCAGCGCGAAGAACGCATCTACCTGGCAGCGGATTTTGATCCAGCGCTGTTCGAGTCGGTACTCGCCGAGCAAGTGCGCAATGTTGACCAGTTGGACTGGGACGAGCGCGAAGGCGTGTTGCGCGCCGAACGCCAGCGCAAAGTCGGTGAACTGGTGCTCAGCCGCGAACCGCTGACCGGCCTCGACGAATCCGCACGCAGCCAGGCGCTGGTCAATCTGGTGCGGCGCAAAGGCCTGGAACTGTTGCCCTGGACGCCCGAGCTGCGCCAATGGCAGGCCCGCGTGATGCTACTGCGCCAGTTGGACACCGGCAAAACCAGCGAATGGCCCGACATCAGCGACAAGGCCTTGCTCGCCGGTTTGGAGCACTGGCTGATGCCCTACCTGGGCAAAGTCTCGCGCCTGAGCCATTTTGCCAGCCTGGATATCTCCAGCTACCTGCACAACCTGCTGCCCTGGCCGCTGCCCCAGCGCCTCGACGAACTGGCGCCGCAGCATGTGAAAGTGCCGTCTGGCTCGTCGGTGCGCCTGGACTACAGCGAACAGCCGCCGATTCTGGCGGTGCGTTTGCAGGAGCTGTTCGGGCTGGCGGATACGCCACGCATCGCGGGTGGGCGTCAGGTGGTCAAGCTGCACCTGTTGTCCCCGGCGCGGCGGCCGGTGCAGGTGACGCAGGACCTGGCGAATTTCTGGCGCAGTACCTACGCCGAGGTGAAGAAGGATTTGAAGGGGCGTTATCCGAAACACTACTGGCCGGATGATCCGTTGATCGCCGAGCCGACGGCCCGGATCAAGCCGCGCAAGTAAGCGTTACAGAGATCCAAATGTGGGAGGGGGCTTGCCCCCGATAGCAGTAGGTCAGTGAAAGGTATTTCAACTGATACACCGCCATCGGGGGCAAGCCCCCTCCCACATTTGGATCTTTAGCGTTAGTTATTGCGCGGCGGGCAGCAGGAACCGGGCTATTACCGGCAGATGATTTGAGATACGCAACGTATCCTCCTGCCGCACCTTCGCCTCCACCCGCTTGATCCGCGAGCTATAGAACAGGTAATCCACCGTGCGATCCGGCCCGTCCAGGCTTGGGTCATTGGGGAAATACGTCAGCCATTTTTCACGATTTATCCCGCTGGATTGGCTGTTGCTCGGGATCATCGGGTATTTGTCCCACAACAAATGCAGTTCGCTGTCCGGCGAATACTGCCCGCGCTTGCCAGCATCCAACCGTAGGAATTGCCCCAGTGGCAGCAGGTTGAAGTCGCCGCCGATCAGCCACGGGGTGCCGCGGCCTTCGAATTTATCCAGTAATTTCACGGTGGCTTGCACTTGCTCCTGCACGGCACTGCGCCCAGGTGCGTCGTCGTCCAGGCGGGTGTTGAGCACCGCCAGTTGGCCGCCGTCGCTCAGGGGCAGGTAGGTCAGCAGCAAGGCCGGTTTTGGCTGGAATTGGCGGCGGATGATGTTGGCGTCCGGCGCCGGCAGTTGCAGGCGTTCGGCGTGTTCGATCTGGTAGCGGCTGAGGGTCGCGAGTTTGCGGCCGACGCTGCCGAAGATATGCAGGTCGGGCACAAAGTCGGCCTTCCAGTCGAAGGCCTGGGCGCTGCACGGGTAGAGGTCGACCAGGCGTTCCTGCAACAGCGCGAACTGGTCCTGGTAATGGGAGGGCTTGGCGTTTTCGTCGAGTTCCTGCAACAGCAGGATGTCGGGCTGTTCGTCGCGAATCACCCGCGCCACTTCGTCCAGGCTCACGGCCATGTCTTCCACGGTGGGGCGGTCGTCCGGGCCGTTGCCGTCGGGGGTGTCGTACCAGAACACGTAGTTCTTGCCGGCCAGGTATTGCACGTTCCACGTCATGACCTTGAGCGCCTGCCCCGGCAGCAGCGTCGGCGCACGGGGCGCGACGCAGCTCACTGGCAAGGTTTCCTTGGGCGCGGGGCGCCAGGTCAGGCTGTAGATCAGGGCGGTGAGCACGCCTGCGAGAATCAGCAGGCCCAGCAAGGTGATGCGCAATAAACGGGTCATCGGCTCGGCTTATAGCGTTTCAGGAATGGCACGGAGCATATCACCGCGCGTCGGCATCGCCACCGATCAGCATGAATAAACGGAACAGCACCACACTGGTGAACAACTGCAGGAAGCTGTGGGCACTGTCCATCAACAGCCCCAGCAACGGCGCCGGGTTGGGATACGCCGCCACGCTGGCGCCTTTGAGCAGCCACAGCGGGGTCATGACGCACAGCAGGCACACCAGGATCCGCCAGAAATGCCCACGGGTCAGACGCAAGCTTTCCTTCATCGCCTCCAGTGCCGGCATGCCGCGCAGCACCAGCAGGTACTCGGCGAAGGCCAGCACCACCATCAGCCACAGGCCCGGCAGGAAATACAGCGACAGGCCCAGCAGGATCAGCAGCGTGCTCATGGCCGTCAGCAGCGCGAAACGCGGCCACAAGGCCAGCGCCATCGCCCACACATCCTTGGTGCGCGGCGACTCGCCACGGGTGCGCGCATCGAGGAACAGGATCAGCGCGCCGGTGTACAGCGGGTACACCAATAACCCCACCACCACGCTGTAGCCGGCAAACGCATCCGCGCCCAGCGTGTGGTCCAGTATCTGTTGCAGCAAGGCTTCGAGAATCACCAGCGGCAGGCACAACTGGACGATGGCGCCCAGGTTGCTGCGGGTAAAACGGAGGGAGTCGCGCAAGACGTCTAACGGATTCATCAGGTTCATCGCAGGCCTGGAAACAAGGGCGACACTTTAACCGATCACGGTCAGAGGGGCACAAACGTAAACCTTGAGTAAAGACCATTGAAACAACTCGTAACACCCCCATAACTGGAAAGCACCCGACCTGATCACAGGCGGGACCAGAATTTCTACCGGCAATCTAACGAGGTCGCCATGAACAGCGAAGAGCAAACCCTGATCGATGGACTGTTTTCACGGTTGCAGCAAGCCGAAACGGACTCAGCCCCCCGCGACGCCCAGGCCGAAGCGCGGATCAAGGAGCACATGACTCGCCAACCGGCCGCCGGGTACTACATGACCCAGTCGATTCTGGTGCAGGAACACGCACTCAAGAGTCTCGACGCGCAGAACAAACAGCAGGCGCAACAGATCCAGCAATTGCAGGACGAGTTGCAGCGGGCCAAATCCACGCAGCCGGCGGCGTCGAGCGGCGGTGGTTTCTTGTCGAGCATCTTTGGCGGCGGCGGTTCCCGTGACGCGCAACCGGCGCCGAGCGCGCCGAGCAATTCGGGCGGCGGCTGGCGTGAACCAACGCGCCCTTCGTTCGGCGGCCAGCCCGCGCCGCAGCAAAACTATCAACAGCCCCAACAACCGGCCGCCGCCGCGCCAATGGGCAGTGGCTTCCTCGGCGGCGCGATGAAAACCGCCGCCGGCGTGGCCGGTGGTGTATTGCTGGCCGAAGGCATCAGCAGCCTGTTCCATCACAACCAGCAGCCGCAGGTGGTGGAAGAAATCATCGAGCAGCCGGCACCGGCCAGCGATCAAGGCGGCTGGGGCAATGATGACCAAAAATTTGCCGGCAATGACAACTGGGGCGGCAACAACGCGGACAGTTTTGCCGACAGCGATTATTCCGACGATTCCTCTTCCTTTGGCGACGACGATTCCTTCGTCTGACATACCTAATCCGGGGCGCTGCGGCGTCCCGGTCTGATTTTTTCCGGAAACTTTCTCGCGGCTGGCATACTGGCACCCTTTCCGGGCTCTGGCGCCTGGCTGTCATGAGGAAGTGCGGTGAAGAAAATTGCAGTGTTCGCCGATGTACAAAACCTCTACTACACCGTCCGCCAGGCATACGGCTGCCACTTCAACTACGCCGCCCTCTGGGCAGACATCGGCTCCCGCGGGCAGATCGTCGAGGCGTACGCCTATGCCATCGACCGTGGCGACAGCAAGCAGCAGCAATTCCAGCAGATCCTGCGCAACCTGGGCTTTACGGTGAAACTCAAACCGTACATCCAGCGCAGTGACGGCTCGGCCAAGGGCGACTGGGACGTGGGTATCACCCTCGACATCATGGACGCCGCCGATCACGTCGACGAAGTGGTGCTGGCCTCCGGCGACGGTGATTTCGACATGCTGCTCGAACGCATCATCCAAAAGCATGGGGTTGAAGCCGTGGCCTACGGCGTACCGGGGCTGACGGCCAATTCACTGATACGCGCCGCCAGCCGCTACGTGCCGATCGAAGGCGCGCTGCTGCTCAAATAAATGCTCAGACGGAGTTGGAACAGGTTTGGAACGTATAGCGGTCATCGACTTTGAAACCACCGGCATCACGCCGAGCAGCCACTGCCGGGCCACGGAAATTGCCGTTGTCATCCTTGAGCGTGGCCAGATCGTGGACCGCTACCAGAGCCTGATGAACGCAGGCGTGCGCGTGCCGGGCTTTATCGAACAACTCACCGGCATCAGCAACGCCATGCTGCGCAGCGCACCGCCGGCGGAGCGGGTGATGAACGAGGTCAACGAATTCGTCGGCACCACGCCGTTGATGGCGCACAACGCCGCGTTCGACCAGAAGTTCTGGGACTTTGAACTCGGCCTGATCCGCCGCACCCGCCTGCAAAAATTCGCCTGCTCCCTGCTGCTGGCCCGCCGATTGATGCCGGCTGCGCCGAACCACAAGCTCGGCACGTTGAACTCATTCGCAAAACTGCCCCACACCGGCCAGGCCCACCGGGCGCTGGCGGATGCGGAAATGGCGGCCAACCTTACGGCGCACCTGGCTCAGGAACTGCGGCGTACCCACGGCTTGCGCGAGCTGTCCCACGATTTTCTGTGCACCCTGCAGAAAGTGCCGGCGGCGAAGATCAATGAGCATTTGAAGAAGCATCGCGGGTTCTGACAGAACAACGCCGCTCAAAATGTGGGAGGGGGCTTGCCCCCGATAGTGGTGTGTCAGTCGTTTTTCTGTAACTGACCCGCCGCTATCGGGGGCAAGCCCCCTCCCACATGGGTTATGCGGTGTTCATCGCGGCTGTACACACTCCAACGCCCGATCCACCACGCCCTTCGCCATCTCCACCAAATGCATCACTGCCCGCTGCTGCACAGCCATCGCCTCGCCCGACGAGTGAGCAGTGCCCACCGCCAATGCAGCAAATCTGCCGCATGGGCGAGGGCGTCTTCGAGGCTCAGGTTGTCGTTCAGGATGAAGGGCGGGGCATCTGGGGCGCAGGTTTTGAGGTAGTAGTCGATGGCTCGGCGATTGAGCAGGGCGTCTTCGCTGAGGAAACTGGGTGGATCGGGGGTGACTTTGACCATGGTGAAACTCCTCTTGTTAAGCAGGAGCTGCGTCTATTCGCTTGCACGCGATTAGGGTGGCAGCGGCACGCGGGTGTGCAAGACCGGGACAAAAGGCAAACCCAGTAGATCCGAAGATCTCCCGCGTACAGCTGCCATAACAGACCAGCGCCATCTCGCAATAAATGGGCGCTGATTTTGCGGGCATCTATAAAGCCTATGTTTGGTCGGACTTGCACGTCCGGCCACCGAACATTCGATGACTGGATGAGACTAGCTACCTGATCCGACGGAAACAAGGCTGTGGGATTCTCTCGGAAACGTCCCGCAAATGAAAGGGATCGGTCTTGCTGGCCATTGAAACAACAGTTTTTTTTGGGCTTTTATCTGCTTTCTGAATAGTCAGTAGGCTTAGCCCTGCTGTCATGTCGGACCTTTCTGGATTTTCCCTTCTCCCGTCTATAGCCCTTTGCTGCGACCTAAGATCCCGGCTGTCATTTACGTACAGGGACTACGTCATGCAGGAAAGCGATCTTCACACAGCAATCATGCGAAGCCAGTTTGAGCTCCAAGGCAACGGCATCGATTTCGGCTCAACTTCAAGCATGGCGTTTCATTTGGGAAACACGATGACAAGTTGCCCGGCAGTCATGGTGTTACCTAATTCGCCAGGCTGGACCCATGGTGCCAGTTACCAGTTACTCAAACCCGTTCATGCTGATTCCTCTGTGCCGAGCACCACGTTTGACGAACTCTGGAAATGTACACAGCAACACTATGGCTTGACGGCCGCAACGGTTCTCACTGGCGCCGCAGGCATACCTATAAGCAAAGTTGCTGTGGGCACTTGGGTTCACGTTGGCTCCAGCAAAACGACGAATCTGGCGAGCCTCATTGGAATGCGCTTTTTCCCTCGTACCTTGATCAGGCAGCCCACGGTGGCCAGAATGGCGAAAGCAACGTTTGGCACAGTCCGTGTGTTTGGCATTATCGGACGAGGCATTCCTTTCGTTGCTGCCGGGCTTGCAGTCTTTGATCTAGTGAGTATTGGTAAATGTGCTTATGAGGCGAGAAATGGAAGGTAATCCGACCAGAGCCGAAATCAGCGAGAAGGTAGTTCAGCTATTCGTCGATATCATCGGCTTCATCGACCCAAGCCAGGTCACGGAGCAAACGGACTTCATCCATGATTTCAAGATTATTGATGAGGATTTGACCTGCTTTGTCATGCAGATCAAGTGGCAATTCAACCTGCAAGCGACGCAGGAGGATTGGGATCGCATCACGACCATCCAGCAGATAGTCGACTTGATTGTTGAACGCTCGAATTTGCAGTGCGGCCACTGACGTCATCGGGGGCAAGCCCCCTCCCACAGTGTTATGTGTAAGCCTTTGAGAGTTGTGTAGATACCCATGCCCCGATGACGGTAGATCAGTCACCATCATTTCCCATTAACGGCCAACTGCCCCAACGGCACCCGCCGCTCTATCGCGCTCGACAAGATGATCGAAGTCTTGCTGAAGCCAAACTTCGCCACCCGATTGATCAAGTTCTCCAACTGCGGCATTGACCCCACCGCAGCCTGCATGATCACGCACGGATCGCCGGTCACCCGGTGGCATTCGGTCAGCTCGGGGATTTCGGCCAGTGCGTCGTACACCTTCTGGCTCCCATGATTGGTCAGCCTCAGCTCAATCACACACTGGATCGGCAAACCGACCTTCGACATATCCACCTTGGCCTGGTAACCGGTGATCACCCCGCTGGCTTCCAGCTTGGCCACGCGCTCGGCCACGGCGGGGGCGGAGAGGTTTACCGTGCGCGCCAGTTGCGCGTAGGACGCGCGGCCGTCTTCGAGCAGGGCGCTGAGGAGCATGCGGTCGTATTTGTCCATGATAAGGCTCCAGTAGCGGGTGGCTTTCGAAAGCATGGGTTATAGCCTTCATAACCATGGTTTGAAAAGTGTATGGGCGGTTTAAACAGGTTTTGTAACTTATGTTTAACGACCTGCCTTTTTAGAATAAGCGTCTCTTATATCTGCCTTCGAGCCGCCCCATGCCTGGCACACGTCGCTTTCCCTTACCGTTGATCGCCGCCTTTTTTGCGTTGTATGTGATCTGGGGGTCTACCTATCTGGTGATCCGCATCGGCGTCGAATACTGGCCGCCGCTGATGCTGGGCGGGATCCGCTTTCTGCTGGCGGGGGCGGCGATGTATGGCTTCCTGCGCTGGCGCGGGGCGCCGGCGCCGACCTGGGAGCAGTGGAAGGCGGCCGCGAAGATCGGCATTTTGCTGCTCACCTTCGGTAACGGTGCGGTGAGCGTGGCCGAGCACACGGGGGTGTCGTCCGGTGTGGCTGCGCTGGCGGTGGCGACGGTGCCGCTGTTCACCTTGCTGTGCGGGTATTTCTGGGGCGCACGCAATACCCGCTTGGAATGGGCGGGCGTGATCCTGGGGATGGTCGGCATTGCCATGCTCAATATGGGCAGCACGTTGCAGTCGAGCCCGATGGGCGCGGCATTGCTGCTGTTTGCAGCGGCGTCGTGGGCGTTTGGTTCGGTGTGGAGCCGGCGCCTGCCGCTGCCGCCGGGTGCCATGGCCAGTGCCGCAGAAATGCTGGTAGCCGGCGTGACGCTGTTGATCGCCAGTGCGCTCACCGGCGAACACCTGCAAGCCATGCCGCCGCTGGAAGGCTGGCTGGCCCTGGCGTACCTGGCCGTGTTCGGCTCGATCATCGCGTTCAACGCCTACATGTACCTGCTCAAACACGTCCGCCCGGCGGCGGCCACCAGTTATGCCTACGTCAACCCGGCGGTGGCGGTGTTGCTGGGGATTGTGTTCATTGGCGAGACCATCGGCCTGGAAGAAGCCTTGGCGATGCTGGTGATCATCAGCGCGGTGCTGTTGATCAGTCTGCCCCAGTGGCGAAAGCCCAAGCCGGAAATAAGGTAAACTGCCGCGCATTACGCCCTTGCGCTGAATTTTTCCTACGGTAAACACATGACTTTCGCCACACTTGGCCTGATCGAACCCTTGCTGCGCGCCCTTGAGACGCTTGGCTACCAGACCCCGACGCCGGTGCAGGCGCAAGCCATTCCGGCAGTGCTGGCCGGTCGCGACCTGATGGCTGCGGCCCAGACCGGCACCGGCAAGACCGCCGGTTTTGCCTTGCCGCTGCTGCAACTGCTGACGATGGAAGGGCCGAAAGTCGCCGCCAACTCGGCGCGTGCATTGATCCTGTGCCCGACCCGCGAACTGGCCGAGCAGGTACACGCCAGCGTCGCCGAATACGCGCAAAACCTGCCGTTGACCACCTACGCGGTGTACGGCGGCGTGAGCATCAACCCGCAGATGATGAAGCTGCGCAAGGGCGTCGACATCCTGGTCGCCACCCCTGGCCGCCTGATCGACCTGTTCCGCCAGAACGCGCTGAAGCTCAATCAGCTGCAAACCCTGGTGCTGGACGAAGCCGACCGCATGCTCGACCTGGGCTTCTCCGAAGAGCTGGCGAACATCTACCGCATGCTGCCGAAAAAGCGCCAGACCTTGCTGTTCTCCGCGACTTTCTCCGATGAGATCCGCACGCTGGCCGGGCAGATGCTCAACGACCCGCTGAGCATCGAAGTCAGCCCGCGCAACGTCGCCGCCAACACCGTCAAGCAGTGGGTGGTGCCGGTGGACAAGAAGCGCAAGGCCGAGCTGTTTGTGCACCTGATGCGCAAAGGCCGCTGGAAGCAGGTGCTGGTGTTCGCCAAGACCCGCAACGGCGTGGATGCGCTGGTGGATAAGTTGCAGGGCCTGGGCATCAATGCCGACGGCATCCATGGCGACAAGCCGCAAGCCACTCGCCAGCGCGCGCTGGATCGCTTCAAGAGCAGCGAAGTGCAGATCCTGGTCGCCACCGATGTGGCGGCCCGTGGTCTGGATATCGAAGACCTGCCGATGGTGGTCAACTTCGACCTGCCGATCGTGGCTGAGGACTACATCCACCGTATCGGCCGTACCGGGCGTGCGGGCAACACCGGCGAGGCGATTTCCCTGGTGTGCGCCGATGAAGTGAACATGCTGTCGGCCATCGAGATGCTGACCCGTCAGACCCTGACCCGCAAGATGGAGCCCGACTTCGAACCGGAACACCGCGTGCCGGACACCGATGCCAGCGGGCAAGTGGTGAAGAAACCGAAAAAACCGAAGAAGCCTAAAAACTCGGGTGGCGGCGGCGGTAAGCGCAACCTGGGCAAGTGGGTGGACAGCGGGGAATCGGCGCCGGTGGAGCCGTCGATCAAGCCGGTGCGCAAGGTGCCGGTGTTTAATACTGGGCCGCGTAAGAAGAAGTGATTTTGCGGTTTGGCTGATGGCCCTATCGGGGGCAAGCCCCCTCTCACATTTTGATTTGTGAATACATTCAACATTGTGGGAGGGGGCTTGCCCCCGATGGCGGCTTTGAACTAAGCAAAAATCTCAGCGCTCAAGCCACTCCAAAACCCCCCGCCCAGCCGCTCTGCCACTGGCAAAACACCCCGTCAGCAAATATCCGCCCGTCGGCGCTTCCCAATCCAGCATCTCCCCCGCACAAAACACCCCCGGCAATTGCTTGAGCATCAGTCGCTCATCCAACGCCTCAAACGGCACGCCGCCTGCGGTGCTGATGGCCTCATCAATGGGCCGCGTCTTCACCAGCCTCAACGGCAAGGCCTTGATATCCACCGCCAGTTGCGCCGGATCATTGAAATGATCGGCTGGCGCCAACTCACGCAACAGCGCCGCCTTGACCCCATCCAGCCCCAACTGACTGTGCAAATGTTTGCTCATAGAGCGTGAACCGCGTGGCTTGGCCAGCGCCGCCAGCACCTTATCCAGTGGCTTGCTCGGCAGCAGATCGATATGCACCGTGGCTGAGCCACCGCGGTTGATCGCCTCGCGGATCGGCGCCGACAGCGCATAGATCAGGCTGCCCTCGATACCGGTGGCGGTGATCACACATTCGCCGAGCCGGGGTTTGTCATCCCCCAGCCCAATGGCGACGTTTTTCAACGGGGCGCCCGCGAATTTGCTGACCAGTAATTCGCTCCAGGCCGACACATCAAAGCCGCAGTTGCTCGGCTGCAGTGGCACATAAGGCACGCCTTTGTCTTCCAGCAAATTGAGCCATGCACCGTCGGAACCCAGCCGCGACCAGCTGCCGCCGCCAAGGGCCAACAGCACGGCGTCGTTGTGGACAACCTTCTCACCTTCCGGGCTGTGGATAAGTAAATCGCCCTCGGCATTCCAGCCGGTCCAGCGATGCCGGGTGTGGATAACCACGCCTTGTTCGCGCAGGCGCTTGAGCCAGGCACGCAGCAGGGGAGCAGCTTTCATGTCTGTAGGAAACACCCGGCCGGAGGTACCGACAAAGGTCTCGATACCCAGGCCATGAATCCATTCGCACAAGGCGTCGGCACCAAATCCACGCAGCAACGGCGCCATCTGTGGTGCACGTTCGGCGTAGCGCGAAAGGAAGGCCGGGTAAGCCTCGGAGTGGGTGATGTTCATACCGCCCACACCCGCCAGCAGGAATTTTCGCCCCACGGACGGCATGCCGTCATACAGATCTACGCGCACCCCGGCTTGACTCAAGACTTCGGCGGCCATCAGCCCGGCAGGGCCGCCGCCGATAATGGTGACGTGGTGAGGTACGGTCTGAGGCATGGGCAGGGCTACGGTGACGTGAATAGGCCGAGCATTCTACCCGACGTCGGCCTAACTGCCTGATCAAAAAATGTACACTTTCCTACAGGCCTTATGGCTTCTGGCTTTCAGCCGCTTACGCTCAAGTTATCCACAGGCCGCTCCACAGCCATTGTGGGTAACACCCACCACTCAATGACAACCTGATGACGTCCACACCCGTTGTGCACTGTGGTGCAGGATGCCGTGGCGGCGAGCGAGGGCCGGGCGGTCTTTGCTGTAGCCGCCGCCGATCACGCCCATTAACGGTATGTCCCGGCCCAGGCAGTGGCGCATCACGCTTTCATCGCGGGCGGCTACGCCTTCGTCTGTCAGCTTGAGGTAACCGAGGGCGTCATCCTTATGCACATCGACGCCAGCGTCGTAGAGCACCAGGTCGGGCTGGTAGAGCGGCAGCAGGTAATTGAGGGCGTCGTCGACTACGCGCAGGTAGTCGGCATCGCCCGTGCCCATGGGCAGCGGGATGTCCCAGTCGCTCTGGGCCTTGCGCGCCGGGAAGTTCTTTTCGCAGTGCAACGACACGGTGATGGCATCCGGCGTGTCATGCAGGATGCGTGCGGTGCCATCGCCCTGGTGAACGTCGCAGTCGAAGATCAATACGCGGTTCACTCGACCGCTGGCCAGCAGGTATTGGCTGATCACCGCGAGGTCATTGAAGATGCAAAAGCCCGCCGGATTGTCGTAATGGGCGTGGTGGGTGCCGCCTGCCAGGTGACAGGCGAGGCCGTGCTCCAGCGCTTGCTCCGCCGCCAGGATCGAACCGCCTACCGCCCGCACCGTGCGCCGGGCCAGGTCTTCACTCCAGGGCAGGCCGAGGCGACGTTGGTCTTCGCGGGACAATTCGCCGCTCATGTAGCGTTCGATATACCCAGGTTCATGGGCCAGGGCCAGGATCTCCGGTGGGCATAGCTCGGGGCGCAGCAACAGGCTGTCTTCGGTCAGCCCCGTGGACACCAGGTGGTCGCGCAACAGGCGGAATTTATCCATGGGGAACCGGTGGTCCGCCGGGAACTCGGGGCTGTAGTCATCGTGGTAGATCAATGGCAAAGGCATGGGATTTTCTGACGGGAACCTGCGAAGGATCTTACCAGCGCTGTACACTCACGCACATGGCAAGGGGAGGGGACCCATGGAGCCGATACTCGAATTGGAAAGTGCACGTCTGGTGATGCGCCAATGGCGCGACACGGACCTGCCGGACTTTGCGCGCATGTGCGCTGACCCGCAGGTGATGCGCTATTTCCCGGCCAGGCTGAGCCATCTGGAAAGCGCCGCGCTGATCGGGCGGATTCGCGGCCATTTTGCCGAGTACGGCTTTGGTTTCTGGGCGTTGCAACGCAAAGATACCGGCGCCTTCATCGGCCTGACCGGGCTGCAGCATGTCGGCTTTGACGCGGGGTTTACCCCAGCAGTGGAAATCGGCTGGCGCCTGGCCCGTGAGCATTGGGGCCTGGGTTATGCCAGCGAGGCGGCGTGGACCGCGCTGCGCTGTGGGTTCGACCGTTTGCAATTGGATGAGATCGTCGCCTTCACCACCGAAGCCAATCTGCCATCACAAAAAGTCATGCAGGCCATCGGTATGCATTACGATCCCCAGGCCGACTTTGAACACCCCCAGGTCGCAGCCGATGACCCGCTGCGCCCACATGTTTTGTACCGCATCACCCGCGCCCAATGGTTGGACACGTTGCACGGATAGCAGCCCGGAATGCCCCATAGATTGTAGGAGTTGCTCTATGAGCCAAGTATTGGAAGATCTGGTGAACCTGCTGACCCTGGAGCCGATCGAGGAAAACCTCTTTCGCGGCCGCAGCCAGGACCTGGGTTTTCGCCAACTGTTCGGCGGCCAGGTGCTCGGCCAGTCGCTGTCGGCCGCCAGCCAGACCGTTGAAGAAGCGCGCCACGTGCACTCGTTGCACGGTTATTTCCTGCGCCCCGGCGATGCCGCATTGCCGGTGGTGTATTCGGTCGACCGGGTGCGTGATGGCGGCAGTTTCAGCACGCGCCGCGTGACCGCGATCCAGAAGGGCCATCCGATTTTCACCTGCACCACCTCGTTCCAGTACGACGAAGAAGGCTTCGAGCACCAGACCACCATGCCCGTGGTGGTCGGCCCGGAGAACCTGCCCTCGGAACTGGAGCTGACCCAGCAGCGCGCGCACCTGATCCCCGAGCACATGCGCGAGAAGCTGCTGTGCCCCAAGCCGATTGAAGTGCGCCCGGTCACCGAAAAAGACCCGTTCAACCCGCAGCCGTCCGATCCGGTCAAGTACGTATGGTTTCGTGCCGACGGTGCTTTGGCCGACACCCCGGCGCTGCATAAATACCTGCTGGCCTACGCCTCGGACTTCGGCCTGCTGACCACTTCGCTGCTGCCCCATGGCAAGACCGTGTGGCAGAAAGACATGCAGGTCGCCAGCCTTGACCACGCGCTGTGGTTCCACGCCGACCTGCGTGCCGACGACTGGTTGCTCTACGCCATGGACAGCCCTTGGGCCGGCAATTCCCGTGGGTTCTCCCGTGGCAGCGTGTACAACCGCGCCGGGCAACTGGTGGCCTCGGTGACCCAGGAAGGCTTGATCCGCCACCGCAAGGATTGGGCATGAGCCTGAGCAACATTAAGCACTGGGTGTTCGACATGGACGGCACCCTCACCGTGGCCGTGCATGACTTTGCGGCCATTCGCGTGGCACTGGAAATCCCGCCCGAGGACGACATCCTCACGCACCTGGCGGCGTTGCCGGCGGATATCGCGGCGGCCAAACATGCGTGGTTGCTGGAGCACGAGCGCGAGCTGGCGCTGGGTTCGGTCGCCGCTGAAGGCGCGGTGGAGCTGGTGCGTGAGTTGGCCGGGCGCGGTTATCGCCTGGGCATCCTGACCCGTAATGCCCAAGAGCTGGCTCATGTGACGCTGCAAGCGATTGGCCTGGCGGACTGTTTTGCCATTGAAGATGTGCTGGGCCGTGATGACGCGCCACCCAAGCCGGATCCAGGCGGCCTGCTGAAGCTGGCGGCGGCCTGGGATGTGTCGCCGAGCGCGATGGTGATGGTGGGGGATTATCGGTTTGACCTGGATTGCGGCCGGGCGGCGGGGACCAAGACGGTGTTGGTTAACCTGCCGGAGAACCCGTGGCCGGAGTTGGCGGATTGGCATGCGCAGGATTGCGCGGTCTTGCGGCAAATGATCCAGTCCAGACATTTTGAGCCAGTTTCTTCAGGTATTACTGAGTAAACAACACCTTTTGCCCCTCGGGCGACGTAAACATCCCATCCCCGTTATGCCCCACTCCTGGCACTTCTACCAGCGTCTGGCGCAACTGCGGATGACGTTGCTTGAGGTAGTCAAAATAGTTGTGCCCACGTATCAGTCGATACGCGCCCTGCGTCTCGGCCTCACAGCTTTTATCCAGCGCCGGGTGGTTCGGGTCGGTGTCTTGCTGGCCCAGCAGGTAGGTGATGTCCCGTGACACATAGGCCTGTTCCAGCTGTTCGGCGCTCTGGCCCTTGGCATAAGCCGGCAGGTGTTGCAGACCGTATTTCCAGTCGTTGAAACCGGGGCAGTTGGCGGTGTCGAACGGCACTGGCCGCTGCGGGCTGAAGTAGGCGTAGGACGAAGGATTGGCCACCACATACCGCAGGCGGATACCTTCGTTTTGCAGGGTGGGATGATCATGGCCCATGAGGGCGAAGCGCTGCACCACTTGGCCACCGCCGGAATGACCAGCGACGACGATGTCCTTCAAGGCCGGAAACAGTGTGCGGTTGCCCAGGTGCTTGATGATCTGGTCGAGGGCGCCGTACGAGCTGACCTGGCCGGGACCGGTGGAAGGCTCGCCGGCCATCCAGTCGTTGCCATTCCAGCGCAGGACTTGCCCGTCCAAATGGTTGCGCTTCACATCAGAAGCATTCAGAAACTGCGGCGCAATCACCAGCGTGTTCGCGCCCACACCTGCATGCTCGGCGGCATCGACACCACTTTGCAGGTAGGTCTGCGCATTGCGCAGCCGGCCATGCACGATGATCAACACGCGGGACACGTTGGGCAGCGGCTGGCGCCAGTCCTGGCTTACGCCGAGGCTGAGGTCGCCGGCGTCCAGGTGGAAACGATCGGGGCTGACGATTTTGACGCCGTGTTCCGCCGCCAGGGCGGAGCACGACACGACTAGACCCATCAGCAAACCCAATCGTTTATTCATTTAAAGACTCTTGGCGGTGAAGGTGTCGCACTGTGTGATCTGGCCCTGGGCGAAGCCCGTCTTGAACCAGCGAACCCGCTGCGCCGAGGTGCCGTGGGTAAACGAGTCCGGCACCACGCGGCCCTGACCCTGTTGCTGCAAACGGTCATCGCCGATGGCGTTGGCGGCGTTCAGGGCTTCTTCAATGTCGCCGGGCTCCAGCCAGTTCAGGCGTTTTTGCGCACGGTTGGCCCACACGCCGGCAAAACAGTCGGCTTGCAGTTCCTGGCGTACCAGCAGGCCGCCGTCGCCTTGCATCTGCCGGCCCTGTTGGCGTGCGGCCTGGATCTTCGAGGAAATCCCGAGCAACGTCTGCACATGGTGCCCAACTTCGTGGGCGATCACGTAGGCCTGGGCGAAATCGCCGGCGGCCTGGAAGCGTTGGGACATTTCCCGGAAGAAATCCAGGTCCAGATAGACCTGCTGGTCCGCCGGGCAATAGAACGGACCGCTGGCCGAGGTGGCACCGCCACAGGCGGAATTGACCCGGCCACGGAACAGGATCAGTTTCGGGTTCTTGTAGGTCAGGCCGTTTTCCTGGAACACCTGGCCCCAGGTGTCTTCGGTATCGCCGAGCACGGCGCGGACGAAATCGGCCTGTTCATCATTGGCCGGTGGCGCCTGGCGCGACTGTGTGCTGACCGACGGTGCCTGTTCCATCTGGCCGGTCAATTGGCCGAGGATCTGCATCGGGTCCTGGCCGGTCAGCCAGCCAATGCCGACGATCAGCACAATCGCCGTCAGACTCAGGCCCTTGCCACCGCCAAAGCGCATGCCGCCACCGCCGCCGCCACTGTCATCGCGGGCATCCACCACGTTGTCGCTGCGTCGGCCTTTTTTCCATAGCATGGGGGCAATCCTCTTGATGAACGGTCCTACAAAGATGTGGGTTGAGTATGGCCGGTATTAGCGGCAATACCCTTCGCCGGTGTCGACGATCAGGCAGTCTTTTTTATCTGCCAGCCATTTCAAACCAGTGGCTTCACCGTCGCCGGCACGCAGCAATTGCGGGCCGTCCGGGCGGGTGAAAGCGATGCCGTCTTCGGAGGCCTCACCCTTGAAGGTGCCGGAATCGTCCGCATCCAGGCCGTATTGCATGGTGAGCACGTAGTGGCCACGGCCGATGGCGTCGTCCTTGGCGATGGTCAGGTTCAGGCCTTCGACGCCGATCCACTTGCCGACCCATTTGTCGGTCGGTGGTGTCTCCGGCACCAGGGTGGCCTGCACGGAGGCGGGTGCGGGTTTAGGTGCGTCCTGGGCTTGCTGGTTGCAGGCGGTGAGCAGGGCAAGGGTGGAAAGAGCAAAGAGGGTTTTTTTCATAGCAGCAGGCCTTGGTTAAAAAGTGTGCAGCACGGGGGCGAACGTGCAGGGTTGGACTCGATTCCCATGATTTAGTGCGCTGTTCGCCCGGTGTTTGGTTATGCTCTTGGGGCAGACTCCGACCCGGCTGCTAGATTACCGGGTTGAGCGCTATTTCGTTCAGTGCTCGGTGTTCCGTCCGCCACGCAAGAGAATTCCATGACCGTCAGTACCCCGCTGTCCGGCGTCAACCATCCCTTCAAAGGCATTGTGCTGATTGTGGCGGCGACGTTCCTGTTCTCCAGCCACGACGCCTTGTCCAAATACCTGGCCGGGTTCTACCCGATTGTGATGGTGGTGTGGGCGCGCTACGTGGTGCACACCTTGTTGATGGCCGGGATTTTCCTGCCGCAATCGGGGCTGCGCGTGCTGCGCAGCAAGCGGCCCGGCATGCAGATGGTGCGGGCCCTGTGCCTATTGGGCACCAGCCTGTTTTTTACCTCGGCGCTGCATTACATCCCATTGGCGGAAGCCACGGCGGTGAACTTCCTGGCGCCGATCCTGGTAACCGCGCTGTCGTTGCCGCTGCTGGGTGAGCACGTCACGCGTGGCCAGTGGCTGGCAGTGATCTGCGGGTTTGTCGGCGTGCTGGTGATCATCCATCCCGGCGGTGAACTCTTCACCCCGGCGGTGTTGCTGCCGCTGTGCTCGGCGCTGTTTTTCTGCTTCTACCAGTTGCTCACCCGCATCCTCAGCCAGTACGACACACCGACCACCAGCAATTTCTTCGCCGGGCTGTGCAATACCTTGGTGATGAGCGCAATGGTGCCGTTCTTCTGGCAGATCCCGACGCTGTGGCACGGAGTGATGATGCTGGTGCTGGGCACGTGCGGGATGACCGCGCACCTGATGCTGACCCAGGCGTTCCGCTTTGCGGCGCCGGCCTTGCTGGCGCCATTCGGCTATTGCCAGATCGTGTTTGCGGGGTTGTTGGGTTGGCTGGTGTTCAGTCATACCCCCGATATGACCACGGTGGTCGGTATCGGGGTGATTTGCATGAGCGGGTTGGCCGCTGCCTGGCAGCAGCGGCGTCGATAGGTCAGGGGATAGCTCTGGGGGATGGCTCAGACGTCTACGGTAGGAATCCTGCGCGGCGCCATGAAGTACATCCAGGTCAGCGCAATGAAGTACATCGCCGGGATCAAGGTGAACAACACGGTGTAGTTGTTGTTGGTCACGGTGAGGATATGGCCGACGATCTGGGTCATGAACATGCCGCCGATGGCCGCGCACATGCCGCCGAAGCCGAACACGGTGCTCATCATGTGCTTGGGCGTGTAGTCCATCACCAGGCTCCAGATATTCGCGGTCCAGGCCTGGTGCGCGCCGATGGCCAGGGAGATGGCAAATACCGCGACCCACAATTCGCTGGAACCGGCCGCCATGATCACGCCGACGATGCAGCAGGCAAACAGCAGCATCGACAGCAAACGCGCCTTGATCGAGTTCATCCCGCGGCCGATCAGGAATGACGACAGGATGCCCCCGCCCACGCTGCCGAAGTCGGCGGTCAGGTAGATGATGATCAGCGGGATGCCCATCTGGGTCACGTTGATGCCCAGGTTGTATTGCTGGTTCAAAAACGGCGGCAGCCAATACAGGTAGAACCAGAACACCGGCGCGGTCAGCGCGTAGGCAATCGCAAAAGCCCAGGTGCCGCGCATGCGCAGGATGCGGCTGAACGGTACGCCAGGCTGTTCCGGCTCGACTTCCCGTTGCACGTAGTCCAATTCGGATTGTTTAACGCTCGGATGATCTTCCGGGTTGTAGTACTTCAAACCCCAGAACACCAGCCAGATCGCGCCCAGCGACGCCATGCACAGGAAGGCAGCCTGCCAGCCCCACACATGCAGGATCAGCGGCAGCAGCATCGGCGTCATCATTGCGCCAACGTTGGTGCCGGCGTTGAAGATCCCGGTGGCCACCGCACGTTCACCCGCAGGGAACCACAACCGCGTGGTCTTGACGCAAGCCGGGTAGTTGGCGGCTTCGGTCAGCCCGAGGATAAAACGGCAGACCATAAAGCCGACGGCCGAGGTCGCCAGGCCGTGGGCGCCGGTGGCCAGGCTCCAGAGCAGTACCGCGCAGAAGAACACGCGCTTCACGCCGACTTTGTCGATCAAGCGGCCTTGCAACACAAAGCCAATTGCGTAGCCCACCTGGAACCAGAAGTTGATGTTGGCGTAGTCCATCGCCGTCCAGCTCATCTCTTTGGCGAGGATCGGTTGCATGACACCGAGGGCGGCGCGGTCGATGTAATTGAGGGTGGTGGCGAAGAACACCAGGGCCAACATGCCCCAGCGGGTTTTACCGACGGCCATGGCGCCGCGGATCTTGTCGCCGATGCCGGCGTGCGGGGTGCCGGGGCGCGAGGCCAGGGCGGAGTTTTGCGAAGGCATGTGGTTGTACCCGTTTTTTGAAATTTTTATGGTGTGTTCTGGGTCTTTTATAAACGTTTGTAGCGGGATCGATGGTGCGCAGCGGCTAAAAAATCGTCAATTCGCCAAAGAGGCTTAGTGTTCGATAATCGCACCAAAAACTAACCGGTTCGTACATTTTAATTGCTGCGTGTAGGCTGGGGGCGAATAATTTGCCACAAACAACAATTGCCGGGAGTCGTCCATGCAACGTTCCATTGCCACCGTTTCATTGAGCGGCACCCTGCCGGAAAAACTCGAAGCCATTGCCGCCGCCGGGTTTGATGGGGTTGAGATCTTCGAGAACGACCTGTTGTATTACGACGGCAGCCCCCGTGAAGTTAGGCAGATGTGCGCGGACCTCGGCATTGCCATCACCTTGTTTCAGCCCTTTCGTGACTTTGAAGGCTGCCGCCGCGACCGCCTGGCGCGCAACCTGGAGCGGGCCGAGCGCAAATTCGACCTGATGCAGGAACTGGGCACCGACCTGGTGCTGGTGTGCAGTAATGCCTCGGCCGATTGCGTCGGCGATCAACAGATTTTGCTCGATGACCTGAGCCTGCTGGCCGAACATGCCGGCCGTCGTGGCTTGCGCATCGGTTATGAAGCGCTGGCCTGGGGCAAGCACGTGAACACCTGGCAACACGTGTGGAACCTGGTGCGTCAGGTCGATCACCCAAGCCTCGGCGTGTTGCTCGACAGCTTCCATACCCTGTCGCTCAAGGGCGACCCAAGTGCCATTGCCGAGATCCCCGGCGACAAGATCTTCTTCGTGCAAATGGCCGACGCGCCGATCCTGGCCATGGACGTGTTGGAGTGGAGCCGGCATTTCCGTTGTTTCCCCGGCCAGGGCGAGTTTGATCTGGCGGGCTTTCTGGCACCGATCATCAAGAGTGGCTATACCGGGCCGTTGTCCCTGGAAATTTTCAACGATGGTTTCCGCGCTGCGCCAACCCGTGCCAATGCCGCCGATGGCCTGCGTTCGCTGCTGTACCTGGAAGAGAAAACCCGCCAGCGCCTGGCCGAAGAAGCGCCTGCCACACCGGTCGATATCCTCTTCGAAACCCCGGCGGCGAGTGAGTATGACGGCATTGAGTTCCTCGAATTTGCCGTGGATGAAAACCTCGGCGCCAAGCTGACGAACTGGCTGGAACGCCTGGGGTTCGTCAAGGCCGGGCAGCACCGCTCCAAGAGCGTGAGCCTGCTGCGTCAGGGTGATATCAACCTGATCCTCAACTGCGAACCCTATTCCTTCGCCCATAATTTTTTCGAAGCCCATGGTCCGTCCTTGTGCGCCACGGCGATCCGGGTCAAGGACAGCGCCAAGGCCCTGGAGCGAGCGGTCGCCTATAAAGGCCAACCCTATCGCGGCCTGGTCGGCCCCAACGAGCTGGAACTGGCGGCCGTGCGCGCACCGGATGGCAGCCTGATCTACCTGGTGGACCCAAGCGAAGGCGGGCTGTATGACACCGACTTCAACCTGCAAACTGCCTCGACCGACGCCGGCGGTTTGCTGCGCATCGACCATATGGCCATGGCCCTGCCGGCCGACAGCCTCGACAGTTGGGTGCTGTTCTACAAGAGCCTGCTGGACTTTGAAGCCGATGACGAAGTGGTGCTGCCCGACCCTTACGGCCTGGTCAAAAGCCGCGCCTTGCGCAGCCGTTGCAGCTCGATCCGCCTGCCGCTGAACATCTCCGAAAACCGCAATACCGCGATTTCCCACGCGCTATCGAGCTATCGGGGCTCCGGCGTGCACCACATTGCCTTCGACTGTGCGGATATTTTCGCCGAAGTGCGCCGTGCCAAAGAGGCCGGCGTGCCGCTGCTGGACATTCCGCTCAACTACTACGACGACCTGGCCGCACGTTTCGATTTCGACGACGAGTTCCTCAGCGAGCTGGCGTACTACAACGTGTTGTACGACCGCGACGCCCAGGGCGGTGAGTTGTTTCATGTGTACACCGAACCCTTCGAGGGGCGGTTTTTCTTCGAGATCATCCAGCGCAAGAATGGCTATGCCGGCTACGGCGCGGCCAACGTGGCGGTGCGTCTGGCGGCAATGGCCAAGTCCCGCAGCGGTGCGGTGCGCCAGGCACGTTTATAAGGGGTTGTCGGGTGCTTCCTTCGGGGAGCACCGGGGCCCATAATCGCGGCCTGCACAATAAAAATGGCCGTGAGCGCACCATGACCTCAAGTCCCGAACTCCCCGAGGTGCAAGCCGCACCGCGCAAGAGTCGTAAGAACAACCCGGAAAAGACCCGCGAAAACATCCTTCAGGAAGCCATTGTGGAGTTTGTCCAACAGGGCCTGTCCGGCGCGCGCGTGGACGCCATCGCCGAGCGCATCCACACCTCCAAACGCATGATCTATTACTACTTCGGCAGTAAGGAGCAGTTGTACGTCGAGGTATTGGAGAAGCTCTACGGCGATATCCGCAACACCGAAACGCGCATGAACCTGACCGAGCTGGAGCCGCGAGAGGCGATTCGTCGGCTGGTGGAGTTCACCTTTGATCACCACGATCAGAACGTGGACTTTGTGCGGATCGTCAGCATCGAAAATATCCACAATGCCGAGTACGTGAAACGCACCGACACGATCAAGGCGATGAACAGCAAGATCCTTGAGGGGTTGGGCGCGACCCTGCGTCGGGGCGCGGAAATGGGCGTGTTCCGTGAGGGCCTGGAACCGCTGGATGTGCACTTGCTGATCAATTCATTCAGCTTTTACCGGGTGTCCAACCGCCATACGTTCAGTGAGATTTTTCAGATCGAACTGTCGGATGACGTGGTTAAACAGCGCCATCGCGAGATGATCTGTGAGTCGGTGTTGCGGTATCTGCAGGCTTGAGTGACCCGATTGGAATGCATTCCAATGTAGGAGGGCAAACAAGCCCGCTCACCACAATGTTATGTGTAAGCCTTTGAGAGTTGTATGGATACCAATGGCCATCGGGGGCAAGCTCCCTCCCACATTTCAGGTATTCATGCTCTTGAAGTGCGCCAGCATCCGCTGTGCATTCGCCACCTCGCCACTGAACAACTCAAACGCCTTCACCGCCTGAAACACCGCCATGTTGCCGCCATCCAGCGTGCGGCAACCCAAGGCGCGGGCATCGCGCAGCAGTTCGGTTTCCAGCGGGAAATACACGATTTCAGCCACCCATAGTTCGGCTCTCAGCAGCGCCGCAGGTACGGGAGTGCCGGGCAGTTTGGCCATGCCCATCGGCGTGGTGTTGACCAGGCCATCGGCCTCGGCCACCGCGTTTTCCAAATCCTGACCCACTTGTGCACGGCCGTTGCCGAAACGCTGGGCGAGGTTATCCACAAGGTCGCGGGCGCGGCTGACGTCTACGTCGAAAATACTCAAGTGCTCCACACCTTCTGCCAATAACGCGTGCGCTACCGCGGCGCCCGCACCACCGGCGCCCATCTGCACCACGCGATGGCGCGGTACATCATTCAGGTTGCGCCGGAAACCTTCGGCGAAGCCCAGGCAATCGGTGTTGTGGCCAATGCGTTTGCCGTTCTTGAACACCACCGTATTCACCGCGCCGATGCCCCTGGCTTCGTCGGACAGTTCATCGAGCAACGGTAGGATCGCCTGCTTGCACGGGTAGGTAATGTTCAGCCCGGTGAAGTGCATCAACTCCGCAGCGTCCAGCAGATCGGGCAGGGCGTTGATGTCCAGGTGCAGGGGCTCAAGGTCAATCAGGCGATACAAGTACCGCAGCCCTTGGGCATCGCCTTCCTGCTCATGCAGGGCGGGGGTGCGGGAAGCCTGGATACCGGCGCCGATCAGGCCAGCGAGGATGCGCGGTTTCATTGAGCCGATCCTTTCAGCAACTGGCTGAAGTGCTCCAGTGCCAGGTGATAGCCGTGGCTGCCAAACCCGGCGAGCACCGCTTTGGCGATGGGCGACACAAAGGAGTGATGACGAAACGCTTCACGGGCATGCACGTTGGATAAATGCACTTCGATCACTGGCACTTCACTGGCCACCAGCGCATCACGAATCGCCACCGAGGTGTGGGTCCAGGCCGCCGGGTTGATCACGATACCGGCGCAACGATTACGGGCGCTGTGGATCCAGTCCAGCAGTTCGCCTTCGTGGTTGGTCTGGCGAAATTCGATTTTCAGCCCGAGCTTGTCCGCGCTGCGTCCGCACAGGGCGGCGACGTCGGCCAGGGTTTCGTGGCCATAGGTGGCAGGCTCGCGGGTGCCGAGCAGGTTGAGGTTGGGGCCGTTGAGCACCAGCACGATAGGCGGCATTGGGGGTATCTCCACAGTTCTTGTTCGTTGTGTGGATAAAATGTACTGGTTAGTTAATTTGGTCAATTGATGGCAACGGATGTGTTCGATTACCGAACTTTTAATCAGGCGTGTCCTACGGATGAATCAGATTCGATATCAATTGAAAATCATTCTCGACAACGCTTAAGATGCCCGCGTGTTTCCTTTACATTCCAGGGAGTCGGTTTGTCGGACGTGGATCTCAAGGGCCTGTTTCTCAAGCACGCCGATACCCTGCGCGGGTATCTGGCCCGCAAGGTACGGGACCCGCAGTTGGCGGCCGACCTGGTGCAGGAGAGTTTCCTGCGCCTGGCGGAAAAACCGGCCGGCGAGCGCATCGACAATTCCCAGGGCTATCTCTATCGAACGGCGAGCAATCTGCTGATCGACCATATTCGCCAGGAAGCACGGCGCAAGACCGATTCCGTGCCCCATGAGGCGTTGGCCGAGATTGAAGATGACGTGGCCGGGTTGGAGGCTCAGGCAATGGCGCAGCAACAGCGGCAGGCATTGAAGCAGGCATTGGCGCAGCTGCCGGAACGAACCCAGCAGATCTTCCGTCTGAACCGTATAGAGGGCATGACCCACGCCCAGGTTGCCCGGCACCTGGACATCTCCGACAGTTCCGTGCAAAAGCACCTGGCCAAGGCATTGGCGTACGTGATGCAGCGCTTGCAGGACGGTGAGGTGACGCCATCCGACGAATGAATTACGGAAAATTGCCAGGTCAGACGTCACAGCGTTATATAACGAAAAATTCGAGATTCACACGTGAATAGCCAGGGTCCGCAGCAGCACAGCATTACCGAGGCGGCCGCCGATTGGGCGGTGCGCCTGCACGCCGGTGCCCTGACCGACCAGGAGCAGGCCGAGCTGCGCCAGTGGATCGCCTGCGACAGCCGCCATGAAGGGGCGTTGCGTTATGCCGAGCGGACCTGGGCGGCGTTGGGCGAGGTGCATAAGGACGAACCGGCGCATCGCCAGCGTCCGTCGTCGGCGATGCCGCCGGTGCGCCGAACCCCGCGACGCAGGCCGTGGCAACGTGCGGCGGCGGTGGCGCTGGTTGTGGTGGTGGCCGGCGTGGGCTGGGTGCGCGGGCCGGACGCCTGGCTGCGCATGCAGGCCGATTACGTCACCCAAAAAGGTGAAGTGCGCACCGTGCACCTGGCCGATGGCAGCACGGTGGAGCTGGATTCCGCCAGCGCCATCCGCCTGGACTACGACGGCGTGCAGCGGCGCATCAGCCTGATCCAGGGTTCGGCGATTTTTGACGTGGCGCCGATGGTGGGTAAGGAAACCCGGCCTTTCGTGGTGCAGAGCGCCGGCGGGCAGACGCAGGCGTTGGGCACGCGGTTTGTGGTGCAGCGCGAGGACGACCGCCACGGCTGGGTCGGCGTGTTGCAACACAGCGTTGAAGTCTCCCTGCACGCCACACCGAAAAACGGCCCGAGCGATCATGTGCTCAAGCAGGGCCAGGCCGCGCGCTTCAGCCCCGAACAGGGCATCGTGCCCCTGGATCAATTTGATGTCGACCGTGCCACCAGTTGGCGGCGCGGCGTGTTGATCTTTGATCGCCAGCCGCTGGCCAAGGTCATTGAACAACTCAACCGCTACCGGCCCGGCCAGGTGGTGTTGACCCATTCCGACCTGGGCGAGCGTGAAGTCAGCGGTGTGTTCCGCCTCGACATGCTCGATACGGCCCTCGGCACCCTGACTCAGGAACTCCAGGTGCAACGCTTGGACCTGGCAGGCCTCAGCCTCATCTACTGATGACCCGGTGGGAGTCGCGCTCTCACCCGCTTGAAACCCCTCGCACAAAAACTATTAAAAAAACCTTACTGACTTCCTGTGCCTCGTACGTCTTGCTATGTGAGAAGCATTCGCATAAACAAAAATACGATCAGCGTAGGGAAAGCCAGAAATGTCAGCACTCACCAAGGGGCGTATCACCGGTAGCCGGTTAGCCCTGGTCATCCACTTGGGCCTGTTCGCCGCAACGGCACCCGTGTACGCGGCGGCGCCTCAAGTGGGCGCGGCCCAGCCCGCCGTGCTGACGTTCGATATTCCTGCGCAGTCCTTGGGCAGTGCCGTATTGGCCTTTGCCGACCAGGCCGGTTTGCAGGTGCTGTTCGACAGCCCGCGCCTGCAAGGTTTGAGCAGCACCGCGCTCAAAGGCAGCTTCAGCGTTCAGGAAGGCCTGGGCCGTTTGCTCGGTGCCGCGCCGGTGGAATATCGCTTTACCAGCGAGCGCCAGGTGACCCTCAACCGCGTCAGCGATGATCACGACGGCGCCATGACCGTTGGCACCACCACCATCACCGGCAACACCAACGGCCAGGCCAGCGACTGGGTGTACCAGACCCCAAAGTCCGTGGCGGTGATCAGCCGTGACATGATCGATAAACGCCCGCCCCGTCACGCCGCCGACATGCTTGAAGAAACCGCCGGCGTCTACACCGCAGTGAACCAGCGCGACCCCGGCCTCTCGGTGAACATTCGCGGCGTGCAGGACTACGGCCGCGTGAACATGAACATCGACGGCATGCGCCAGAACTTCAACGTCAATGGCCACCAGCAACGCAACGGCACCATGCTGATCGACCCGGAGTTCATCTCCAGCATCGAGATCGACAAGGGCAGCCAGTCGGGGCAGGGCGGGGCAGCGGTGTTGGGCGGAATTGCCTCGTTCAAGACTTTGGATGCCAGTGAGTTTCTCAAAGACGGCAAGGAGTACGGCGGCCGCCTGCGTGCCGGCAGCGGTATCGGCGAGCTGGGCAACGGCACCGACTTCAACGGCAGCGGCGTATTCGCCTTTGGCGATGAGCGCGGCGATGTGTTGCTGGGCTACAGCGAGCGGCATTTTGGCAACTACCGCGCCGGCAAGCACAACGACGACAACCTGGGCACCAACCTGCGGGCCCGAAAGTACGCCCCGGCGGCCTTCGACGACTGGTTGAACAGCGAAGTCGGTGACACCGGCAGCGTGACCCGCTCGCAGATCGTCAAGTTCGGCCTGAACTTGCCCAACGACCAGCGTGTGCAGTTGAGCTACCTGGAAAGCGACACCGACAGTAACGATGCCTGGGGCTATATCGCCGATGACCTTCAGAGCACCTATTACGTGCGCACCAGCAAAAACAATCTCAATGCGAAAAACATTGCGCTGGACTACAGCTACAGCCCGGACAACGCGCTGATCGATCTCAAGGCCAAGCTCTATTACGTCACCACCCAGATGGATCGCGGCAATAGCCCCAACCAGTCGTCGCCAGGCACCGGTAACTACGTCGGTGCCTACACCGATCACTTCCAGACCGACACCTGGGGCCTGCAGGGTGACAACACCTCGCGGTTTGATTTCGGCGAGCGAGGGCATGTCACCTGGAATTACGGTGTGGAGCTGTATCAGGACGAGTTCAAGCCACGCACCAACAAAGTTGAAGCCACCAACAACCTGGGCTTGTTGCCTTACGCAGAGGGCAGTACTCCAGGAGGCAAACGCACCATCGCCAGCCTGTTCAACAACGCGCAGTACGAATATGGCGGCTGGCTGACCCTGGATGCGGGCCTGCGTTATGACCGCTATCGGCTTGAAGGCGAAACCGGCATGACGCTGTACCGGCGTGATCGCTTCTACAACAGCCTCGTCGGCGCCAGGCGTGTCGCGGAAGTGATTGAGGTTGACCGTGAAGAAGGCCAGTTTTCCCCCACCTTCGGTCTCGCGGTGAAACCGGGCCTGGACTGGCTGCAACTCTATACCCGTTGGGGCAAGGGCTGGCGGCCACCGGCGGTCACCGAAACCTTCATGACCGGCCGCCCCCATAGCGGCGGTTCGGGAGAGCGCGTCTTCCCCAACCCGTACCTCAAGCCTGAAGAATCGCGGGATTGGGAAGTGGGCATGAATGTCTTCAAGGAAGGCTTGTTCTTCAGTGACGATCGCCTCGGCATGAAAGTGGCTTACTTCGATACCCGGATTGAAAACTTCTCTTTCCTCAACACCAGCGTCAGCTTGCCGGAAACCCAGGTGGGTGGATTTCTCGGGACCATGGCGTACGTCAATAACACCAACCCGACGCGCTTTCGCGGGGTCGAATACCAGCTCAATTACGACATGGGGCGCGCATACGCTAACCTCAGCTACACCCACATGATCGGCAGCAATGAGTTCTGCTCGAAGAACTACTACATGGGCGGCGCCAAGACCACCGGGCCCAGAACCACGCGCCTGGAGCGTTTCACACTGCCGGATGGGCGCATCAGCATACGGCCGGTCACCACTTATGAAGTGCTGGATGACGACGTCGCCAACAACCAGGAAAGCTGCGGGCGAATCATGGGTAACGCCACATACATGCCTGCCGATCGCGGCTCGCTGACGCTGGGTGCGCGCTTTCTGGAAAAACGCCTGGATACCGGTGTACGTGTGCGCTACAGCTCGGGCAACGGCGAAAACCTCAATCAGCAGGGCTACGAACTGATGGATCAGGCGATGTGGCCCAAGTACACGCTCTATGACCTGTACGCCAGTTACTGGATGACGGATCAACTGAACATTGCCCTGGCGTTGGAAAACGCCACCGATGAAGCCTATTTCGTTGCCATGGGCGACGCCAACAACCTCAGCCTGGCACGCGGGCGAACCCTGAGCGGAATGTTGGAATACAAATTCTGATCAGCGTGCGCAGGCAGCTGATTAACGGTTTTGCCCATGGGTGGGCAAAAAGGCACGCCGCACCGGCGTGTTCATCAAAAACGTTGTTTAACGAGGTTCAGTGATGACTATTTCTGTTAGCTACGATTCGGGCCTGGGTTCTCTGTCGGTATCGGACTACCTGAGTGCCTGGGCGGTGGGGTTCAACACCGCAGGTCACGGCACCAGTAACACGGGTGGTTTCAGCAACGGCACCCTCAGCGGCGATCAGTATTCGACCCACGGCGCCAACAACTCCGAGTACGCGTTCATCGCCGACAGCGACACCAGCAATGGCCTGCACTATGTGTTCAACCCGTCGCTGCCCGCCAGCAGCAACCTGAACCACTACCTGTGGGGCGACCTGGATAATGTGCAACTGGGCACAGGCCTGGGCGGCGGCAGTGGCAGCGACTTCAGCCTGAGCGACTTCAAAGTCGCGTTCAACGGCCTCGACCTGAGCGCCGCCGAGGGTGCAGGCCGGGCGGGCAACGAGGTCCAAAGCGTGATCTACGGCTTGATGCAGGGCAATACCGCCGCCCTGGAAACCGTGCTCAACAACCTGCTCGACGACTTTGGCCTGTCCACTGCCAGCACCTTCGACGAAGTGTCTGCGGGCCTGGCGGCACACGCCAGCGCAGTGTCCAGCGACGTTGCCCTGGTGGGTGTGCAAGACGTGGCCCAGGACTGGGCACTCGCCGCCTGAGCCGGCTGCTGCATGAAAAAAGCGAATGGAAGATCGCTCTCCCATTCGCCGCATGACACACCGCCGTCGCCCAAGCCTTCTAACTCTTCCGGCGACGGCGGTGCCGAATTCTGCGCAGCGTCGTATCGCCTGTCAACGCGGCGACGCTGCACGCTTAACCCCACGAGAACCTCCAGATGCGCCACGCCGGCAACGAAACCCTGGCCGCCCTCACGGCCTATAAAAGTGGCTTCTTCAACATCGGCCTGTTCTCGGCGGTGATCAACCTGCTGATGCTCGCCCCGGCGCTGTACATGTTGCAGGTGTATGACCGGGTGCTCGCCTCCGGCAATCAGATGACCCTGTTGATGCTGACGCTGATGATCCTCGGCCTGTTCGGGCTGATGGGCGCGTTGGAGTGGGTGCGCAGCCAGGTGGTGATCCGCCTCGGCACGCAGATGGACATGCGCTTGAACCAGCGCGTATACGACGCCGCGTTCGAGGCGCAACTCAAGGGCGGCAGCCAGGCGTCGGGGCAGGCGGCGGGGCAGGCGCTGCATGACCTGACCACGCTGCGCCAGTTCGCGACCGGCCAGGCGTTATTCGCGTTCTTCGATGCGCCGTGGTTCCCGGTGTACCTGCTGGTGATCTTCCTGTTCCATCCCTGGCTCGGCATGCTGGCCCTGGGCGGCGCGGTGATTTTGATTGCCCTGGCGTGGATCAATCACCATGTCAGCCAGGCACCGATGGCCCAGGCCAGCCAACTGTCCATCAGCACCAGCCAGCAGGCCAGCGCCAACCTGCGCAATGCCGACACCATCGAAGCCATGGGCATGCTTGCCACCTTGCGCGGGCGTTGGTTCAGCCAGCACCAGGCATTTCTCGCACAGCAGAACCTGGCCAGTGAAAAGACCGCCGCCGTCAGTGCCTGGTCCAAGGGCGTGCGCCTGGCGTTGCAGTCGCTGGTGCTGGGCCTGGGCGCGTTGCTGGCGGTGCAGGGCGACATCACGCCGGGGATGATGATTGCCGGTTCAATCCTGATGGGCCGGGTGCTCACCCCCATCGACCAACTGATCGGCGTGTGGAAGCAATGGGGCTCGGCGCGCCTGGCGTTTGAGCGGCTATCGAAGCTGTTAGCGGACAACCCAGCGCGCCCGGCGCGCATGAGCCTGCCGGTGCCCAAGGGGCAGTTGAGTGTCGAGCAGGTCAGCGCCTGCGCCCCCGGCAGCCGTCGGCCGGCGCTGGCCAACCTTGGCTTTAATCTGCCAGCGGGTGAAGTGCTGGGTGTGATTGGGCCGTCGGGCTGCGGCAAGTCCACCCTGGCGCGGGTGCTGGTGGGCGCCTGGGCACCGCTGGCCGGCAAGGTGCGGCTGGACGGTGCCGACCTGACCCAGTGGGACAAGCAGCAACTCGGCCCGCACATCGGCTATCTGCCCCAGGACATCCAACTGTTTGCCGGCAGCATCGCCGACAACATTGCCAGGTTTGCCGAGCTGGATGCCGACAACGTCCTTGCCGCCGCGCAAATGGCCGGCGTGCATGAACTGATCCTGCAACTGCCCCAAGGCTACGACACGGTGTTGGGGGAGGGCGGCGCAGGCCTGTCCGGCGGGCAGAAACAACGGGTGGCGCTGGCACGTGCCCTCTATGGCTTGCCCGCGCTGATCGTGCTGGATGAACCCAACGCCAACCTCGACGAAGTGGGCGAGCAGGCCTTGCTCCAGGCCATCGCCCAGCTCAAGCAGCAGCGTCGCACCGTGATTCTGATCACCCACAAAGCCAATGTGCTGAGCCTGACCGACCAACTGCTGATCCTCAAGGATGGCCAATTGCAGGCCTTCGGCCCCACGGCGCGGGTGCTGGAAGCGCGGCACAAACCCGCAGCCAGCAAACCGGTGTCGACCATGAGCATGAGTTACCGCCTCGGTGAAGGAAAACAGGCATGAACATGAGTAAACCGGTGTTGGTCAGCGACGCGCCCAATAACGTGCTGGCGCTGGATGACAAACAATATTCGCGCCTGGGTTGGCTGCTGGTGCTCGGCGGATTTGTCGGGTTTGTCGGCTGGGCGGCGTTGGCGCCGCTGGACAAGGGTGTGGCGGTGTCCGGCAAGGTGATGGTTTCGGGCCATCGCAAAACCGTGCAGCACCCTACCGGCGGCATCGTCGAGCGTATCGAAGTGCGCGACGGTGAGGTGGTCAACGCCGGTCAAGTGTTGCTGCGCTTGAAGGAAACCCCGTTGCGCGGGCAGATGCAGTCGCTGCGCAGCCAGTACCTGGCGTCGTTGGCCAGCGAAGCGCGGTTGAGCGCGGAAAGCGAAGGGTTGCCTGCGATCACCTTCGGCCCTGAACTGCTGAACGAACCGGAGGCGGCCGACACCCTCAAGCTGCAACGGCAACTGTTCAACAGCCGCGCCCAGTCGCTGGCCACCGAGCAGCAAGGCCTGCGCGAGACCATCGCCGGGGCCGAAGCGCAGTTGCGCGGCACGCGCGATTCCCAGGCGAGCAAGTTGCAGCAACGGGCGGCGCTCAATGAGCAACTGCAAGGCCTGCGCGAACTGGCGCGCGACGGCTACATCCCGCGCAATCGCCTGCTCGACAGCGAGCGCCTGTACGCCCAGGTAGACGGCACCATCGCCGAAGACTACGGCCGCATCGGCCAGTTGCAGCGCCAGGTGCTTGAACTGCGCCTGCGCATCCGCCAGCTCGGCGAAGACTTCCAGAAAGACCTGCGCGGCCAGTTGGCCGACACCCGCACCCGCAGCGACGACCTGCGCAATCGCCTGGCGTCGGCCGAATTCGAGCTGGCCAACAGCCTGGTACGCGCGCCCGCGTCCGGCGTGGTGGTGGGGCTGGACGTGTACACCGAAGGTGGCGTGATCAAGCCCGGCCAGGCGCTGATGGACATCGTGCCCCAGGGCGAGCCGCTGCTGGTGGAAGCACGGGTGCCGGTGCAGATGGTCGACAAAGTGCACCCCGGTTTGCCGGTGGAGTTGCTGTTCTCGGCCTTCAATCAGGCCACCACGCCACGGGTGGCGGGCGAGGTGACCTTGGTATCCGCCGACCGCCAGGTCGATGAGCGCACGGACGAGCCTTACTACACATTGCGTGCCCAGGTCAGTGCGGCGGGCATGCAACAACTCGACGGCGTACAGATCCGCCCCGGCATGCCGGTGGAAACCTTCGTCAAGACCGGTGAGCGCTCGATGCTCAACTACCTGTTCAAACCCTTGCTGGACCGCACCCATATGGCCCTGGTGGAAGAATGAAGGCGCTGCTGTTTACCCTGTGCTTGGGCTGTACACCCGCGGCGCAGGCGCTGGGTTTGCTGGATGCGTACGATCTGGCCTTGCGCAATGACCCGACCTTTCAGGCCGCCATTCAGGAGCGTGAGGCCGGTGAAGAAAATCGCGTGATCGGCCGCGCGGCGTTGCTGCCGAATCTGTCGTGGAGCTACAACAACTCTCGCAACGAATCTGAAGTGACGGCGGGTGATGTCACCAGCGACCGCGACTACCGCAGCTATGCTTCGACCCTGACCTTGCAACAACCACTGCTGGATTACGAAGCCTATGCGCGGTTTCGCCAAGGCACGGCCCAGGCGCTGATGGCGGATGAGCGCTTTCGCGGCAAGAGCCAGGAACTGGCGGTGCGGGTACTCAGCGCCTACAGCCAGGCGTTGCTGGCCCAGGAACGTATCGAACTGAGCCGCGCCCAGAAGCGCGCATTTGCCGAACGCCTGCAACTCAACGACCGCCTGCTTAAAGGTGGCGAAGGCACGCGCACCGATGTGCTGGAAACCCAGGCGCGCCTGAGCCTGGCCCAGGCCGAAGAAATCGAATCCCTGGACGCCCAGGACAGTGCCCTGCGTGAGTTGGAAGCCATTGTCGGCCAACCGCTGCAGATCGAGGCGCTGGCGCCGCTGACCCGTCAATTCGACATCCCGCCCCTGGAGCCGAACCGTTTCGAGGCCTGGCGGGAAATGGCCATGGTCAACAACCCCGAGCTCAAATCCCAGCATCACGCGCTGGACGTGGCGGCCTACGAAGTGGAGCGCAAACGTGCCGGGCACCTGCCCAAGGTCAGCCTGTACGCCAGCAGCCGCCAGACCAGCTCCGATTCGGAAAGCAGCTACAACCAGAAGTACGACACCAACAGCGTCGGCATCCAGGTCAGCTTGCCGCTGTTCGCCGGTGGTTCGGTGTCGGCGTCTACCCGTCAGGCAGGCAATCAGTTGAGCCAGGCCCAGTACGAACTGGACGCGCAAACCTCGGCCACCCTGGTGGAGTTGCGCAAACAGTTCAACCTCAACACCAGTGGCGCGGCGAAAGTGCGCGCCTATGAAATGGCCGTCAGCTCCGCCACGGCATTGGTCACCGCGACGAAGAAAAGCGTCAGTGGCGGCGAGCGCGTCAACCTCGACGTGCTCGACGCCGAACAACAACTGTTCACCGCCCGCCGTGACCTGGCGAATGCGCGGCATGCGTATTTGCTGGCGCGGATTCAGTTGAAGTATTACGCGGGGTTACTCAGCGAGCAGGACTTGCGGGCGTTGGCGGGGTATTTCCAGCCCTCGGCATGAGTGGTTACAACCCGGCATTCGCCGGGTTTTTTATCGTCACTAGTCTGTGAAAAAGCTCCGGAAGTTGGGAGCCGGTTGTCGGGTGCCACTGGGAAAACTGTTACCTGACGGAAAATAACCTAACGGATGGGTTACGATGAGAGTAGCGGCTTACAAGGGATATGTAATTTCGGTCTTTCTCAGGGATGAGCATTGCCCGCCTCATGTGCATGTCAGGGGCAAGGGCTGGGATGCACGCTTTCGTTTCAGTTTTCTGAATGGGGATGTGGAGTTGTGGGATGTTGAGCCTGACCGGAGGCGGCCACCCACGGCGGTTCTGAACGAGATACGCGAGGCGATGATGCAGCGGCATTACTTGGCGCGGGCCCGCAGGATGTGGTGGGAAAACCTGCAAACGGTCTGCCTGGAAAATCATTCCTGGGACTGGGACGCGGGTGAAGTGCTTCCTAGGTTGATCATTCGGCCTGGTGTCTACGTCATCGCAAACGCCTGGCATGACGTAATCGAGCAACGGACAATCTTGAATCTGGTAAGAGCACCGGATTGCGTGGGGATCAATTTATGAAAATCATAAAAGCCAAAGTCGTACCTTATGTACCGCTCACCGAAGCTGATGTCGACAAGGCAATCGCCCGTGGGCGCAAGCTCAAGCGTCTGCACGCCAACGCCAGCAATGTGCGTTACGAAGACAACTGCATCTCCATTGGCTTCAGCGACGGCAGTCGCGTCGTGCTGCCTGTGGCTGGTCTGCCGGAGTTCAAGGGATTTTGCTTGGAGGATTTTCAGCAGTTGGAGGTCGGCTTTGGTGGCAAGGCGCTTTGCTGTGAAGCCCGGGATCTGGATGTCTCGATCACTGGCCTGATTGCCACAAGCAAGCCGTTGATGGACTTGGCCACCAGCCTGGTAGCGTCCCGCAACGGTCGCAAAAGCAGTGCTGCCAAATCCGCCGCCGCCCGAGCCAATGGCAAGAAGGGCGGCCGACCGCGCAAGAAAGAACCCGAGGACGTGGAATTACCGCCGGGTCAATAACACCCCGGACTCCATATGGTGCGTCCACGGGAACTGGTCAAACATTGCACATTGGGTGATCCGGTGCGTGTCATGCAGTTGCGCGATATTCGCTGCGAGTGTCTCCGGGTTGCAGGAGATGTACAGGATGTTGTCGAAGCGACGGGTCAGTTCGCAGGTGTCCGGGTCCATGCCGGCGCGGGGCGGGTCGACGAAGACGCTGCCAAATTCGTAGCTCTTCAGATCGATGCCGTGCAGGCGACGGAACGGGCGCACTTCGTTCAGTGCCTGGGTGAGCTCTTCGGCAGAGAGGCGCACCAGGGTGACGTTACCCACCGCGTTTTCATCGAGGTTGCTCAGGGCTGCATTCACCGAGGTCTTGCTGATTTCGGTGGCCAGTACTTTGCGTACGCGGGTGGCCAGCGGCAGGGTGAAGTTGCCGTTGCCGCAGTACAGCTCCAGCAGGTCATCCGGGCGATCGCCCAGTGCTTCGTATGCCCAATTGAGCATCTTCTGGTTCACTGTGCCGTTGGGCTGGGTGAAGGCGCCTTCGGGTTGGCGGTAGCTGAAGGTGCGCCCGCCCACGTCGAGTTTTTCCACCACGTAGTCGTGGCCGATCACATCGCGCTTGCCCTTGGAGCGGCCGATGATGCTCACGTTCAGGTCAGTTGCCAGCTTGTTCGCAGCCGTTTGCCAGTGCTCGTCCAGCGGGCGGTGATAGCACAGCGTGATCATCGCATCGCCGGCCAGAGTGGTGAGGAACTCCACCTGGAACAGCTTGTGGCTCAGGGCGGCACTGGCTTGCCAGGCGGCCTTGAGCTGCGGCATCAACTGGTTGATGCGTTGGCTGGCAATCGGGAATTCTTCGATCAGGATCGGCGTGCGCTTGTCGTCCTGGGAGAACATCGCGTAGTGGCGATCCCCGCCTTCGCGCCACAGCCGGAACTCCGCCCGAAGGCGGAAGTTCTGCAGCGGTGAGTCGAAGACCTGCGGCTCGGGCGCGTCGAACGGCGCCAGCAGGTCACGCAAGCGCGTGACCTTGTCTTGCAGTTGAGCGGTGTAGCTTGCGGCGTCAAAAGTCATGCGTTGAACCAGCCCAGCTTGATCACGAACAGAATCGACAGAATCACCAGCGCTGGGTTCAGCTCACGGTAGCGGCCCGAAAGCAGCTTGATGGCGGTCCAGGCGATGAAGCCGAAGGCGATGCCGTTGGCGATGGAGTATGTGAAGGGCATCGCCAGGGCGGTGATGACCACCGGCGCTGCAACGGTAATGTCATCCCAGTCGATTTCCGCCAGGCCCGAGGTCATCAGCACGGCTACGAACAGCAGCGCCGGCGCGGTGGCGTAGGCCGGAACGCTGGCAGCCAGTGGCGAGAAGAACAAGGCCAGCAGGAACAGGATCGCTACCACGATGGCGGTCAAGCCGGTACGGCCACCGGCGCTCACGCCTGCGGCCGATTCGATGTAGCTGGTGGTGGTCGAGGTACCCAGCAGCGAGCCGGCCATGGCGGCCGTGCTGTCGGCGATCAGGGCGCGGCCCATTTTCGGCATGTGGCCGTCCTTGCCCATCAGGCCGGCGCGCTTGGCGACGCCGATCAGGGTGCCGGAGTTATCGAACAGGTCCACGAACAGGAAGGCGAAGATCACGCTGACCAGGCCGATATCCAGCGCACCTTTGATATCCAGTTGCAGGAATGTCGGGGCCAGGGACGGTGGCATCGAGGTCACGCCAATGAACGGGGTGAAGCCCAGCACGATGGAGGCGATGGTGACTGCCAGGATGCCGATCAGTACCGCACCGCGTACGGCCAGGGCTTCCAGCGCAACGATCAGTACGAAGCCCAGCGTGGCGAGAATCGGTGCCGGTTGTTTCAGGTCACCCAAGCCAACCATGGTCGCCGGGTTGCTCACTACGATGCCGGCGTTGTGCAGCGCGATCAGCGCCAGGAATAGGCCGATACCGGCGGCAATCGCCGAGCGCAGGGGCAGGGGAATGGCGTTGATGATCCACTCGCGGATGCGGAAGATCGACAGCAGGAAGAACAGCACCGCCGAAATAAACACCGCACCCAGCGCCACTTGCCAGGTATGGCCCATGTGCAGCACGACGGTGTAGGTAAAGAAGGCGTTGAGGCCCATGCCCGGCGCAAGCGCAATCGGGTAGTTGGCGATCAGGCCCATGACGGTCGAACCGATGGCGGCCGCCAGGCAGGTCGCGACGAACACCGCGCCCTTGTCCATGCCGGTTTCGCCGAGGATGCTCGGGTTCACGAACAGGATGTAGGCCATGGCCAGGAATGTCGTGATGCCCGCGAGAATCTCGGTGCGCACGTTCGTGTTGTGTGCCTTGAGTTGAAACAGCTTTTCCAGCATGCCTGCTCCCTGTGACGCTATCTTGCGTCGTGATTTGTTGACCTCTAAGTCAAAGCACAAACTGCGCCAAGCGCCTTTGGTTTCAGAGAGGATCGGAAAAAGCGGCGCATCATACCAGCAGCCGAGGCTGTATGGCGCATGGCCTTGAGGCATACTGCGCCGACGTTCAATAGCGGGTCATCGACAGCATGAAAAAAGCCACCGCGTGGAGTCTAGCTCTGATCCCTTGTCTCGGCCTGTGGCTGGGTACGGCACCGGTGTGGGGCGCGACTGCACCGGCCTTGAGCGAAGTGCGCGTATTCAAGGTCGAGTCGGCCAAGTGCACCGAAACCATCCCGGAGCGCACCAGCACCACGCAGATGTGCACGCACCGTGGGCCAACCAAGGTGTCGGTGATGGAAGTGGGCCTGGGCAACAACCCTGTCGGCCTGTTCAACGGCGCGGTGCTCAATGGCCAGCGCACGCCGGTGTGCCAGGTCGGCAACGTCAGCGAGACCTGCAATGGCGCGGGCACCTTGATGGGCTACATCTATGTATTCGACCTGAATGTCGAGGCCCAAGGCTGGTTCGAATACAGCAACTCCTCGATCAATCCCCCGCGCAATACCCTGAAAACCCTGCTCAATATCCGCTGATCAATCCGCTTGAACGCTCAAAACCCCGGGAAGTCGTACCCCTGAGACGGCGACTTTCCTGAACGCCGCGGATGTACACCAACCCGTGAGGTGTTTATGAGCGCGAACCCCAATGGCGCGGCGGCCCAACCGTTCGTCGCCCACTCCATACGCTTGACCTTGAATGGTCACGATCGCCAACTGGACGTGTTGCCCTGGACTACGTTGCTGGACCTGCTGCGCGAACAACTCGACCTGGTCGGCAGCAAAAAAGGCTGCGACCACGGCCAATGCGGCGCCTGCACGGTGTTGCGCGATGGCAAACGCATTAACGCGTGCCTGACCCTGGCGGTGATGTGCGACGGCGCCGAACTGACCACCATCGAAGGCCTGGCCAACGGCGACCAGTTGCACCCCATGCAGCAAGCCTTCATCAAACACGATGCTTTCCAGTGCGGCTATTGCACCCCCGGCCAGATCTGCTCCGCCGTCGGCCTGGCCAATGAAGGCCGTGCCCACGACACCGCCCAGATCCAGGAGCTGATGAGCGGCAACCTGTGTCGCTGCGGCGCCTATACCCATATTCGCGATGCCATCAAAGACGGCCTGGGAGGTGAGCAATGAACCCCTTCCACTACAGCAAACCGGCCGACGTTCATGAGGCCGTACACCTGGCCAGCGGCGCATCGCGCTTTATTGCGGGTGGCACCAACCTGCTGGACCTGATGAAAGAAAACATCAGCCGCCCCGAGCACCTGATCGATATCACCGGCCTGCCGCTGCATGAGATTGAAGAAACCGCCGACGGCGGCCTGCTGATCGGCGCGCTGGTGAGCAACGCCGACCTGGCCTGGCACCCGCTGATCGAAGCGCGCTACCCGCTGCTGTCCCAAGCCATTCTCGCAGGCGCTTCGCCGCAGTTGCGCAACATGGCCAGTACCGGTGGCAATCTGCTGCAACGCACCCGTTGCTACTACTTCTACGACGCCACGGTGCCGTGTAATAAACGCGAACCCGGCAGCGGCTGCCCGGCGCGTACCGGCCTGAACCGTATCCACGCCATTCTCGGCGCCAGCGCGCAGTGCGTGGCCACGCATCCGTCGGACATGTGCGTCGCCTTGGCCGCGTTGCAAGCGCGGGTGCATGTCGAAGGCCGTGGCGGCGCACGCGTCATCGAGTTCGCGGATTTCCATCGGTTGCCCGGCGATACCCCGCAGCGCGACAACCTGCTGGCTGACGATGAGCTGATCACGGCGATTGAATTGCCCGCCGACCACCTGGCGCGTCACAGCCATTATCTGAAGATTCGTGATCGTGCGTCGTACGCCTTTGCCTTGGTGTCTGTCGCCGCCGCCCTTGAATTGGACGGCGACACCATCGTCGACGCGCGTCTGGCCCTGGGCGGCGTGGCCCACAAACCCTGGCGCGACCGTGCGGTAGAAACCGCGCTGATCGGCCAGGCCGTCAGCCGCGAAACCTTCAGCAACGCCGCCGACGCGCTGCTGCAAGACGCCGAGCCACTGGAACACAACGGCTTCAAAATCAAGCTGGCGCGCCGCGCAATTATCCGTGCGCTCAGCGACGCCGCCGTCGCAGGAGAACAGCCATGACCGCTATCGGAAAACCCCTGGACCGTGTCGACGGTCTGCTCAAGGTCACGGGCCAGGCGCGGTACGCCGGTGAGTTTCCCGAGGATGGCCTGCTGCATGGCAGCGTGGTGTCCAGCACTATCGCCAAGGGCCGGGTTATCAGCATCGACGCGTCCAAGGCGTTAGCGCTGCCGGGCGTGGTGGACGTGATCCATCACCTCAACCGCCCGAAAATCGCCAGTTACGACGATGCCTTCGCGGATGCTGATGCGGCGGACGGCTCGCCATTTCGCCCGCTGTATAACGACCGCGTGCTCTACAGCGGTCAGCCCTTGGCCTTGGTCATCGCCGATAACCTGGAGTTGGCGCGGCACGCCGGCTCGCTGGTGCACATCGACTACGCGCGCGAGGACTTCGAGACCGATCTGCTCGCCCAGCAGGAACTGGCCCATCCCTCGCCGCAAACCCCGCCCAAACCCCGCGGCAACTTCCAGGCCGAATGGTCCGACGCGGCCATCAGCCTCGATCTGCACTACAGCACGCCCATCGAACACCACAACCCGATGGAACCCCACGCCAGCACTGTGCTGTATCAGCCGGATGGCACGCTGCATATCCACGACAAGACCCAGGGGCCGCAGAACTGCCAGGCCTATGTGCAAAAAGTTTTCGGCCTGGATAAAAGCCAGGTGCGTATCTTTGCTGCATTCGTCGGTGGTGCCTTTGGCTCCGGCCTGCGCCCGCAATACCAACTGCCCTTGGCAGTGATGGCGTCCCTGGCGCTCAAGCGCTCGGTGCGGGTTACGCTGACCCGCCAGCAGATGTTCACCTTCGGCTATCGCCCGCGCACCCTGCAGCGCTTGCAGATGGGCGCCGCCGCCAACGGCCGCTTGCTGGCGCTGGGGCATACCGCGATTGGCCAGACTTCACGTTTCGAGGACTTCAGTGAACACGTGGTGGAATGGAGCGGCATGCTCTATCACTGCGACAACGTGCAGCTGACCTACAAGTTGGTGCCGCTGGATGTGTTCACGCCCCTGGACATGCGCGCGCCGGGCGCCGCGTTGGGCGTGATCGGCCTGGAATGCGCGATGGATGAACTGGCCTGCGCGCTGGGCATGGACCCGGTGCAACTGCGCTTGATCAACTACGCCGAACGCAATCAGAACGAAGACAAGCCCTGGTCGAGCAAAGCCCTGCGCGAGTGCTATCACGAAGGCGCCGAGCGTTTTGGCTGGAAGCAGCGCAACCCGGAGCCGCGCAGCATGCGCGACGGCCGCCAACTGATCGGCTGGGGCATGGCCGGTGGCGTGTGGGAGGCCATGCAAATGAAGGCCAGTGCCAAGGCGCGCATCGATGCGCAGGGCAAGTTGACGGTCAGCAGTGCCACCACCGACATCGGCACCGGTACCTACACGGTGATGACCCAGATCGCGGCCCAGGCCAGCGGTGTGGCGGTCGAGGATGTGGTTTTTCTGCTCGGCGACTCTTCACTGCCTACCGCGCCGCTGCAGGGCGGCTCGTTTACCGTGTCCTCGGTGGGCACTGCCGTGCAACAAGCCTGCGAAGCGCTGACCGCCAGACTGCTGAGCATCGCCCGCCAGACTTACCCGGTATTCAAGGACGCCGAGTCCGTGCGCTTTGAGGACGGTCACCTGCACACGGGGGACGTAAGTGTGTCGCTGGCGCAGTTGGTGAAGGACAGTGGCGAAGACGCATTGGAGGTTCAGGTCGACAGCGAGCCCGACAAAAAACGCGAGGGTTACGCCACCGCGACCCATTCGGCGGTGTTCGTCGAGGTCCAGGTGGACGAAGACTTGGGCACGATCAAAGTTCGGCGTGTCGTCAGCGCGATTGCCGCCGGGCGTGTGGTCAATCCGAAAATGGCGCGCAGCCAGATTCTCGGCGGGGTGGTGTGGGGGATCGGCATGGCCCTGCATGAAGAAACCCAGATCGACCATCAACTGGGGCGCTACATGAACCACAGCCTGGCCGAATACCACATCCCGGTGAATGCCGATATCGGCGAGATTGACGTGGTGTTCGTCGAAGAACACGACGAGATCGTCAACGCCCTCGGTTCCAAGGGCGTTGGCGAGATCGGCATTGTCGGGGTGGCGGCGGCGGTGGCGAACGCGATTTACCACGCCACCGGCAAGCGAGTTCGGGAGTTTCCGATCACTCTGGACAAGGTGCTCTAAAACACACCGCATAACCCATGTGGGAGGGGGCTTCCCCCTCCCACATTAATCTTATTGTCTTAGCGGGTCAGGCGGTGGTTTTTAAGGCAGGCTCTTCCACCGGCACATGCATCCGATCCCGATTGGCCAGCGTCGGGAACAGCTTGATCCACACCCCGGTCACCACCAGCGTACCGATCCCGCCCATCACAACGGCAGGCACGGTGCCGAACCAGTGCGCGGTGATCCCTGACTCGAACTCACCCAATTGATTGGATGCGCCGATAAACAACCCGTTGACCGCACTCACCCGCCCGCGCATTTCATCCGGCGTCTCCAACTGCACGAAGGAGGCGCGGATGACCATGCTGATCATGTCCGCCGCGCCCAGCACCACCAGCACCGCCAGGGAAAACCAGAACGAGGTGGACAGGCCGAACGCGATGGTGGCGACGCCGAACACGCCGACGGCGGTGAACATCACGCGGCCAACCTTGCGGTCTACCGAAAAGCGCGCCAGCCACAACGACATCAACAACGCGCCCACCGCCGGTGCCGAACGCAATAGGCCCAGGCCCCATGCGCCGGTCAGCAGGATGTCCTTGGCGAACACCGGCAACAATGCCGTGGCGCCGCCCAGCAGCACGGCGAACAGGTCCAGGGAGATGGCGCCGAGGATGTCCGGGCGGCTGCGGATAAAGCGGATGCCGGCCAGCAGCGAATCCAGGGTGGCCTTGCCTTTGTTCAGCGGGGTCTGGCGGGCGGGCAGGTTGAGGGTCAGCACGCAGGCGATGATGTACAGCACCACCGTGGGCCCATACACCCAGACACTGCCGAACGCATAGAGCAAACCGCCGAGCGCCGGGGCGACGATGGTGGCCAGTTGCTGGGCCGACTGTGAAGACGCCACCGCACGGGGGAATAGCGCGCTGGGCACGATGCTCGGCAGCAGCGCCTGGGTGGTCGGCATTTCAAAGGAACGCGCCGCACCGAGCAGGAAGGCGAGGATAAAAATCATCTCGCGGGTCACGTTGCCGGTCAGGCCACCAATGGCGAGGGACAGGGCAATCAGCGCCTGCACGGTCTGGCAGATCGCCGCGACCTTGCGCCGCTCATAGCGGTCGGCCACATGCCCGGTGTGCAGCATGAACAGTACGCGCGGCACGAACTCCACCAGCCCGACCAATCCCAGATCCAGCACGTTGCCGGTCAGTTGGTAGAGGTTCCAGCCGATGGCCACGGTGAGCATCTGGAAGCCGCTGGCGGTGAAAATCCGTGCCAGCCAGAACGCGATGAAAGGGCGGTGATGACGCAACAGCAACACGGGTTCACTAGGCATCGGGAATTCGGGTCGAGGCGGGAGGGAGCGTCGAGATTATCATCAAGCTGTAACAAATAGTTGCAAGATCTGGGCTGAGGCAAGCTGTCACGCGGCAAAAGACCACATAACTGGACACAGAAAATGGGACTACTCTTTGAGCAATGCTTGATCCAGATCAAAACCTGCGTGGGGATTGATCTGGCGGCCGCAAGGCCAGAATCCCTACGTGGCTGGTTAAAAAAAGAAACGAATTGAAATTCGCCACACTCCATATCCGTGGGGGCAGTGGGTGCAGGCTCCCGCCAGCAGCCGGTATTACCTGACAGAGGAAGACTTATGTTCGGTTTGGAGGCGCTAGATCTCGCCCGAATTCAATTTGCGTTCACCATCTCATTCCACATCCTGTTCCCGGCGATCACCATCGGCCTGGCCAGTTACCTTGCGGTGCTGGAGGGCTTGTGGCTCAAGACCCACAACGACACCTACCGTGACCTCTACCATTTCTGGTCGAAGATCTTTGCCGTCAACTTCGGCATGGGCGTGGTCTCGGGCCTGGTCATGGCTTATCAGTTCGGCACCAACTGGAGCCGCTTCTCGGACTTCGCCGGTGCTGTCACAGGGCCACTTCTGACATACGAAGTGCTTACGGCCTTCTTCCTCGAAGCCGGTTTCCTTGGCGTGATGCTGTTCGGTTGGAACAAGGTGGGGCGCAAGCTGCACTTCTTCTCCACCGTGATGGTGGCCGTCGGTACGTTGATTTCGACGTTCTGGATCCTCGCGTCCAACAGCTGGATGCAGACGCCCCAGGGTTTTGAAATCATCGACGGCCGCGTGATTCCGACCGACTGGCTGGCGGTGATCTTCAATCCCTCGTTCCCTTACCGCCTGATGCACATGGCCACCGCAGCCTTTGTGGCGACCGCGTTCTTCGTCGGTTCTTCGGCGGCCTGGCACTTACTGCGCGGCAAGGACAACCCGGCGATCCGCAAGATGCTCTCGATGGCCATGTGGATGGCCCTGATTGTCGCGCCTATCCAGGCGGTGATCGGTGACTTCCACGGGCTCAATACCCTGGAGCACCAGCCGGCAAAAATTGCCGCGATTGAGGGCCACTGGGAAAACAAAGGCAATGAGCCAACCCCGCTGATCCTGTTTGGCTGGCCCGACATGAAGGCCGAAAAAACCAAATACGCGGTGGAAATCCCGTACCTGGGCAGCCTGATCCTGACCCACTCGTTGGACAAACAAGTGCCGGCCCTCAAGGAGTTTCCGCCCGAGGACCGCCCCAATTCGACCATCGTGTTCTGGTCGTTCCGGGTCATGGTCGGCCTGGGCTTCCTGATGATCTTCACCGGTCTGTTCAGCCTGTGGCTGCGTCGCGGCGACAAGATGTACACGTCCAGGCCGTTCCTGTACCTGGCGCTGTGGATGGGGCCGTCCGGCCTGATCGCGATTCTCGCCGGTTGGTTCACCACCGAAATCGGCCGCCAGCCGTGGGTGGTCTACGGCTTGATGCGCACGGCGGATGCCTCATCCGGGCATAGCCTGGCGCAGATGACGATTACCCTGGTGTTGTTCGTGGTGGTGTACTTCGCGCTGTTCGGCGCCGGGTTGGGCTACATGATGCGCCTGGTGCGCAAAGGGCCTCAGACCCACGAAGGCAGCGAACCGACCCATGGCGGTCCTGGCCAGAAACGCACACCGGCACGTCCGTTGTCGGCCGCCGATGACAGTGGCGATGACGACCACGCCCACATCCAGCACAAGGGGAATTGAGATGGGTATTGATCTTCCGCTGATCTGGGCCGTGATCATCATCTTCGGCATCATGATGTACGTGGTCATGGACGGTTTCGACCTGGGCATCGGCATCCTCTTTCCGTTTATCCCCGGCAAAGTCGACCGTGACGTGATGATGAACACCGTCGCCCCGGTCTGGGACGGTAACGAAACCTGGCTGGTACTCGGTGGCGCGGCGTTGTTCGGCGCGTTTCCGCTGGCCTATTCGGTGGTGTTGTCGGCGCTGTACCTGCCGCTGATTCTGATGCTGATCGGGCTGATCTTCCGTGGCGTGGCCTTCGAGTTCCGCTTCAAGGCCAAGGACCACAAGCGTCACCTGTGGGACAAGGCATTCATCGGCGGCTCGCTGGCGGCGACATTCTTCCAGGGCGTGGCGCTGGGCGCGTTTATCGACGGGATTCCGGTGGTCAATCGCCAGTTTGCCGGCGGCTCATTGGATTGGCTCACGCCCTTCACGATGTTCTGCGGCGTGGCGTTGATCGTTGCTTACGCACTCTTGGGCTGCACCTGGCTGATCATGAAGACCGAAGGCACCTTGCAGGAGAAGATGCACAACCTGGCGCGTCCATTGGCGTTTGTGGTGTTGGCGGTGATTGGCATCGTCAGTATCTGGACGCCGCTGTCGCACCCGGAAATCGCTTCGCGCTGGTTCACCCTGCCAAACCTGTTCTGGTTCCTACCGGTGCCGATCCTGGTGCTGGTGACCATGTACGGGCTGATCCGCGCCGTGGCGCGTAACGCGCACTACACGCCGTTCCTGCTGACGCTGGTGCTGATCTTCCTCGGCTACAGCGGCCTCGGGATCAGCCTGTGGCCAAATATCATCCCGCCATCCGTGTCGATCTGGGACGCCGCCGCACCGCCGCAGAGCCAGGGCTTCATGCTGGTGGGCACGTTGTTCATCATCCCGTTCATCCTGGGCTACACCTTCTGGAGCTACTACGTGTTCCGCGGCAAGGTCACCCACGAAGACGGTTACCACTAGGAGGGTCGTTGCATGTCCGGCAAACCTACGTTGCACGAGATCGAACAGGCCGAGAAACAGCCGTTGTGGCGGCGCCTGGGGTGGCTGGCGATGATCTGGACGGGCAGTGTGCTGGCCTTGTTCATCGTGGCCAGCCTGATGCGCATGTTCATGAATGCGGCCGGCCTGACCACTCACTGACATCCCGATCCGGGCCTTGCGGCCCGCTGCCTGCTGACTTGAGGGGCAAGCCCTGTTCTTCTTCTGGAAGGGCGGGGCTTTTTTTATTTGCGCGCTTTGAGGATGACGAATTTCGGGGTGGCGGCCACTTGCTCGACGCCTCGGAACAGCCGCGCCAATTTGCTGTGATAACCCAGGTGACGGTTGCCGACGATATACAGCGCGCCGCCCACCACCAGCGCTTCCCGCGCTTGCTGGAACATGCGCCAGGCCAGGAAGTCACCAACCACTTGCTGTTGGTGGAACGGTGGGTTGCACAGCACCACATCCAGGGAATCGGGCTCCTGGCCGGCCAGGCCATCGGCGGCACGCACGGCCACCTTGCGCTCGCCGAGGGCGGCTTGCCAGTTCTCAAGGGCCGATTGCACGGCCATGTACGACTCGTCGACCAAGGTGTATTGCGCGTCGGGGTTTTGCAGCGCGCTGGCAATCGCCAGTACGCCGTTGCCGCAGCCTAGGTCCGCCACGCGTGCACTGCCCAAGCCTTTAGGCAGGTGCGGCAGGAAGGCGCGGGTGCCGATGTCCAGGCCTTCACGGCAGAACACGTTGGCGTGGTTGAGCAATTCGATAGCGGGTGTTTCAAGGTGATAGCGGGTGGGGTAGGGCGAGACCGCCGCAGGACGTTCCTGCGCAGTGGCAATCAGCAGTCGCGCCTTCTTGACCGCGAGGGAGGCGTGCATCGGCCCGATGTAACGCTCCAGCAACTCGCCGGCCGCACGGGGCAGGTGCTTGACCATTGCCCCCGCGATGACCTCGGCGCCCGGAGCGAGTTGGCCTTGCAGGCGAATCAGTTGTTCTTCCAGCAGTGCCAGGGTCTTGGGCACGCGGATCAGGACTCGGTCAAAAGGGCCGGTCGGCAGTTGGTTGGCAGGTACAAAAGTCACTGCATCAAACGCCTTGCCATTGCGCACCAGGTTTTTCTCCAGGCCTTGGGCGGCGAGAAACGAGTCGCCGCTGGAGGTCACCTGCACCTGGCTTTCAAGGCTGGCGGCCAGGGCACCGAAGCTGTCATTGAGCACCAGCACACGCGTCGCGGCGCCCGGCTGTTGTTCGGCCAGGTGGCTGAGCAGGTACTCGTCGGCGGCATCAAAGGCTTGCAGCGGATCGTTGTGTTGTTCTGGCTGGCGGATCAGATCGAGCTGGGCGAAGGGGCTGTCGAGCAGGGGCATGGCGGGGGAGGCTCTGTAATCGGTGGGGTTCGGCAGTGATCTGCGCAACCATCTGAGTGAACAACGGGCGGCACCCTTGGGGGCTGCTCAGCACTCAGAATTGGCCGTAAATGTTACGTTTTTTCCACGGGGATTACATGGGGTGTTTCACGGTCGGTTAAAACAGCCCCGCTTTCGAGGCACAGAGCACGGCGGCGATCTTGTTGTTGACCCCCAGTTTTTTGAAGCAACTGCAGATATGAAAGCCCACCGTACGTTCGGACAGGCACAGGATGGCGGCAATGTCTGCGGCCGTCTTGCCCATGGCAGACCACTTGAGGATTTCGGTTTCGCGCGGAGTCAATTTGCTAGCAGGGTTGAGGCTGGGCCTGTCCGCGTAAGTCCGCGCCACGACTGCATGCATAGCATGGCACAGCCACAGGACCTGGCCGGCTTTTTCGTAGAGTTCTTCCGGAGTGACTTCACCGTTGCTGCGGCCCAGGGTCAGCATGCTGAACACGCCCTGGAAATCATGCACAGCTTGGGTCCAGCCCCGATGCACGCCAAACGATTGGGCCAGAGACCACAAGTTGGGTGAGTCTTTAAAGGTTTTTTCCTCCCAGACAAGCGGTAATACACAGCGTTTGCAATGTGTCACCACGGGATCAATTTCAAAGAAGTGGGCCTGGTTGTACAGCTTGTTCCATTCATCTGGATAGTTATTGATTTGGATGGGCTTCGTTTGGTTGTTTGGTAGCTGTGAACTCATCGTAAAGGAACAGTATTGGAAGCCAAGTGCGTAGGTGTGATTGACGGCCATTTCGAAAAGACTGGTGGCCTCGCTCTCGCCTTGCAGCTTGGCAAGTCGTGTGTTGCGCCAGTTAACCATTGGTAACTCTCCATGGATTCCGTGTGACATGGGATACGTCCTGATTCCCAAAACTGCACGGAAGGAAGTGTAGGACAAGAGCTACAGCGCAAGAGGAAATTTTCGCTCTTGCATGACGGCGTTTAAGAAGTTTTCATCCATGGCCTTGAATGAGTCGTTTAACTGATTAGTTGGTTTTTTTCGATTTTTTAGTGAGTTAAAGCGCGTGTGCCAAATCAACTTAGAGTGTGCTTGCAGCCAGGGCAAAGGGCTTAATAGCTAATTGATTAGATAGCCATTAAATTGCCATTACTTGGTCGCTGGGCGATGCCACTACAAACCACCGGTGTTTCCGTGCGCGAGTTTGAGGGACACTAGGGCACCTGTAGAACGGAGCCCCCCATGACGGCCAGCGCTGAGAAATTTACCCGCCAGACCTTGCTCGATGTGCAATCGCTGACCCCCAGCCTGTTTACGCTGCGCACCACCCGTGATCCGGGGTTCCGTTTTACGGCAGGTCAGTTCGTGCGCCTGGGCGTGACCAAGGCGGATGGCAGCACGGTATGGCGCGCCTATTCGGTGGTCTCCTCGCCGTTTGACGAGCACCTCGATTTCTTCTCGATTGTCGTCCCCGGCGGCGAGTTCACCAGTGAGCTGAGCCGCCTGCGTGTGGGCGATACCTTGATGGTGGAGCGCCAGGCGACGGGGTTCTTGACCCTGAACCGGTTCGTCGATGGCCGTGACCTGTGGATGTTGGCGACGGGGACTGGGGTCGCGCCGTTTTTGTCGATCCTGCAGGACTTCGAAGTCTGGGAGAAATTTGAGCGGATCGTACTGGTATACAGCGCGCGGGAGGCCAAGGAGCTGGCCTATCAGTCGCTGATCAAGGAGCTGGGTGAGCGCGAGTACCTCGCCGAGTACGCCCACAAACTGACCTACGTTCCCATCGTGACCCGCGAGCATTATCCGGACGCATTGAGTGGGCGTATTACCACCTCGATTGAAAACGGTGAGCTGGAGCGCGCCGCCGGCGTCGAGCTGAGCCCGGAGCATTCGCGCGTGCTGATTTGCGGCAACCCGCAGATGGTCGACGACACGCGCCAGTTGCTCAAGCTGCGCGACATGCAACTGAGCCTGAGCCGCCGGCCAGGCCAGGTGGCGGTGGAAAACTACTGGTAATAAAAAAGGCGCCTCAAGCAGGCGCCTTTTTTCCAAGCGGGGCCAGGTTAGAGCTGCTTGTTGTCGTTCTGTGCCTTGAGCAGATCGCGGATCTCGCCCAGCAACAGCTCTTCCTTGGTTGGCGTCGGCGGCAGGCTCGGTGCTACGGCCTCTTCGCGCTTGAGGCGGTTGATGGCCTTTACGCCCATGAAGATCGCAAATGCGACGATCACGAAGTCGATTACGCTCTGGATAAACTTGCCGTAGGCCAGGACGACGGCGGGTACATCGCCTTGAGCCGCCTTGAGGGTGATCGCCAGGTCGCCAAAATCCACACCACCGATCAACAGGCCAATGGGCGGCATCACCACATCGCCTACAAACGAGGAAACAATTTTGCCGAAAGCGGCGCCGATGATAATACCGACGGCCATGTCGACCACATTACCTTTGACCGCGAAGGCCTTGAACTCACTGATCACGCCCATAGGTTATTCCTTGTTACAGATTAGAAGGGTGGAGCTGAGTGTAAGTCAGTCGTAGTGGGCTTGCGCGACACAACTACTAACACTGTCTGTTTTAATCGACACATTAAAACGCAAATAGTTTGCAAAGTGCCATCAATCGCGCGCGAAATACTCGCTGTTTCAGTGGCTTACCACATTAATTTCTTAATCGCCCTGGTGGGGTTTTTCTATTTATCTTCTGACTCCCGGGTCACTAGCCTCTGGCAAGCACAACTGAATGTGCATAAAAAAACCAGAGGAAACCTTGATGAAAATTTCGATGAGCCGCAGGCCAGTGCTGGCGCGACACGCGCTGGTGCTGGCGACTGCCAGCCTGCTTTCCCTGTCGGTGCAGGCCGCCAACCTGACCCGCGATAACGGCGCTGCCGTCGGTGACAACCAGAACTCGCAAACCGCTGGCGCCAATGGCCCGGTGCTGCTGCAAGATGTACAGCTGATCCAGAAGCTGCAGCGCTTCGACCGTGAACGCATCCCCGAGCGCGTGGTGCATGCCCGTGGCACAGGTGCCCACGGTACCTTCACCGTAACCGACAACCTCAGCGACCTGACCAAGGCCAAAGTCTTCGCCGCGGGTGAAGCCACCCCCGTATTTGTGCGCTTCTCGGCCGTGGTTCACGGCAACCACTCCCCGGAAACCCTGCGTGACCCCCGCGGTTTCGCCACCAAGTTCTACACCGCTGACGGTAACTGGGACCTGGTGGGCAATAACTTCCCCACGTTCTTCATCCGTGACGCCATCAAGTTCCCGGACATGGTGCACGCGTTCAAGCCGGACCCGCGCACCAACCTGGATGACGACTCCCGTCGCTTTGACTTCTTCTCCCATGTTCCAGAGGCCACGCGCACGCTGACCGAGTTGTACTCGGACTCCGGCACGCCAGCCAGTTACCGGGAAATGGACGGTAATGGCGTACATGCCTACAAGTTGATCAACGCCAAGGGCGAAGTGCACTACGTCAAGTTCCACTGGAAGAGCCTGCAAGGCATCAAGAACCTTGATCCCAAGCAAGTCACCGAAGTGCAGGGGCGTGATTACAGTCATATGACTAACGACTTGGTCACCCATATCAACAAGGGCGACTTCCCCAAGTGGGACCTGTATGTGCAAGTGCTCAAGCCCGAAGACTTGGCCAAGTTTGATTTCGACCCATTGGACGCCACCAAAATCTGGCCGGACGTGGCCGAGCGCAAAGTCGGGCAAATGGTGCTGAACCGCAATCCGGCGAACGTGTTCCAGGAGACCGAGCAAGTGGCCATGGCCCCGGCCAACCTGGTGCCGGGCATCGAACCGTCGGAAGACCGCCTGCTGCAAGGCCGGGTGTTCTCCTACGCCGATACCCAGATGTACCGCCTGGGCGCCAATGCGTTGCAACTGCCGATCAATGCCCCACGGGTCACCGTCAACAACGGTAACCAGGATGGCGCGATGAACTTCGGCAAGAGCACCAGCGGCGTGAACTACCAGCCAAGCCGCCTGATGCCACGGGAAGAGCCGCAAACCGCGCGCTATAGCCAGTCGGCGCTGGTGGGCAGCACCCAGCAGGCGAAGATCCAGCGTGAGCAGAACTTCAAGCAGGCCGGTGATCTGTATCGCTCCTACACCAAGAAAGAGCAGCAGGACTTGATCGACAACTTCGGCGGCTCCCTGGCCACTACCGATGACGAGAGCAAGCACATCATCCTGTCGTTCCTCTACAAAGCGGACCCGGCGTACGGCACGGGCGTGGCCAAGGTCGCCAAGGGTGACCTGACCCGCGTGAAGGCGCTGGCTGAAAAACTGACTGACTGACGTTGGTAACGGTCGACGCGCTGGTTGGGGCGTCGACCCTTGGCAGGAGAATCCCATGCGTATTTCTATCGGTTTACTGATGGTCATGCTGGCCTTTGTTGCCCATGCCGAATCCCCCGAGCCGGCAGCCCTCAAGGCCCAGTTGCAGGATTATTACTTCGACGCCGCCCGCCGTGGCGACCTCGATATGCTCAACACCTTTATCGACTCCGGCTACAGCCTCAACACCCAGGACGACAAGGGCTACACCGCGCTGATTCTCGCCGCCTACCACGGCCAGGGCCCGTTTGTGGCGCGCTTGCTCGATGCGGGTGCCGACGCCTGTGTGCAGGACAAACGTGGCAACACCGCGCTGATGGGCGCGATCTTCAAGGGCGAGCTGAAAATCGCCCAGCGCCTGCTGGCCACCGACTGCAACCCCGACCAACGCAACGGCGCCGGGCAGACGGCCGCCATGTATGCCGGCCTGTTCAAGCGCGTCGAGTTGCTGGATGAGTTGAAAGCCAAAGGCGCGGACCTCAACGCCGAAGACCCGATCGGCAACAGTGCGTCGCGATTGGCCAGCGGTGAAATCCGGACCCCGGCGCCGCGCTGAGCTATCATCGCGGTTTTTCGGTTGGAGGTTCTCAAATGGCAAAGGCCAAGCGCATGTACGGCTGCACCGAGTGCGGCGCGACCTTTCCCAAGTGGGCCGGCCAGTGCGGCGAATGCGGTGCGTGGAACACCCTGACTGAAACCATGATCGAGAGCGGCGGTGCTGCTGCGCCCACTGGTCGTGCGGGCTGGACCGGGCAGCAGGCACAGATCAAGACCCTGGCCGAAGTCAGTGTCGAAGAAATTCCGCGTTTCTCTACTGCCTCGGGCGAGCTGGACCGGGTGCTCGGCGGCGGCCTGGTGGACGGCTCGGTGGTGCTGATCGGCGGCGACCCCGGCATCGGCAAATCCACCATCCTGCTGCAAACCCTGTGCAGCATCGCCAGCCGCATGCCGGCGCTGTACGTCACCGGCGAAGAATCCCAGCAACAAGTGGCCATGCGCGCCCGGCGCCTTGGCTTGCCCCAGGATCAGTTGCGGGTCATGACCGAGACTTGCATCGAAAGCATCATCGCCACGGCCCGTATCGAAAAGCCCAAGGTGATGGTGATCGACTCGATCCAGACGATTTTCACCGAGCAACTGCAATCGGCGCCGGGCGGCGTGTCCCAGGTGCGCGAGAGCGCGGCGCTGCTGGTGCGGTATGCCAAGCAGAGCGGCACGGCGATTTTCCTGGTCGGCCACGTGACCAAAGAGGGGGCACTGGCGGGGCCGCGTGTGTTGGAGCATATGGTCGACACCGTACTGTATTTCGAGGGCGAATCCGATGGCCGCCTGCGCTTGCTGCGAGCGGTGAAAAACCGGTTTGGCGCGGTGAATGAACTGGGTGTGTTCGCCATGACGGACCGGGGATTGAAAGAAGTCTCCAACCCATCGGCGATTTTTCTGACGCGCGCCCAGGAAGAAGTTCCTGGCAGCGTGGTGATGGCAACGTGGGAAGGCACTCGGCCAATGCTGGTGGAAGTCCAGGCGTTGGTGGATGACAGCCATCTGGCCAACCCGCGCCGGGTCACGCTGGGACTGGATCAGAACCGCCTGGCGATGTTGCTGGCGGTATTGCACCGCCATGGTGGCATTCCGACCCACGACCAGGACGTGTTCCTCAACGTAGTGGGCGGGGTCAAGGTGCTGGAGACTGCATCCGACCTGGCGTTGATGGCGGCGGTGATGTCCAGCCTGCGCAACCGGCCATTGCCTCACGACCTGTTGGTGTTTGGTGAAGTCGGCCTGTCCGGTGAAGTGCGCCCGGTGCCGAGCGGCCAGGAGCGCTTGAAGGAAGCGGCCAAGCATGGCTTCAAGCGCGCCATCGTGCCCAAGGGCAATGCGCCGAAGGAATCGCCGCCGGGGATCACGATTATTGGAGTCACGCGTTTGGAACAGGCGTTGGATGCGTTGTTCGAATAACCAGCACCGCCCCACATTTGATGTGTGGTGCTTTCAGGTTTCCAGCAGCGCCGCCAACTCCCGGTGGAGTTCTTCCTCGTGACCCAGATTCAATTCGATCAGCCGCCGCAAGTGGCTGATCGAATTCAGGTCGATGTCCTTGCACTCAAATCCCAACTGACCATGATCTTCATGGGTCAGGCGTACGTGCATCTTTATATGGGCATTTGGGTCCAGCCGTATGTCGACGTCGAACGGCAGCGCCTTGTTCCCTTTCCAGTCTTCGGGGCGCTGCACCAGCAGCCCCTTGAGCGATAAATCCACCAATTTCACTGGCCATTCGTTGCCGTTTTGCCGAAGTTCGGTCTTGGCATCAAAAGCAATCCGGCGAAAACGGCGGCGGTCAGACGCTTGCTCGGTCATGGTGAAACCCTCTGTGGATAAAAGGATTGTAGCCCTGCGCCATCATCGGGCGGTTTTTTCTGCTTTTTTCGTCGCTGCAAGGCTCTAGACCAACGTAGGGGGGTGGCCTTTAAGGCCAACAGCGCTAAACTCCGGATGGCTGTCCTTTCTGTCCACCCTGGCTGGAATATAAAAATGAAAAATAATAATAGCCTGCTACGCCACTTACCCTGGCTGGTGCTGGCAATCGTAGGAGCGTGCGCCCTTGGCGTAGTGGCCTTGCGCCGCGGCGAGGCGATCAACGCCTTGTGGATTGTGGTCGCGGCTGTGGCCATCTACCTGGTTGCTTATCGCTACTACAGCCTGTTCATCGCTAATAACGTGATGCAACTCGATCCACGGCGGGCCACCCCCGCAGTGATCAACAACGACGGTCTGGACTATGTGCCGACCAACAAACACATCCTTTTCGGTCACCACTTTGCGGCCATTGCCGGCGCGGGCCCTTTGGTCGGTCCAGTATTGGCTGCGCAAATGGGCTACCTGCCCGGCACGCTCTGGCTGATTGCCGGCGTGGTGCTGGCCGGTGCGGTGCAGGACTTCATGGTCCTGTTCCTGTCGACCCGTCGCAACGGCCGTTCCCTGGGGGACATGGTTCGCGAAGAGATGGGCCGTATTCCGGGGACCATCGCGCTGTTTGGCTGCTTCCTGATCATGATCATCATCCTTGCGGTGCTGGCGCTGATCGTGGTCAAGGCCCTGGCCGAGAGCCCATGGGGCATCTTCACCGTAATGGCGACCATCCCGATCGCGATGTTCATGGGCATCTACATGCGCTACATCCGCCCGGGCCGCATCGGCGAAATCTCGATCATCGGCGTGCTGTTGCTGCTGGGCTCGATCTGGCTGGGCGGGCAGATTGCTGCTGATCCGGTCTGGGCCAAGGCCTTCACCTTCACCGGGATCCAGATCACCTGGATGCTGATCGGCTATGGCTTCGTTGCCGCAGTCCTGCCGGTGTGGCTGATCCTGGCGCCGCGCGACTACCTGTCTACGTTCCTGAAAATCGGCACCATCATTGCCCTGGCAATCGGCATCCTGGTCACCATGCCAGACCTGAAAATGCCGGCGCTGACCCAGTTCATCGATGGCACCGGTCCGGTGTGGAAGGGCGGTCTGTTCCCGTTCCTGTTCATCACCATCGCCTGTGGCGCGGTTTCGGGTTTCCACGCGCTGATCTCCTCGGGCACCACGCCCAAGTTGTTGGCCAATGAAAGCCACGCCCGTTACATCGGTTACGGCGGCATGTTGATGGAATCGTTCGTGGCGATCATGGCCATGGTTGCGGCTTCGGTGATTGAGCCTGGCGTGTACTTCGCCATGAACAGCCCGGCAGCGATCGTCGGCACTGACGTGGTGACCGTCGCGCAAACCGTCAGCAGCTGGGGTTTTGCAATTACCCCTGAAGCGCTGTCGGCCGTGGCCCATGACATCGGTGAAACCACCATCCTGGCGCGTGCCGGCGGTGCACCGACGCTCGCGGTGGGTATCGCGCAGATCCTGCACAGTGTGTTGCCGGGTGAAAACACCATGGCGTTCTGGTACCACTTTGCAATCCTGTTCGAAGCGCTGTTCATCCTGACGGCGGTAGACGCCGGTACCCGTGCCGGTCGCTTCATGCTCCAGGATTTGCTCGGTTCCTTCGTGCCGGCGCTCAAACGCACCGAATCCTGGACCGCCAACCTGATCGCGACCGCCGGTTGCGTGGCGATGTGGGGTTACCTGTTGTACCAGGGCGTGATCGACCCACTGGGCGGTATCAACACCTTGTGGCCGCTGTTCGGTATCTCCAACCAGATGCTGGCGGGTATCGCGCTGATGCTGGCGACAGTCGTGCTGATCAAAATGAAACGCCAACGCTACATCTGGGTGACCATGCTGCCGGCTGTCTGGCTGCTGATCTGCACCACCACGGCGGGCTTCATCAAGCTGTTCGACGCCAACCCGGCGATTGGCTTCCTGGCGCTGGCCAAGAAATACAGTGATGCCCTGGCCAACGGCCAGATCCTGGCCCCGGCCAAGAGCATCGACCAGATGCAACACGTGATCTACAACGCCTACACCAACGCAACGCTGACGGTGTTGTTCCTGTTCGTGGTGTTCAGCATCCTGTTCTACGCGCTCAAGGTCGGTGTCGCCGCCTGGGGCAACAAAGAACGTACGGATAAAGAAGCCCCGTTCCAGGCTGTACCGGACGCATGATCGAGGATTGCAACCATGTTCAATGACATCAGTCGCCTCGGTAAATACCTCGGTCAGGCCGCGCGCCTGATGGTCGGCATGCCCGACTACGACACTTACGTCGAGCATATGCAAACCAAGCACCCGGACAAACCGATGATGGACTACAAGGCGTTCTTCCGAGAACGCCAGGAAGCACGTTACGGTGGCAAGGGTGGGCCCAAGTGCTGTTGATTTAATGTAACTCCCCTGTGGGAGGGGGCTTGCTCCCGATAGCGGTGTATCAGTGACACATCAGTGCCTGACACTCTGCTATCGGGGGCAAGCCCCCTCCCACATTTGTTTCAGTGTTTCTTCAAGGAGAATTTCTTTTGTCCTCTCCCATTCCAGTGACCGTCCTCAGCGGCTTCCTCGGCGCCGGCAAGACCACCTTACTGCGCCATCTGCTCAAAGCCGAACACGGCCTGAAAATCGCCGTGATCGAAAACGAATTCAGTGACGCCGGTATCGACACCCAGCTTTTGGGCGAAGAGCCGGTGCAAGTCATGACCCTGTCCAACGGCTGTGTGTGCTGCACCATCCACACCGACCTGACCAAAGCCCTCTACCTGCTGCTGGAACGCCTGGACAGCGGCGAGATCGCCTTCGACCGCCTGGTGATCGAGTGCACCGGCCTGGCTGATCCGGCGCCGGTGGCCCAGACCTTCTTCATTGATGAAGAACTGCGCGAGCGCTACATCCTCGACGGCATCATCACCTTGGTGGACGCGGCCCACGCCGAGCATCACCTGACCCAGACCATCGCCCAGGCCCAGATCGGTTTTGCCGACCGCCTGCTGGTGAGCAAACGTGATCTGGTGGACGACGCCACCTTTGATGCCCTCAGCGAACGCCTCACCCGCATCAACCGCCGAGCGCCGATTCGCGTGGTGGAACACGGCAAGATTGACCTGGCGCAATTGCTCGACGTGCGCGGTTTCAACCTCAACGCCGGCATGAGCCTGCGCCCAGTGAGCAAGGCGCCGTCCATCGACCGCATCTCCAGCCTGGTGCTGCGCACCGACCAGCCACTGGACATCGACCGCCTCAGCGAGTTTATGAATGAGCTGTTGGAAGACCATGGCAAGCAACTGCTGCGCTACAAGGGCGTGCTGAACATCGCCGGGGAAGACCGGCGCATGGTGTTTCAGGGCGTTCTGAAGCTCTACGGCTTCGATTGGGACACCGAGTGGGCCGAAGGCGAGGCGCGGGAAAGTGTGATTGTGTTTATTGCCGATGACCTGCCGGAGGACAAGATCCGCGAAGGCTTTGTCAAGGTCTACCAACCTGACCTGACCTGAAATGCAATCAAATTGGAACAGGCATAAAAAAGCCCGGCTCAAGAGCCGGGCTTCTTATTCAAGCAACTGCAATCAAGCGCCGTATACCGGCAGCTTCTTGCAGATGGCCTTGACCTTCTCACGGACCGCGTCGATCACGGCTTCGTTGTTCAGGTCGGCCAGGATGTCGCAGATCCAGCCAGCCAGTTCCTTGCACTCTGCTTCTTTAAAGCCACGAGTGGTCACAGCCGGGGTGCCGAAGCGCAGGCCCGAGGTGACGAACGGCGAACGTGGGTCGTTCGGTACGGAGTTTTTGTTCACGGTGATGAAGGCTTTGCCCAAGGCAGCATCAGCATCTTTACCGGAAATGTCCTGCTTGATCAGCGACAGCAGGAACAGGTGGTTTTCAGTACCGCCGGACACTACATCAAAGCCGCGCTCGATAAACACGCTGGCCATAGTCTGGGCGTTCTTGACCACTTGTTGCTGGTAGGTCTTGAACTCAGGCTGCAGCGCTTCCTTGAAGCAGATCGCTTTGGCGGCGATCACGTGCTCCAGCGGGCCACCCTGGGCGCCTGGGAAAACGGCGGAGTTCAGCTTCTTCTCGATCTCGGCGTTGGCGCGAGCCAGGATCAGGCCGCCACGTGGACCGCGCAGGGTCTTGTGGGTGGTGGTGGTGACCACGTCAGCGAAGGGAACCGGGTTCGGGTAGACGCCAGCGGCGACCAGGCCAGCCACGTGAGCCATGTCCACGAACAGGTAAGCGCCCACTTTGTCGGCGATGGCGCGGAAACGTGGGAAGTCCAGGATCTGCGAGTAGGCAGAGAAACCGGCCACGATCATTTTTGGCTTGTGTTCAACCGCCAGGCGCTCGACTTCGTCGTAGTCGATCAGGCCGTTGGCATCGATACCGTATTGAACGGCGTTGTACAGCTTGCCGGAGGAGGAAACGCTGGCGCCGTGGGTCAGGTGACCGCCGTGGGCCAGGCTCATGCCCAGGATGGTGTCGCCGCCTTGCAGCAGGGCCAGGTACACGGCGCTGTTGGCTTGGGAACCGGCGTGCGGCTGGACGTTGGCGTAATCGGCGCCGAACAGCTCTTTTGCACGGTCGATGGCCAACTGCTCAACCACGTCGACGTACTCGCAACCGCCGTAGTAACGCTTGCCTGGGTAGCCTTCGGCGTACTTGTTGGTCAGAACCGAACCTTGAGCCTCCATGACCGCAGGGCTGGTGTAGTTTTCCGAAGCGATCAGCTCAATGTGCTCTTCCTGGCGCACGGCTTCTTGCTCCATGGCGGCGAAGAGATCGGCGTCGTACTTGGCAATGGTCAAATCACGGCTGAACATGGCGGTCCTCAAGGATCGGGGGCAGAAAAGGAGGGCATTCTAACCCAATGGGTTTTAGATGGCATATGAAAGGACATCATGTCGCGGACAAGCGGGATTCACTTGGGCATGAGTGGTGGCTTTGGAGGCCTCATCGGGGGCAAGCCCCCTCCCACACTTGAATGTGTTCACAGATCAAAATGTGGGAGGGGGCTTGCCCCCGATGGGGCCAGTAGCCTCACCACCTAATCTCAATCAAACATGAACAGCGCATCATTACTGAACTGCACCTCAAACCGATTGGCCGGCATCGGCCGTCCGAACAGATAACCCTGCACCTCATCGCAGCCATGTTCGCGCAGGAAGTCCAGTTGCTCATGGGTTTCCACGCCCTCGGCGATTACCGCCAGGTTGAGGCTGTGGGCCATGGCAATAATCGCCCGGGCGATCTGCGCGTCCTGCTCTCCGGACGGCAGGCCGTCGACAAAGGTGCGGTCGATCTTCAACACATCGATAGGGAATTGCTTGAGGTAGTTGAGCGAGGAATAGCCCGTGCCGAAATCGTCCACCGCAATACTCAGGCCCAGGTTTTTCAGGCTGTCGAGGATGTGCAGGGCTTCGTTGACTTCGCGCATCAGGATGCTTTCGGTCAGCTCCAGCTCCAGGCACGCCGGCGGCAGGCCGGTGTCCTTGAGGATCGTGGCAATGCGGGTGCCCAGTTGGCCGTCGGAGAACTGCCGCGCCGAGATGTTCACCGAGACTTTTGGCACGCGCACCTTGTTCTGGTGCCAGGTCTTGAGCTGGCGACAGGCTTCGCTGATCACCCAATCACCCACATCCACCACCAGGCCCAACTCTTCCAGCACCGGAATGAAGTCCCCTGGCGGCACCAGCCCGCGACGCGGATGGCGCCAGCGCAGCAGGGCTTCGGCGCCGGTCAGGCGTTTGCCATCGCCGCTGAACTGCGGCTGGTAATACAGCACGAATTCGTTCTGTTCCAGGGCGTGGCGCAGGTCGCTTTCCAGCTCCAGGCGTTCCAGGGCGCTGGCGTTCATGTCGGCCTGGTAGAACTGGAAGTTGTTCTTGCCACGTTCCTTGGCGTGATACATCGCCGTGTCGGCGTTTTTCATCAGTTGGCTCAGCTCGTTACCGTCCTGCGGGCTGAGGGCGATGCCGATACTGGCGGTCACAAAAAACTCGCGACCCTCCAGTACAAAGGGTTTCACCAGGCTGGCAAGGATCTGCTCGGCCACGTGAATCGCACGGTTCAGCGCCATCTCACGGCTGACCCGTGGTTGCAGGAGCAAGGTGAACTCATCACCGCCCATGCGCGCCACGGTGTCGTCTTCGGCCACGCAGCCGAGCAGGCGGGTGGCCATTTCCTTGAGCATGCGGTCGCCAGCGGCGTGGCCGAGGGAGTCGTTGATCGGCTTGAAGCGGTCCAGATCGAGGAACATCAGCACCACCCACGACTTCTGCCGCTCCGCCGACTGCAACGCAGTGTGCAGGCGGTCCTGGAACAGCGTGCGGTTGGGCAGGTGGGTCAGGGCGTCGTAATAGGCCAGGCGGTGGATGCGCTGTTCGCTGGCCTTGCGCTCGCTGATATCACTGAAGAAGCACACGTAGCTGGCCAGGTCGCCTTCGTCGTCGAACACGGCGGTAATGCCGACCCACGCCGGGTAATGTTCGCCGTTGCGGCGCTTGAGCCACACTTCGCCTTCCCACGTGCTGTGCTGGTGCAGTTGCTTGAGCACGTAGCGCAGGTGGGCTTCCTGCTGTTCATCGACGGTGAGCATGTTCGGCAACTGGTCGAGTACATCCGCGACGGCGTACCCGCTGACCCGGCTGAACGCCTCGTTAGCCTGCACGATATAGCCCGCCGGGTCGGTGATCAGGATCGCCGAGGTGGAGTGCTCGAATACCGTGGCCGCCATGCGCAGGTCTTTCTCGGCGCGGCGTTGTTGGCTGATATCGCGGCCGACGCCGAGAATGCCTTCGAAGGCGCCATGCTCGTCCCACACCAGGACCAGGCGCAGCTCGATCGGCACCTTACGGCCGTCGGCGCGCAGGCAGTCAAACAGGAACAGCTGGGTCTGCACTTCATCGCGCAGCTTGTTCAGCACCTCGACGTCACCCAGTGCGCGGCTGACCTGTTCCACCAGGCTGTAGATACCGGCCAATTGCGCCGGATTGGCGATGATCGACTGCCAGCCGTTCTTGAACACCCAGTCCACGTCGTACCCGAGCACCGCGCTGACCGACGGGCTGATGTAGTTGAGGGCCAGTTTGCTGTCTGTGGAGCAGATCACGTCGCTAATGCTTTCGGCCAGCATGCGGTAGCGTTTTTCGCTGTCGCGCAGGGATTCGCTGGCTTCGATCTGGTCGGTGATGTCCTTGGCCACGCCAATGATGCGGGTGACCTGGCTGGTTTTATCGCGGGCCAGGGCCTGCTCACGAATGTCAAAGCGCCGCCATTGGTTGTTGCGATGGCGGAAGCGCAATTGGCAATGCAACTGCGTTGCGTAGCCGGCCTGGCGTTGCTGCAGGCGCAAGTCGTGGTAATGCTCGGCGTCGTCGGGGTGCAGCAGGATTTCCCAGAAGTACTCGCCCATTTGCTGCAGTTCGGCCTTTGTGTAGCCGAGGGTGTGGCCCAGGTGGTGGTTGCTGAAGATCATGCGCTGGCTGATCACGTCCTGCACATACAGATGATCAGGCACCGTGCGCACCACGTCCGACCAGAAACTCTCACGCTCCACCAGCGACAGCTCGATCAGCTTGCGGCTGGTGATGTCGCTGATGCTGAGGATCACCGCCTTGAAATCGTCCTTCTGCTCCGGCAGACGCATCACCAGCCACAGGTATTGCTCGTTACCAGCCACATCGTTGAGCTGGATTTCCAGTTCAAGCTGGTTCTGCTGGGTCAGCACGGCTTCGAGTATCTGATGGCCAATGGACGTGCTGTTGCTTGGGCAGTCATCGATCAGCCGTTCCCAAGCCTCCTCGCACGAGTCCACGTTCAGCAGGCGCACCGCTACCTGGTTGATCTCGGTGATGCGCAGCTCGGCGAGCAACTGCCTGCTTTCTTCAGGCTTGTGTTGCAGCCAGGCGTGCAGTTGCTCGCGGGTCTGCACGTGCGTCCTGGCAAAAAACGCATTCAGACCTGACAGGTCAAGCACGCACAAGGCCACGCCGGTGCCTTCGAAAATATCCTGATAACGCCGCCGGCCTTCATGCACCTGGCGCTGACGGCGACGCATATTCAGCAGCACGATCACTGGGATCAACGAGAACGCCAGGCCCAGCAGGCATTTGCCGATAAACGCCGGCAGCAGTTGTTCCAGCACAGCGGCGCGGTCGAACATGCCACGCAACTGCCAGTCGCTTTTGCTCAGAGGCGTGACCAGTACGCTTTTATTCAAGTCATCCGGGGTCAGGGCGCCGGACCATTGCGCCGGCGAGCCATTGTCACGGCTGACCACGCGGTGGTTCAGGCGGTTTTCGATGGCCCACATCGGGCGCGCACCTTGGCTGTCCTGGCGGGTGAGGTTAACCAGGTAACCGGGCGCCAGGCGCAGCGCCCAGTACATCCTTGAATCGCCGCTGGGCTGGTGCAGCAGCAGGTAGATGATGGTGCCGTCGTTGTTGTTGCTCAGGTAATAGGACTGGCCGTGACTGCGTTGCACCAATTCTTCCAGCCAGGCGCTGTCCTCGCTGTCATTGGCGCTGTCGCTGATCATCGCGCCGCTGGGGGCCAGCAGGGCGAAACTGCGCAGCTCCGGCAGGGAACGCTGCAAGGTGCGCATCAAGGCCTGTTGCTGTTCGCTGTCGCGGGGCGGTTCGACGATCGGTAGCAGGTTGAGGGCAATTTTTGCGCTCAGGGCCATGTTCAGGCTGAACTCTTCAGCCAGGTCGGCGCTGTAGTCGATGGTGTATTGCTGCTGGTTTTTCTGGTTTTGCTGCAACTGGTCCAGCAGCTGCCAGAACAATAACGCGAGCAGCATGAGGACGAGCGTCGCCAATGCGCCTTTAAGGGTGCCGTGCAGGGGCGCTCCCGGCGCTATATGAGCGGCGCGTAAAGGCGTTGGCGGCGTGACTTTGGACAAGCTGTGATCCTGCGGTTTGGCTGGATTGGCGCGCGACGTGCACTATAAGCCGGACGCCCGGAGGGCGGCTAGCATGCCTTGACTTGTGGCAAAGTGCCAGCCCCGCTTGGCTGGACTGACCAAGCGCATTCAGGTAGCTTTGCCGGTTACGCGGGGGCGTTCCAGCCCCAGAGACTCAGGCTTTTTCCGCTCGCTGGCATTGATGATAGTCAACGGCCCGCGCGGCGCATGGCCTGGCACGGGCTTCGCCCGCTTAATTCATCAGTCACTGACGCTAGGTTCACCATGGCTCAATACGTCTTCACCATGCATCGGCTGGGAAAAGTTGTTCCGCCGAAGCGGGAAATCCTGAAAAACATTTCGCTGTCCTTCTTCCCCGGCGCCAAGATCGGCGTGCTCGGCCTGAACGGTTCGGGTAAGTCCACGTTGCTGAAAATCATGGCTGGCGTCGACACCGAGTTCGAAGGCGAAGCCCGCCCGATGCCGGAACTGAACATCGGTTACCTGCCGCAAGAGCCAATCCTCGATCCGACCAAAACCGTGCGCGAAGTGGTCGAAGAAGCCGTCGCCGTGATCAAGAACGCCCAGGCGCGCCTGGACGAGGTCTACGCGGCTTACGCTGAAGAAGATGCCGACTTCGACAAACTTGCCGCCGAACAGGCCAAGCTCGAAGCGATCCTGCAGGCCGGTGACGGTCACAACCTGGAGCGCCAACTGGAAGTCGCCGCCGACGCGCTGCGCCTGCCGGCGTGGGACGCCAAGGTCGAATTCCTGTCCGGTGGTGAAAAACGTCGCGTGGCCTTGTGCCGCCTGCTGCTGTCGGCCCCCGACATGCTGCTGCTCGACGAACCCACCAACCACCTGGACGCCGATTCCGTCGCCTGGTTGGAACACTTCCTTCACGATTTCCCGGGCACCGTGGTTGCGATCACGCACGACCGGTACTTCCTGGACAACGTCGCCGGCTGGATCCTGGAGCTCGACCGCGGCGCCGGCATCCCTTACGAGGGCAACTACTCCGGTTGGCTGGAAGCCAAGTCCGACCGTCTGGCCGCCGAATCCAAGCAGCAATCGGCCCACGAAAAAGCCATGAAGGAAGAACTGGAGTGGGTGCGCAAAGGCGCCAAGGCCCGCCAGTCCAAATCCAAGGCGCGTCTGCAACGCTTTGAAGAAATGCAGTCGCAGGAATTCCAGAAGCGCAGTGAAACCAACGAGATCTACATCCCGGCCGGTCCACGCCTGGGTGACAAGGTCATCGAGTTCAAGAACGTTTCCAAAGGCTATGGCGACCGCGTGCTGATCGACAATCTGTCGTTCTCCATGCCAAAAGGCGCGATCGTCGGCGTAATTGGTGGTAACGGTGCGGGTAAATCCACGCTGTTCCGCATGCTGATGGGCAAGGAAACTCCGGATTCGGGCACCATCGAAGTCGGCGAAACCGTGCAACTGGCCTGTGTGGACCAGAGCCGTGATGACCTGGATGGCAGCAAGACGGTGTTCCAGCAGATTTCCGACGGCTCCGACCAGATCCGCATCGGCAACTATGAAATCCCTTCGCGCACCTACGTCGGTCGTTTCAACTTCAAGGGTGGCGACCAGCAGAAGTTCGTCAAGGACCTGTCCGGTGGTGAGCGTGGCCGCTTGCACCTGGCCCTGACCCTGAAAGAGGGCGGCAACGTGTTGCTGCTCGACGAACCGTCCAACGACCTCGACGTAGAAACCCTGCGTTCCCTGGAAGAAGCCCTGCTGGACTTCCCGGGCGCCGCCATTGTGATCTCTCACGATCGGTGGTTCCTTGACCGCGTCGCGACCCACATCCTGGCGTACGAAGACGACTCGCAAGCCGTGTTCTTCGAAGGCAACTACACCGAGTACGAAGCCGACCGTAAAAAGCGCTTGGGCGACGCTGCTGCCCAGCCGCACCGTGTACGCCACAAAAAACTCGCCTGATCCGGCGGGTTTGAAAAAAAGCGGAGCCCTCGGGCTCCGCTTTTTTTTGCGCATTTTTCCTGACCCACACCGATCAAATATGGGAAGGGGCTTGCCCCCGATAGCCATTTATCTGTTGGTGCATGTGCGTGATTTGAAATCCCCTTTTAAGTGCATAAAACACGGTAAAACTGGATACAGTTATATCCAATGCACCATTTAAATTCACAAAGGCGACATTTTGCCCTGTCGCAGTGCGACATGAATTGATAAAGTCCGGCCCAATCTCCCTTAAAAACAATCAATTTGCCGAGACTTTTCATGATCGAATCCGTCGAATCCTTCCTTGCCCGCCTGAAAAAACGCGACTCAGACCAGCCAGAATTTCACCAGGCTGTAGAAGAAGTCCTACGCAGTCTGTGGCCGTTTCTTGAAGCCAATCCTCACTACCTGAACTCGGGCATCCTGGAACGCATCTGCGAGCCGGAGCGTGCAATTACCTTCCGGGTGTCATGGGTCGATGATCACGGCAAGGTCCAGGTCAATCGCGGTTTCCGTATCCAGATGAACAGCGCCATCGGCCCTTACAAAGGCGGCCTGCGCTTCCATCCGTCGGTCAACCTGGGGGTGCTGAAATTCCTCGCCTTCGAACAGACCTTCAAGAATTCCCTGACTTCGCTGCCCATGGGCGGCGGTAAGGGCGGCTCGGACTTTGATCCAAAAGGTAAGAGCGACGCAGAAGTCATGCGCTTCTGCCAGGCATTCATGAACGAGCTGTACCGCCATATCGGCGCGGATGTGGATGTGCCGGCTGGCGATATCGGCGTGGGCGCCCGTGAGATCGGTTTCCTGTTTGGCCAGTACAAGCGCCTGAGCAACCAGTTCACCTCCGTGTTGACCGGCAAGGGCATGACCTACGGCGGCAGCCTGATCCGCCCGGAAGCCACCGGTTTTGGCTGTGTGTACTTCGCTGAAGAAATGCTCAAGCGCGACGGCCAACGGGTTGAAGGCAAGCGCGTGGCGGTGTCCGGCTCCGGCAACGTGGCGCAATACGCGGCACGCAAAGTCATGGATCTGGGCGGCAAGGTGGTCTCCCTGTCCGACTCCGAGGGCACCCTGTACGCCGAAAGCGGTTTGACCGAAGAGCAATGGTCAGCCCTGTTGGAGCTGAAAAACGTTCAGCGCGGCCGCATCAGCGAATTGGCCGAGCGTTTCGGCCTGGAGTTCCGCAAGGGCCAGACGCCTTGGGAGCTGGCCTGCGATATCGCCCTGCCATGCGCCACCCAGAACGAACTGGACGCCGCAGCCGCCCGCACCTTGCTGCGCAACGGCTGCATCTGCGTGGCCGAAGGCGCCAACATGCCGACCACGCTTGAGGCGGTGGATATCTTTATCGAGGCAGGCATTCTGTTTGCACCGGGCAAGGCATCCAACGCCGGTGGCGTAGCGGTGAGTGGCCTGGAGATGTCGCAGAACGCCATGCGCCTGCTGTGGACAGCCGGTGAGGTGGACAGCAAGCTGCACAACATCATGCAGTCGATCCACCACGCGTGTGTGCACTACGGCGAAGAAAACGGCCGGATCAACTACGTGAAGGGCGCGAACATCGCCGGCTTCGTGAAAGTCGCCGACGCGATGCTGGCCCAAGGCATCGTCTAGCCCCCCAACCTCGCGTAGATACCGTCTTGACCCTCACCGGGCAACCGCAAGTTTCGGGTCGTAGATACCGTCTTGACTCTCACCGGGCAACTGCAAGTTTCGGGTCGTAGCAGATGTCGAGCATTGGCGAGGCTGCGTGACGGACGCGTTGACACCCCACGATCTGCGGGGCGCCCAACGCAGCCTCGCTTACGCTCGACAGCTGCTACGGCCCGACACTTAGGCTTGCCCGGTGAGGGTCAAGACGGTATCGATGGGGAGGGGATCTCGGCTTCGATACGCAGCACCTCGATCAACTGATCGCCGACGGGGCGCTGCCACAGCACCTCGTCGCCGATCTGGGCGCCCAGCAATGCGCGACCCAGAGGTGAACCCCAGTTGATCAGGCCTGCGGTCGCGTCGGCCTGGTCTTCACCGACTAACTGGATGCGCTGCTGCTCGTCCTGTTCATTGGCGAACGTGACCCAACTGCCGATCTGTACCTTGTCGGTGGAAGTGGCTGACGCCACCACTTGGGCGCTCTGCACCCGCTGGCTGAAATAGCGCAAATCCCGCTCAAGATCGGCCTGGCGCTGCTTATCGGCCTGTTCGCCCTTGGCGGACTCGGCGCTGTATTCGGCCTGTAGTTGCGCAACCTTGGCCTGTAACTGCACCAACCCATGCGCGGTCACGTGATTGGGCTGCTCGCTGACCTGCCGCTCCACCGGCTGATCAGCCTGGGCGGCGGCGCTGTCTTCATTCACAAAAGCTCGGCTCATGGTGTTCTCCCTCTATGAAGCTTGGGCCATGGTCGCCGTGCTTTAGTTTCGATGGATGTCTGAAAACGACCTATTGCGAGCGATAGGCCCTGGCGGCATCGCGATCCTTTTCCTGCTGCCAGGCGCGCTCACGGTCGTCCCAGTGATTGTCCTTGTAGTCGCGCAGTTCTTCGTTCTCGCGCATGGCCTTGCACTGGCGAAAACCGTCTTCCCAGCCTTCGGCGTACTCCCGGTCTTTCAGATAGCGCGGCACGTTCTTGCGAAATGTCCCCGTGATCACCCCGGCCGCCTGGCGACCGCTGCTGCAGCCGTCGTCAAAGCCATCGGCAAAAGCCGGTGGATAGCCTTTGGCCAACAACTCCTGGTGAGTCGATTGACAACCCGCCAGCCACACCATCGCACACAGCATTACCGCATACCGCCACATGGCGTACTCCCTGGCCGTTTCACGGCTGATAGGGGAAGTCTAGAAGGGGGTTCGTCGGGGGGATGTGAAAGGCGTGTGAGAAATCTGTAGACCGCTATGGGCTGTGCTGGCGCGCTTTTGTGGCGAGCGGGCTTGCCCGCGTTGGGCTATGGGGTCAGGGCTGCATGCTCAGCCAACTCTTGCTGAATAAACGCCGCAATCATTGCGCGATAGACCTGCTCGGTGACTTCTGGATTGGCGCCCAACGTGTGCGCCAAGCCCCGCACCTTGGCGATCACCTGTTCAACCCGTTGTGGTGCCTTGACCGCATCTGCATCCTTTTTAAAGCGGGCTGCCTGGGATACGTAGGCGCCACGTTCAGCCAGTAGGCTGACAATTTGCTGGTCGAGGCGGTCGATGTTGTCACGGACTTCTTCGAGAGTGTTGCAGTTAACTGCCATGTTGATTGGAACTCCCTGAGATGGAAACTGAATAAATACGGGCAAATGTGGGAGGGGCAAGCCCCCTCCCACATTTTGATTTTCGCCAGGCTGGGTCAGTAGTGATACCACTTTACTTCGAGCATCACTTCATTGACCGGTGTCGACAAGTGGCTGTATTCGCGCTGTGCACTCAGGCGCAGGCCCAGGTTGCGCGACAGTTCCCACTGTTGGTTGAGGCTGATGCTGCGACGCACTTCACCATTGGTGAAGAAATCGCCCTTGGCCTCCAGGCTCAAATTGCCCAGCGGGTTTTTCCACAGTACGCCGGTGTTAAAGCCGGCCGCGGGGGAGATGGCTTCGTTGAAGTCGTTGTTGTGTTCCACACGCACGGTGCCGAGGGCGAAGCCGAGCATGTCGTCGCGCAGTTGCCAGGTGCCGCCGGCGCCGCCGTTGACGTGGGCGACCAGGGTCTCATCGTCGTGCTTGCCCGGCACGCGTTCCAGGCCGCCGGTGACTTGCCATGACCACGGCTGCAGCAGGGCGTTGCGCGGGGTCAGGGAGCGGATGGTGGCCAGGTCCAGTTGCTGCAGTTGCCAGTGGTTGCCTTCGTACTGGCGCAGTTTCATTTGCAGGATTTCGATCTGCGCGCCGAGGGGGAAGCCTTCGGCATTGTCGTTGAGGTCGTGGTAGGCCATGCGCAGGCCGTATTCACCGAAGGCCTTGTCGCCACGGGTGCCGATGCCGGCTTGCCAGGTGCGCGATTCGTGACCGTTTTCCGGCAGGCCGGGCGGCGTGATCTTCAGGTCGGGCGCGGGGTTCTGGTTGATGGCGCGCAGCAATTCGAAACTGCGTTGGGAGCGTGCAGTGTCGCGTTCCAGGCCGTTGGCGCGGTAGCGGCCCAGGCGATAGGCGGCGTCGATGATCAGGGCCTGGCGGTCGCGGGGCAATGCTTTAAAGGCCGGCGCCTGCAATTGTTGCTGGTCATCGCTGACCTTGAGCACCCATTGCTGTTCGTCGCTGTCCAGCGGCTTGGCGCGTTCCAGCAACTCGCGCTCGCGGGATGGCCTGTAGTCGATTTTCTCGACCAGGCCTGCGTCCTTCACTGCCTTGACGGTGTCGGTAGGAATGGCCGTCAGCGGGAATTGCTCCGTCAGGCGCAGGCCGGGGCGGGCCACTTGCAGCAGTTCCAGCAGGCGATAGGAGCAGTTTTCGTCGAAGAAGAAGTAGTCGAACTGGATCTGCTTGAGCTCCCACACGTGCTCGACCATGCGCTCGGTCTCGACCTGGGTGAGGTTGAGCCGGTATTCCCACAGGTCGCGGTTTTCGAGGCTACGGTACTCGGAGAGTTTTTCCTGGTAGGGCACCAGTGCGAACAGTCCGGGGTAGCCGCCCATCAGGCCTTTCCAGGCGTAGAGGATGCTGTTATCCGAGCCTTCTATGTAGGCGCCGAAGTTGATCGCGTAGCTGAGCAGCGCGGTCTTGTTGCTCTGCACGTCAGCCTGGTCGATACGCAGCAGGGTGTGGCCGAACATTGACGACGGGCTGTTGAGGTAGGCCGCCGGGAAGATCATCACCGCGCTGTGAGGGGCGACATCCTTGAACCATTGCTTGAATTCGGTGCAGTCCACGGCGGGCAGGTCGGTCAGGTTCAACTGAGCCTTGAGCCAGCGGGTACGTGCGGGGTAGACACATTGGGCGTGTTTTTCGCCCAGGCTGGCCGGAGCATAGAGTGCTTCAACGGTGGCCTTGAGTTCGGCATCCGGGTGGTGGGCGCCATCGGCGGCCAGGAAGAATTTCTTTTCACTGACATAACTGCGCCAGCCGCTGATTTTCCCGGCTTCGTAATGGCCCAGCGAAAGCCAGAACGGATCGTTGGCCAGTTGCTGCAAACGTTGATCATCAAGGTGCGGTGCCGCGTACAGCGGGGCGCAGGCGAGGAGTGCCATCCAGGCAAAGCGTTTGAGCATAGGGGCAACTTAAGTCGGAAATTAGAGAGACCCAAAGGGGAGGCGGGTCCAAAAATAAAACCCGCGCCTGGGGAGGCGCGGGCAGGTCGAGCTTAAGCCTGGGTAGCGTATTTCGCCAGACGGGCATCGCCTTTCAGTACAGCCAGGGTGTTGTTGTGCACGTCTTCAGCGGTCACATCGGCCTTGCTGAAGATTTGTTGGAAGTGTTCGTGAGCCACGGCTGCGAAGTGGTCACGATCTTCTGGCGCAACGCCCAGTACCACGGCGTAGGTGGTCAGTGCTTCGCCATTACCCTTGGCCATGTCTTCGGACAGCTCGTTCATCATGCCATTCATGGCAATCCAGGACTTGCCGCCGTAGGTCAGCGCGCTGTTGGTGCTGCAACCGTTGGTGCCCGAGGTCATGCCGAAGGTGGCGTTGCCCGAGGTGCCGTTGGTGGTGGAAGCCAGGAAGTGGGCTGGAGTACCGCGCTGGCCTTCGAACAACATGTTGCCCCAACCGCAGTTCGGGCCACCTGGTGCTTCTGCCATTGCATTGAGGGAGACGACGGTGAAGAGAGTACCGAGAAGGATCCGTTTCATAGCTTTGTTCTCTTTGTGTGCAAACCAATGGACAAGGGTTCAGGCACTTCATAGCGCCCTAGGGATCGGTTATTAGTCCAACCCGCGCAGTTTGGAGTTTAGGCACGTTCCAAGGGTTCCGTGTGTTTTTATAAAACAATCAGAGATGTCGCGATTTTTTTGTAGGACGCATTCCGTGTCTACGCTTTCCCAAAGGCTCGCCTTGCCAGAGCGCGCAACGGAGAGCCAGAATGCCGTCATCTGCCCCGCCTGATGTAAGGAAGCCCGATGCCTGATCCTGTTGCTGCCAGCCTGCGTCTAGCGCCCGAAGCGCTGACTCGCCCTTTCTCCGCTGAACAGTTCAGCTTCTCGACCACCAATGATTTGGAGCCCTTTCGCGGTGTGCTTGGCCAGGAACGCGCAGTTGAAGCGTTGCAGTTCGGTGTGGCCATGCCACGCCCCGGTTACAACGTATTTGTCATGGGCGAGCCGGGTACCGGCCGTTTTTCGTTCGTCAAACGCTACCTGAAAGCTGAAGGCAAACGCCTGCAGACCCCATCGGACTGGGTCTATGTGAATAATTTCGACGAGCCGCGCGAACCCCGTGCCCTGGAATTGCCAGGCGGTGCGGCGGCAGCATTCATTGCCGATATCAATGGCTTGGTCGACAACCTGGTGGCCACCTTCCCGGCGGTCTTCGAGCACCCGACTTATCAACAGCGCAAAAGCGCCATCGACCGCGCCTTCAACCAGCGTTACGACAAGGCCCTGGACGTGATCGAGCGTCTGGCCCTGGAAAAGGACGTGGCGCTGTACCGCGACAGTACCAACATCGCGTTCACGCCGATGCTCGACGGCAAGGCGCTGGACGAAGCCGAGTTTTCGCAGCTGCCGGAAGTGGATCGCGAGCGTTTCCATACGGATATTTCCGAGCTGGAAGAGCGCCTCAACGAAGAGTTGGCCAGCCTGCCGCAGTGGAAGCGTGAGTCCAACAACCAACTGCGTCAGTTCAACGAAGAAACCATCACCCTGGCCCTGCAACCTTTGCTGGCGCCACTGTCGGAAAAATACGCCGAGAACGCAGCTGTCTGCGGTTACCTGCAGGCCATGCAGGTGTACCTGCTCAAAACTGTGGTCGAGCAATTGGTCGACGACGCCAAGACCGACGCCCAGGCCCGCAAGCTGCTCGAAGAGCAATATTGCCCGAGCCTGGTGGTGGGTCACCCCGTCAACGGTGGCGCACCGGTGGTATTTGAGCCGCACCCGACTTACGACAACCTGTTCGGCCGTATCGAGTACAGCACCGACCAGGGCGCGCTCTACACCACGTATCGCCAACTGCGGCCGGGCGCCTTGCACCGTGCCAATGGCGGGTTCCTGATCCTTGAAGCCGAAAAAATGCTCAGCGAGCCGTTCGTGTGGGACGCCCTCAAGCGTTCCCTGCAATCGCGCAAGCTGAAGATGGAATCGCCCCTGGGCGAGCTGGGCCGCCTGGCGACAGTGACCCTGAACCCGCAGATGATCCCGTTGCAGGTCAAGGTGATCATCATCGGCTCGCGCCAGTTGTACTACGCGTTGCAGGATGCTGATCCGGACTTCCAGGAGATGTTCCGGGTGCTGGTGGATTTCGACGAAGACATCCCAATGGTCGATGAGAGCCTGGAGCAGTTCGCCCAGTTGCTCAAAACCCGCACATCGGAAGAAGGCATGGCGCCGCTGACCTCGGACGCGGTGGCGCGGCTGGCGACGTACAGCGCACGGCTGGCGGAGCATCAGGGCCGTTTGTCGGCGCGTATTGGTGACTTGTTCCAGCTGGTCAGCGAGGCGGACTTTATCCGTCACCTGGCGGGCGATGAGATGACCGACGCTGGCCATATCGAGCGCGCGCTCAAGGCCAAGGCCACCCGCACCGGTCGCGTGTCGGCACGGATTCTCGACGACATGCTCGCCGGGGTGATCCTGATCGACACCGCGGGTGCGGCCGTGGGCAAGTGCAACGGGCTGACGGTGCTGGAAGTCGGTGACTCGGCGTTCGGCGTGCCGGCGCGGATTTCCGCCACGGTGTACCCGGGCGGCAGCGGCATTGTCGACATTGAGCGTGAGGTCAACCTTGGCCAGCCGATTCACTCCAAAGGCGTAATGATCCTGACCGGTTACCTGGGCAGCCGTTATGCCCAGGAATTCCCGCTGGCGATTTCGGCGAGCATCGCGCTGGAGCAATCCTACGGTTATGTAGACGGCGATAGCGCGTCCCTCGGCGAGGCGTGCACCTTGATCTCGGCGCTGTCGAAAACCCCGCTCAAGCAATGCTTTGCCATCACCGGCTCGATCAACCAGTTTGGTGAAGTGCAGGCGGTGGGCGGGGTCAACGAGAAGATCGAAGGCTTCTTCCGCCTCTGCGAAGCGCGCGGTTTGACCGGTGAGCAAGGGGCGATCATTCCCCAGGCCAACGTCGCCACGTTGATGCTTGATGAGAAGGTGCTGCAGGCCGTACGCGCCGGGCAGTTCCATATCTACGCGGTGCGCCAGGCCGATGAGGCGTTGAGCCTGTTGGTGGGCGAGGACGCGGGTGAGCCGGACGCCGAAGGGCAATTCCCGGAAGGTACGGTGAATGCGCGGGTGGTCGAGCGTTTGCGGGCGATTGCCGAGATGATCAGCGAGGAAGACTTGAAGGAGGCGGAAAAGGAATTGGCGCAGCAGGCGTTGGCTGAAGCGAAACCTGTGAGCTGACGGGTCTCTGTGATGGGCCAGCGTTCTGAATGAGCGAACTCTTGTGGTGAACGGACTCTCGTGGTGAGTGGGCATTTGTGGTGAGCAGGCTCTCGTGGTGAGCGGGCTCTTGTGGTGAGCGGGCTTGCCCCGCGCTGGGCTGCGCAGCAGCCCCAATAAGGTCACCGCAGAGTGCCAGAATCAATCGCGGTGAAGGTTTTGGGGCCGCTTCGCGGCCCAGCGCGGGCAAGCCCGCTCACCACAGGGACTGCTCACCACAGGGATTGCTTATCACAGGGGATCACCTACCACACGGATTTGCTCGCCACAGATTTGGTGAAGTTGCCAATAAACTGACTCAACCATAGGCGCCCACCACCGTTGGTCTCTACAACCTTGGTTTGTAGCGGTTTTCTTCTATTCTCTGCTTTAGGGATATCCACAGGAGTCGCTGGATAGAAACAGCCTCGCCCCAGGCCGGGCTGAACACCGATCTACCGAGGGTCGCCGCCATGCCGCGCAACCTTTGCCTTACCCGCCAGTGCTTCGGCCTGGTCACCCGTATCGAATGCTCCATTCGCCCTCTCGCGGGGGATAACGGGATGTGGACCGTATTGTTTGCCGCCGGAATGTCCGGTGAACAGCCGTCCACCATCAAGTCCCAGGGCCCGTTTCCTGGATCTTCTGCGGCGCAAACCATTCTGGAGTCCATTGTGGACAGCCTGACCCAGCACGGCTATGAGGTGGCGGGCGACCCGCAGATCTGGTGCCTGCACATGCAGGCCCACCTGCGACAGCTCAATGGCAACCGTGAACCGCTTGCGCTGTAGCGGTGGTCATTTGCTGTCAGGTTTGTCCAGCTTGACCTCAAAGCCGTATTGCACGGTGTTCAGGTCGGTGCGCTGGTAGCTTTCCAGTGCGGTCGGTCGGCCGTAGAAATAATGCACATCAAACATCGCCGTGCCGTACTCCTCGGCGCGGTGGCTGACCCCCAGAATTTCCTTGAGGTACTGGCCACTGGCGTCCTTGGCGTAGAAGCGCCAGCTGTCGGCGGGGAAGTCTTTTTGATCGACGACCAGCGCGTTGTCCTTGAGCGACAAGCCCTTGGGCAGTTTGGTCACGTCCAACTCGCCTTTCTCGATAGTCGCCAAAAACAGCGGGATCGAGCCCACCACGAACGCCGGGTTTTCCGGGAACAGGTTGAGGTCGTAGGTGAGGGTGCCACGGGCCGGGTTCAGCTCGAACGCTTCGGTCGGCAGCTCGATGGGGTCACCGCGCTCGCCTTTTTCGTCCGCCGTAAAAAAGGTAATCGGCGATACGCTGCTGTTGCGCTCGGCACCCACCAGGTCGTCGTTGAAGGTGAATGGGTGGTCGAACACCACATGCGCGGCACTGGCGTCCTCAACGGACTGGCTGATGCTGACGCTGTTTTTCAGCTGATCTTCGGTCATGGCTGCGTCTTTGAGCCAGCTGGCAGCGCTGTCGTCGTACACGGTGACCGGCATCGGCAAGGCTTGTACGGTCTTTTCCAGGCTGTTCTTGTCGAAGCGCAGCACTGGCAGTTCAAGGTCCTTGCGGGTGACGGATGCCGTAGAGAAGTCCATCACGTTGACCTGCAGGTTATCGATCAGGCCGTTGAAGTACACCTTGGCGTAATGACTGCCCTGTTTGTGTTCGAAGGCTTTCTGTTCATCCGTGAGCTGTTTTTCGAACCCTTGCGACCAGGCCTTCTGCTTTTGCATCTCAGCCAGTTGTTTCTCGTAGAACGCCACTTGCGCAGCGCTCTCGTTGATCGAGCCTGCGCGCGTGAGGAATTGGCCTGTACTGTCCCGCGCTTGCACCAGCAGAGGGTTCGGCGATTCGTCGCCGACTTGCGGTGCCAGCGGCGCGCTGTTGGTCAGCTCGATTTCCGCGTAGTTCTTCTCCAGCAGCAGCAAGTTGAGCGTGATAGTGCCTTCGGTGCGCTTGTGGCCCACGTCCTTTTTCGACAGATCAAACGTCAGCACCTTGCCCGGCGCGATGACTTCGACCGCGCCTTTGAGCGTGACGGGCTGCGGTTGGCTCTTGTTTTCCGTCTCGATACCGTCGATGAAGGGGTAGGTCACCGTCAGGTCATCGGGGTTGGTCAGGTTGGAGCTGCTGGGGCTTAACTGAATGCCGGGGTCGGTTTCCGACCATTCTGGCTGGAAGGGCACAACTTTGTTGTTGCTCAAGGTGACCGACTGCCATTCCAGGCCATGGGGGAAGGGGAATTGGTCGGGCATGTTGAAACTGAACGGGAAGACCGGTTGCAGATCCGTCAGGTAATCGGAATGGGAGGTCTTGCGCAGCACGAACAGGCCGTTGATGTAGGTGTCCACCAGCGCCTGGGGCGTTGGGTAGTGCTTGAGCAAGGCGAGGGTGTCTTCGCCGTACTCGGCTTCGATGGGCTTTGTGGCCAGCTTGACTCGCGCCCGTTCCAGCAATAACAGCGAACCGCCGAGGTCGGCGATGGCGTCGCGCAGTTTGGGGTCTTGGATGCTGTCGAGGGACTGCTCGAACGTGGCGGTTTTCTCTTCAAGCGTCGTCTGTTTCTGCTCGTCGCTGGGAGAGCAGCCGCTGGCCAGCAGCAATGCCGTGCACAGGCCGATGCTGGCCAAAGGGGATCGCACATCCATCATCTGAGTTTCTTCCTGTCCGACATCATCGAGCCGAGTTTAGGGGCTCGACACTAGCAGAAAAATTCTCTTACAGATGCCGCCTGGGTCAGTTTTCTCGTGCTTACAGGTGTCTTGTAGCGGCTGGTATACTCGCCGCCATTTTTAGCCAAGCTGTGTGAGATCCCATGGAACGCTTTATCGAAAACACTATGTACGCTTCACGCTGGCTGCTGGCGCCGATCTACCTGGGGCTGTCCCTGGGTTTATTGATCCTGGCGCTGAAATTCTTCCAGGAAATCATTCACGTGATTCCCAACATTTTTTCCATGCTGGAAGCGGAAGTGATCCTGCTGCTGCTGTCGTTGATCGACATGGCGCTGGTGGGTGGCTTGCTGGTGATGGTGATGATTTCCGGCTACGAGAACTTCGTGTCGCAGCTGGATATCGATGAAAACAAGGAAAAGCTCAACTGGCTGGGCACCATGGACTCTTCCTCGCTGAAGATGAAAGTGGCGGCGTCCATCGTGGCGATTTCCTCGATCCACCTGCTGCGCATCTTCATGGACGCCAAGAACGTCGATCCCGATCACCTGATGTGGTACGTGATCATCCATATGACCTTCGTGGTCTCGGCCTTTGCCATGGGCTATCTGGATAAGCTCACCAAGCACTGATCCCGCCGTGCGCTGGCCTTACTGCTCGATGAAGTAGTAAGGCTGGCGACCGATCTTCATCTCTTTGATCACCGTGACCTTCCCGCTCAGTTGGCGGGTGTTGTCCAGCAATGCAATGTTGCCGGGCTTGGCCGTGAGAAAGCTGCGTAACTGCGCTTCGGTTTGCAGGATCGGCAAGTAGGCCTGCAGATAGAACACGCTCGCCCCGGCAATGCGTTCATTGGGCTGGAACATCACCACATCCCGACCATCGGCTTGAAACGCCCGGGCCTGACTGATCACCGGCACGAAAGACTCACGCTTGTCTGCTTTGGGGGCGAACCAGAACGCAGCCGTCAGGTAGCTGGCAATTGCCAGGCTGAATGCGCTGATGATCACGCCCCGGTGGTAGCGGTACAGCGCTGGCTTGTGTGCCTTGAGCCACTCCAACAGCACCCCTGCATATTCTGCGGCGAGCACCGCAGCGGCCGGGGTCAGAGCCATCAGGTAAACCGTGCGCTTGCTGGAAGCCAGGGTCAGCAGGGTGAACTGCGCCACCAGCCACACGCTGAAAAACAGACGATATCGGTTGTGTACCAGGCTTTTTCGAAAGTGCCACAGGCCCAGGTAAACGAGGATATTCCAGGGTAGAAACGCCTCTGGCAGCTTCGCGATGTAGTAGTAGAACGGCTCGTAATGCCCGGCCTCGACAAACGAACCGCTGAAGCGCCCAACGCTGTTGGTCCACAACACTTCGCCGACCGCCTGCATCCCCCCACGTTGAAACAGAAACCCCAGCCAGATCAGCAGCGGCACCAAAGCCAGTAGCGTGAACAAGGCCGGCTTAAGCCAGTCGCCGATGCGCAGGCGTTTATCCATCAGGCTGGTGCTGGCCAGGTACACAAAGATCACGATGCCCGGCAACGCCAGCCCCAACACGCCTTTGCTCAGGGTGGCGATCACCATGCCGGCGGTAAACAACGCCCAGGCCCACACACTGGAACCTTCGCGCTCGGGCCGCAGAGCCTGGTAAAACCCAAGCAATGCCATGGTCACGCCGAGGCTGAGCAGTGAATCCTCACCCACACCGCGCACATTGCCCCAATAACTGGCCATGGTCGCCAGGATCAGCGCGGCGCTGAACGCCAGCGTCTGCGGCCGCCCGAAGCGACGCAGCATCCCATACAGCAGCATCACGCTGAACAACCCGGCAAACGCCGAAGCCAGGCGCACCGCCCCGGTGCTGGCGCCGAACAAACGAATCGCGCCGGCGTCCAGCCACAGGCTCAGGGGCGGTTTTTCCAGGAAAGGCTCTTGAAACAGGCGCGGCACCACCCAGTCATTGTCCAGGTGCATCGCCATGGCAATCCCGGACACCCTTGCCTCGGTGGAGCCCTGCAGCTCGTGGTTGCCAAGGGCGAAAAAGAACAACAGACCAGCAAGCAGGAGCAGCAGGGGAGCGGGACGCGTCATGGAATCTGGCTACCGGGGCATGAGACCGATCGGGCGACCGGTCATGGGTAGTCAAGGAGTATACGAGCGCGATTCTTAACCTTTGGTGAATGGCTGTGGAGTTTTTCTCGGGAGCATCAGGGCAGTTTCAACCTGGGCACTGCCGCTTTGCCTTGTTCGGTCAGCACCGGTTCCAACTGCTCCCAGGTGAAGGTCAGGTCGTTGTCGCAACCGTCACCATTGGCCGGTGTGGCGAGCCGCAGGCCCTGGGTGTTGAAGCTCAGGTCAAAGCTGGAGTAATCGGTAATCGCGGGGCAGCCCTCGTCGGTGCTGGTTTGCTTGGCCAGCCAGGTGCTGAAGGCGGCCGGCAGCTTCAAGTGCCCGGAATAGGCGTCGTACCACTGCTGATGGCCGCCGAACCAAGTCCAGGGGTCCACACTCTCGCCGGTTTGCAGATTCCAGGAGTGCAGCCCCCAACTGATGCCCCTGGCGCCTGTGCCCGCGGCCCAGCGGTAGAACCGCACGGTAATGAATTGCGACGACCAATAGCTAGGCTCAACCTCGATTTCACTGGTATAGGCCGAGCCGTTTCGACCCAGGTATTCACGTCGTTCATGAAAGTAGTCGGTTAGATCATCGTCATTGACGGCCAGAGCGGCGAGTTGCTGATTGATCTTCTGCACCGCCGGGCCGTCGCCCTCCAGCTTGAGCGTGACGCGGGGGCCCTGAGTCTTGAGTTGGTAGGCATGGTTTTCGAAAGTCTTCTTCTCGGTCTTGATAGGCAGCGGCGCGGCTTCCAGGGGCGCGTTATAGGCATCGCTGCCGCAGCCGTCCGTGGCAATGCGGCGTAAAGCCAGTGGCAGCGGCGTGCCGCCGGTGGTTTTGCTCCAGGCACCAGAAAGGGCATCGCCCTGAGGTTTTTGCAGGGCCCAGAAACCGGTGTTGCCTTCCTCCACCCAGGGAGCGTTGTCGTTGGCCTGAGTCAATTGGATAGGGGTACGAATGCGCTGGTAGTAATAACTGCCATGCTCCCCGTCGGCACCGTTGAAACAGACGGTGATCGCGGACTTGCCCAAAGTACCTTGCCAAACCCCGGCCAGCTCGGCAGCGGTGGCGAGTAAGGGCATGACAGAGAGGGCGATGATGGCGAAGGGCTTGAACACGGGTATCTGACTTCCGGTTGTCTGATAAAGGCCGTCAGGGTAATGGGAAGTGTGAGGGGATGCCAGCGGGCGAGAAACGGTGAGGTGCCTCGCCCGTTTTCGTGTTTTAGGGTTGTGGCGGATGGGTAGTGAATGGCTGGATGTTCAAGACTCGTTCGACCAGTAGCTCACCCAGAACGATCAATTGCTGAGCGGCGAGCAACTTGTGGCGGTGCGCGCCTTCAAGCTCGAAAGCCAGGTCGGTGGTCATCGCGTTGAGAGAGGCGAGGGTTTCGCTGGCTTGGATTAGCAGGGTTTCGGGGTGGATGTTTTCGGCGAGGGTGAAGAGGGTGGTTGGGGGATTGGGGGTGATTTTTTTCATGGCTGAAACTCCTTGATTGATGGAGTCGCCAGACATCGCTGCTAAACGAAAAGGGTGGCGACCGTACGCGGGTTAGCAGACCAGGAATCAAGGAACCCGGCGCACCCGAAAGTGCCCCACGCACAGCCGCCATGATACGAACCAGCGGATGCTGAGAGCATCGCTCGAACGGATGGTGGCTTTGCAGGCCTTGATATTAACCGAGCTGCTAAACCCGGTCGCTGATTTTGCAGCGACCGGGGGAGGCTAGGCTTGTTGGTTGGAGTGCGCTAGTTCATCAACAGCGCGGCATCTTGCGGGAAAATTCCGAAGCCCGGCCCTGTTGACCTCTCCCGTCGTCAGGTTCTGCTAAAAGCTCCAGTCCTCAGCCCGAACCAACTGGCAGAACGGTCCATTGAGCGTGGCGTTGTGATGAGCCACAATGGCCTCGGCTTTCATCAAGGGCGTATCAGAACAGGTATGACCGTCGGCGATAAGTACCGCATCGAAGCCAAGATCACGCGCGGCACGGCAGGTGCTGTCGACGCAGTATTGCGTTTTCATCCCCGTGACCACCACGCCGGTGGCGCCGCTGGAGCGCAGATTGTCAGCCAGGTCAGTCATCGAAAAAGCGTTAGGCCGACGCTTTTCGAACACCACTTCCCCGCCTAACAACTTCAGTTCCTGTGCAACCTGCGTAAGCGCGCTGCCAGGTTCGATCGGCGAGCCAGCGGGGCCGATATGACGCGCAAGAAAAATCGGCGCCCCTGCGCTGCGGGCCTTGTCCATCAGGGTGTTGAGCGTTTCCAACAGCTCGGCGCAGCGCCAGGGTTTTTCCGGCCCGTGGATGAGTCCGACTTGGATATCGAGTATCAACAGGGCGTACATGGGTGCATCTCCTTGCGTGTGAACCAGCGACACAAGGGCACAAAAAAGGCCCTGTCCATCGCTGGCGGGCCTTTGAAGTGTTCGTTTGCTATTGGCTCACGACACCTCGCACGCTCCGCTTGAAGCGGTCGTGGTGGTGGTTGTTGTGGTGAGGCAATGGGTAGTCATGGGGTGACGCTAGCATTGTGGGTGGTGGAATGCTAGGCACAAAAAAAGACGTCCGTGGACGTCTTTAGATGATGAAGTGGTGGGCCGGGGTGATCTGAATTGATTGGCTAAGCCACTCTTTTAGTTGAAAAACCTCGATTTAAAAATGGTCACGGAATACCAATTGGAATACCGAAAGCCCGCTTTCATGAGGCGCGGTCTCATTTAAAGCTGTGACGACGACCGTTCACTCTGAGGCTTTGTGTCTCAGAGACTGCACCACTCAAAGCTGACGGTCAGGATCAGAGCAGGTGGCGACTGGTGAAGACGCAGCCAAACACTGCGAAATTCGCATGAGCTGCATCGCCCTCAGCGAACCTATCCCTGCCGCACGGCATACCAACCTGCAATAGACACATTCCGGGAGGATCGAGTAGTGTTGTAGCCACGTTTGGTCGAGTAAACGCGGCTGCCCTTCCATGGTGTATAACTCCCTTATACGCTCATCTGCATGCTGAAAGCCTCAGCCTAGATACAGATAGCCAAAGGAACAAGGAGTGTTATACATCATGCCCGTGCAGGGAGTTATCCGCCACTTGGTGTCTATTTTCAGTTATGTGATTTGATGAAAATGAAACTTACCCCAAAAAGTGATTTGCATTTTTATAATTGTGAAAACACGGATTATAGACACGAGCTAGGAGAGTGGCTAAAAGCTCTTGACTTACTTTTAACAAAAAAACAAATGAAGTCACTTGTGGCGCATAAATTGCAATTTGAAAGATCCATATTCGATGTGGATCAATATATTCAAAGCGCATGCGAGTTTACTGTAATGTCCAGGATGTATGTTGATTTTAAAGATGGCTTTGAATATGAGCCGAAGCACAATGAAGGTAATCCCGAGCATCGAAAAAAAGATATAGACTTCTCTTTTAATTATTACCTTCTTCAGGTAAATGTTGAGGTTAAATGCTTCAGTAGACTGAAATTACAAGATCCTGCCCCCAGCGGAGAGCAAGGTGAGGGCCGCCCCAAAAGTAGATTCTTGCCGTTAAAAGATTTTTTTAAGAGCGCAAACGAAAAATTTCGCCCCGCAGGAGATTTTGAGTCAAATATTCTAGTCGTATGCTGTTACAGTCTTGATGACTTCATCGACGTTGCAAACTCACTGGCCGGGAGCTCAGGCGTATGCTTTAGAAAGAATAGACCTGATGAGCAAATTGAGTGTATTTTTGATGTAAAAGATTTTGATAAGGTTGATGGCGTGATAGTAACCAATCTAGCTTTTCATCATGAAAACTTTAATCGGCGCAGTGGCGGAAAGTATCTTAGCCCTTGGGAATTCACAAAAACATTTACGATGGGATTCCAAGTTCACGACAAGAGCAAGCCCGGTTTTAAAGGGGTTGTAGATCAATTAATAAAGCATGCTTTTAATATTCAAAACGATCGATACACTTCTTTTTGCAAAAAGGAAAATCTGGATAGATTTGATTTTAATGTTTCCCTAAGAAAACTTATCGAGCATTTAAATAACGATTTAAACGGTTACTACTTCGTGTCTGAGTGCGAATGAAAGCGCCACCAACATAACAACAGGCTCAAATCATTCGCTTCGCTCACTGGCACGGGCTTAAGCCCGCACTTTAGCCAAACGTTAGACCATAACAGGGAAAGTCCATGGCATTCGATGCAGAAATTCAGAAGACCATCAACGCATATGTTTCTGCGCACGTTGCCGACGAGGCTTGGCACGCCGCATACTTCGACTTCGTTGGTAACGCGACTCTTGCACAACGCCTTGGTGAGGAGTTCATCTCTACGCGCTATATCTACAAGATCCTGGAAGGACTTGAAGCCGATGACTGGATGCTGCGATCACAGATACGACTGCAAGTAATGTCATACGCTTCCATTTACGAAGCGGTACTTCATCACTTGCTCTTTGATTTTCTTAGTACAGAGCCACGAGTTGTCGCTCTTACGGAGTACCCCAAGAAGAAGATTTCAATTCCGCCGGCTAGCCTCGCGTTGCTTGAGAAGCATCTTGAGCATGATGGAAAGAAGATCATTCCCACGTATGAGGCCGTTGGGAGGACTGATGACACGAAGGTCCGATTCGACAAAAAAGCCGAATGTGCTGCCGCACTTGGAATGATTGAGCCTTGGCTCAAAGATGAGCTGGTCGAGTTCTATGAAGCGCGCAATGCGATACACATTCACGCAGAGATTAGAAAGAGCTTGAACTACCAACTGGACTTGTCAAAGCGGGCCTACCTCAGGATGCAGCCATTCAAGGAACAACTCTCGGCTTGGCGGTCCGCGCATGTGGGCTAACCAGTTGCTCGCGTTCGTCACGGTTCATGTGAAAACGCTGAGGGCAGAGCTGATTGTCAATCTTGACACCAGGTAGTCACCGGGCTAAGAACGAACTGAGCCAGTCCGCTGCGACATACAGAAAACGGTCAGGAGCTGTCTTCGGTTAGTCCGTCAACCAATTTGGGCTCAGCCACGTCGAGAGCCCATGCGATGTGTGACCTCAAGCCTGTGACAAACGCCGACCGGCATGTTGTGCATCTGCTCGAACGTAAAAGCGCGGAAAATTATTTACTGATTTTCCGCGATATTATTTGGTGGTGGAGCGATGGCGTATTGGGTCCAAATTCTAATAGGAATTTGAACCCGCCGTGCAAGCCCACAGGGGATGAACCAAATTGCCATAGGCGTTTCTTACCGTCATACCTCGGAACCGTAGGGTAGCAGCGGCAGCCCAAGTTCCTTGAGGAATTCATTGTGTTTATCGGTGGCTGTCTTGATCTTCTGATCCAGTGCCACAAGCTCGGCATGCACGGCCGTCAGGTCTATTTCTTCATCGGCCACCGCCGTGCTGACGTAGCGCGAGATATTCAGGTTAAAATCGTTCTTCTCGATCTCCTGCATGCTTACCCGTCGAGCATAGCGCAGCACTTCCGTTGGGCGTTGCTTGTAGGTCTCAATAATCTTGTCGATATGTCGATCTGCTAGCTGATTCTGCCGCCTACCCTTTTCGAAGTGCTCGGCCGCGTTGATAAACAGCACATCGTCCGATCTTTTGCACTTCTTCAGCACGAGAATACAAACCGGGATGCCTGTTGAATAAAAAAGATTGGCCGGAAGCCCGATCACGGTATCAATGTTTCCATCCTGCAGCAGTTTGCGGCGAATACGCTCTTCCGCACCACCCCGGAACAGCACGCCGTGCGGCAGGATGATGGCCATCACTCCATCGTCTTTGAGGTAGTGCAGCCCGTGCAGCAGGAAGGCGAAGTCCGCCGCACTCTTGGGTGCCACGCCGTGGTTCTTGAAGCGCATGTCTTCGCTGATGGCATCGCTCGGGTTCCAGCGATAGCTGAACGGCGGATTGGCCACCACCGCGTCAAAATGCGGTTTCTTCGCCGGATTGGTCTCGCGCAGGAAGTCCCATGCATTGGTCAGCGTGTCGCCGTGGTAAATCTCGAACTCGGTGTCCTTCACCCCGTGCAGCAACATGTTCATGCGCGCCAGGTTGTAGGTAGTAATGTTGTATTCCTGCCCGTAGATTTTGCCGATGTTACCACCCGCGTCCTTCATGCGGTGCCGGATGTTCAGCAGTAGCGAGCCCGAGCCACAGGCGAAGTCGAACACACTTTCCAGTTTTTTTCGGGGACCGGTCTCGGGCGCCTGGCCGTCGAGCGTGACGATGGCCGAAAGAATGTTCGAGACCTGCTGCGGGGTGTAGAACTCGCCCGCCTTCTTGCCCGAGCCTGCGGCGAATTGGCCGATTAGGTACTCATAGGCGTCGCCCAACGTGTCGGTGTCGGTGGAGAAAAGCGATATGCCGCGCGCCAGCTCCGAGAGGATCGAACACAGCTTGGCATTTCGATCCTCGTACTTTCGACCGAGCTTGTCGGACGCGAGGTTGATTTCCGAGAACAATCCTTGGAAGTTACTCTGGAAGGACTCGTTCTCGATGTACTTGAAGCCCCTTTGCAAGGTATCGAGCAGCTTGTCGCTCTGGGTCTTGGCCAGTTGAGCGATGTTGCCCCATAGGTACTCTGGCTCGATTACATAGTGCACCTTGCGGCGCATCTGCTTCTCGAACGCCACCACGTCGCTGGCATTATCTTCATACCAGATTTGCAGCGGTGTCGTGGCTTCGGTCTGCTCCATCACGTCCGGCGCCACGTCCGGATAATCCGGCCCCAGCTCCCGCTTCGCAGCCTGTTCGTAGTTGTCCGAGAGGTAGCGCAGGAAGAGGAAGGACAGCATGTAATCGCGAAAATCGTCAGCGTTCATCGACCCGCGTAGTTGGTCGGCAATCGCCCAAAGGGTTTTGCCCAGCTGTTTCTGGTCTTGTTCGGTCATGGTTTGGGCCGTTTCTTAAGTGTGTTTTCCAACGTCTTGAGTTCAGCTTCGTCCTGCGCGTCCGCCTGACGTGCCTCCTCCTGTTTGCGGCGTTGGTCATAATCGAGATAAAGCGCAATGGTGGCACGTTAAATTTGCGCGTAGCTCATCTTGCCGGCATGGGTGAGCAGCGGAAAACCGTTGCTATCGGTGATCTGGTCCACGTTCTGGCACCAGAAACTCATAGGTAACGCCTCGCGGCTCAACTCGCCATCGTGAAATATATTCTTCAGGTGCAGGCTGACTTTATTGGTACTGACGTCGAACAACTCCGCCCTTTCACGCTGAGAGAGCCAGACCGTCTGATCCTTGGCTAGCAGCTTGATCTGGCAGCGTTCGGCGCCAGTCGTATAGAGGATGGGTCCTCTCATGCGTCAACAGCCTGGGTCGCGCCCGCAATATTGAAAAGGTTCGGAAACAGTGTGCGATTGAAGGGGTGTCCGGTAATGAACTGCCGGAAGATCGTCCGGAAGTACGCTTTGTTCTCTTCCATCATTTCCCGAGGCTCATAGAGCGAATAGTCGCCATGGCTCATCAGATCAATGAAGCGCTTGTGCAGTGCCTTGTCTGCACCATCCGGCGCGGCAATGCAGGTCTTCCAGTCGTCCAGCCCCAGGAAATTTGCGGTCTGCTCCATGACTCGTCGCATCATGTTGAAGTGGTGGGTGTAAAGGGAACCACTAGACTGCGCGTCATACAGCTCAACTAGGTTTGATAGATGGTGAAGAAAGGGCCTGGCCGAGGTATCCACTAGCGAATAGCTACCCAGCGCAGCCCCCCTCTTCAGCAGATGCTTGTAGGCCTTGCCCTTGAACTCATTGCATAGCACGTTGAAGAAAAGTACATGATGCGTGGACACGACAACGCGCGGCCCTTTATCGGTGGTCATCAGTAATTGGGCCAAGTGGTGGGCCACAGCGATAGCATTGTTTTCGTCAAGCGATGAAATCGGATCGTCGATGTAGACGTACTTCACCCACTCGTATGCCTCGTCACCATCGAGCGCGAGCTGCACTATGGCCAGAAAGAAACACCAGATGAAGATGTTCTCTTCGCCACGTGAGACCTTGATGTCTTCTACCGTTGTCCTCTTACCGTCGATCTCCACTTCTCGGGAGAAGCTCACCTCCCACTCGGTGGTGTCGATGCGAAAGTCAAAGTCTGCGTAGCGGTTTAGCAGCGGGCGGATACGGTTATCCATTTCCTGCGTTTCTAGCCCTGAGAAGAAACGAGAATCGCCGTTGATTTTTAGCACTCGCTTTCGGTCGTTTTTGAGGTCGTTATCCCAGTTAAAAAGATCTTCAGTGAACGCATTGAAATAAAGCGTATCACGCTGCGTAACCTCGCGGTCCTCGCCGAACTTCTTACCCTGCTCCTTGAATTCTCCAGACAGCCTTGTTTTTCCCGTCCCATTGTAGGCGTAAATAATCGAGAACTTCTTTAATTCAAGACTCTCACGTAGGTATTGAGCTAGTGTCGACAAGTCTGAAAGCAATATGGCAGCCATTTGTCAAGCCACCCCTTGAGACGGAAACAACTGCTGCACGAGTCCTGCCTTATGAATTTTAATTGTTTCGATTGTTTTATATTCGGCAAAAATCTGCGCATCTAGAGAGGAAAGGCAAATAGCAATGCAGAGCTGCTCCTCTACTTGGGGGAAAACGAACTCCATTCCCTCTAGAACCTTATTAGAGCTATGTTTGACGGTAGTCCCAGTTGCAGTTCCTACTATAACCTTGCGGTAGGAGTCGCTTAGCAGAAACTGTTTTAGAAACCTCTTGTCAACCCGCGTCGATATTGGTTCGATCTTCACCACTCGTTGATTGAGTAGCAGGTTGCCGTCCGCCTCAGTCACTTCTAAGGGCTGGCCTAAAAGTGCGCAAGTAGGAGTTAGATCTGTCAAAAGCACAAGTAGATCACCTGGGCGACACTGGTATTTTTCTGGCACTTCCTCTTTTGTATATTTCGAGGTTGAACTCTCAAAATTTCCGAAGCCCGTCTTTGTAAAGTTCTTTGGGGTCACCAATTTCTGGCCTGAGTCCGAGAAGAAAATGCTTGAGAACGCGAATCCAGACTGCAGTTGGACAAGCTCTCCTAATGGCTTGGTTTGCCACTCTGGCGCACCTTGGAACTCGGGAAAGCGGTTACGGGGAAGGGTTTCACCTTCGCGGGGGAAGAGCTGCTGCATCAGGCTGCGCTTGTAAGTCTTTAATGCCTCGACCTTTCGCTCCTGGGCTGTAATCAGCTCGTCCAGAGAGGTGAGGCAGTCGGCGATTTTTTGTTGTTCTGCGACCGATGTTGTGCCCGCAGGAACGGGAATGGGCAGTGCCATCAAGTCGCCATCACTGATACTCAACGAACCATGCGCCCTAGCCCCAACCTGAATGAACTTGCGCAGCCAACGCCCGTGCAGGTTGTCTGAGAATTGATAGTTCAGAAACCGCGTATTTGGCGACGCGCCGTTGATCCGAAAGCAAGTGAATATACTGTTCGGAACCGCAGCCAGCTCAGTGCCCGAGTATAGAGTGAGAAAACCTTCAGGAAATTCCTTGGTGGCGCTCTTGTTGTAAGCAAAATCGTTTGGTTTCAAGAGCAAGTAGCTTTTGTATGAGTCGCCAGCGATTACACGGCCAAACTTGTCTTCTTGACTTACAAGCCCCACGCCGGATGTGATACTCATCGGCACGCAAATGTTATTGCCAACTTTTTCTGTGCTAATCGTCGCAACAGCCCCAAGCTTTACTGTCGTCCAGTCTTCCCCGTGTTGAAACTCCAGAAACCGCAACTGAGGTACCATCGCTTTATTGCCCGCCTTCACCATTGATCAATCCTCATATGCCTGGAGGCCTGAGATATCCTGCCCGCCGGCGCGCTTCTTCAGCATCGGTGCCAGCTCGCTCATCAAGACCAATTCCTTCTGCGTACGCGCCTTCCAACCCAGTTCCAGCGGGGCGAGCAATTCGGTTAGCTGTTCGCCGTCGAAGATGCGGCGCTCCAGTACCTCATCCATAAAACTTTGCAGTGCTGCAGTGGGGAGACCGTGCTTGGCCGCTAGCTCGGTCAGTTCACGGGAGGCTTTTACCGTCTTAAATTGCTGGTAGCCCATGCGAATGGCGCGTTCGTCCAGGCCCTCGCCGGCCTTGAGGCTCATCACGTATTCGGTGATGTTATCGCGCTCATCGATAAATTTGGCGTCGTTCGCGATCAGGCTGGTCAGCTGTTCGCGGCTCATGGTGGCTTTGCCAGGCTTCTTGGTGGAGAAGTCGGCGATCAGTCTCATGATGTAGTCGTAATCGATGGTGGTGGAAGCGAAGAGCACGAACTCGAAATCGAGCTGCTCCAGCTCCTCGCGCTTGGCATCGCCAGGCTTGGCTCGCTCGTCGCGCAGGCGTCTGGCCGTCTCCAGGTACTGGCCACGGAAGGCGTTAAGCTCGTCCGCCGGCAGGATGGTCTGGATAGCGACTTCCTGCTCGGGGGTGAGGTCGGTGTATTGATCGAGCTGGGTTTGCAGCTTCTGCACTTTCTTGAAGGCTTCGACAAAGCCAATGCGGGCTTCGTCGCCCTTGAGGGTGGCGATCTCCTCGGGCTTGCCTGAAAGCCCGTACGCCTCCATGAAGCTGTGCAGGCCTAGTGCGGCTTCTTGCAGCTTTTCGATGACGGCGGGGGCTTTGTCCACCAACCAGATCGTGCGCGCTTCATCGGCCTTCGCGCCGGAGAAAAGCGCGATGGCGGAGTCCACCGCGGCTTGCTGCCCACGGAAGTCTAGGATATGGCCAAAGGGCTTGGTGTCATTCAGTACGCGGTTGGTACGGCTGAAGGCCTGAATAAGGCCGTGGTGCTTGAGATTCTTGTCGACGTAAAGCGTGTTGAGGTACTTGCTGTCGAAGCCGGTGAGCAGCATGTCGACGACGATGGTGATGTCGATCTTGTGTTGCGGGGCCCTGGGGTTGACTTTGCGCAGGTCGGCATCCGGCCATTGCTGATCCTTGATGCGCTGCTGCACGTCCTGATAGTAGAGATCGAATTCCTCAATGCGGTGGTTCGTATCGAAGCGGGCGTTATAGCGGGCGATGATCGCTTGCAGCGCCGCCTTCTTGGCGTCCGGTTCTTGCTTGTTGTCCTCCAGTTCGGTCGGCAGGTCTTCCTGCAACTGCCGCACATCGGCACTCACGTCGCCCGGCGGAGAGAACACGGCGGCGATATTGAGTGGCACAAAGCCGGGATTGGCCTGCTGTTTCTCAGTCTGGGCCTCTTCAAATAGCGCGTGATAGGCGATGGCGTCATTGATGGAGGACGTGGCCAGAATCGCGTTGAACTTGCGCCCCCCCGTGGCGGCATCGTGCTTGCCGAGAATGGCGTCGACGACGGCGCGCTTGGCCAGGGTTTCACCGGGCTTGGGTGGGTTCTTCCCGTCGGGCTTGTAGTAGTCGACGTGAAACTTCAAGACATTGCGATCGTCGATGGCATCGCTGATGGTGTATTCGTGTAGCGACTGCTGAAACAGGTCCTGCGTGGTCTTCAGCGTCTTCTCCTCGCCACTGATCTGCTTAATACTGGCATTGGCCTCGAAGATGGGCGTGCCGGTAAAGCCGAAAAGCTGGGCATTGGGGAAGAACGTCTTAATGGCCTGATGGTTCTCGCCGAATTGGGAACGATGGCATTCATCGAAGATAAAGACCATGCGTTTGTCGCGCAGCGCTTCGAGCTGCTCGGCATAGGTGGCAAGCCCACGCTTCTCGCGGCTTTTGTTGCGTTTGCTGCTCTCGTCCAGCGCCAGGCCGAGCTTCTGAATGGTGCAGACGATGACCTTGTCGGCCGTATCGTCCGACAGCATACGGCGGACGAGCTCGCTGGTGTTGGTGTTGCTTTCGACGCAGCCTTCTTGGAAACGGTTGAATTCCTCGCGGGTTTGCCGGTCTAGGTCTTTGCGATCGACCACGAACAGGCACTTTTCGATGTTCGGATTGGCCTTAAGCAGGGTGGAGGCCTTGAAGCTGGTGAGCGTCTTGCCGCTGCCGGTGGTGTGCCAGATATAGCCGTTGCCACTGTTTTCTTCAATGCACTTGACAATATTTTTGACGGCATAGATTTGGTAGGGCCGCATCATGAGCAATTTCTGCTCGCTGGCGACAAGCACCATGTATCGGCTGATCATCTGGCCGAGCGTGCACTTGGGCAGGAAGGCATCGGCAAAATCATCCAGCCCAGTGATCCTGTTGTTATCCAGCGCAGCAAACTGGTAAATGGGTAGGAAGCGCTCATCGGCGTTGAAACTGAAGTGCCGAGCGTTGTTGTTGGCGAAGTAGTGGGTGGAGTGCTGGTTGCTGACGATAAACACCTGCATGAAGCACAACAGCGTGCGGCTGAAACCGTTACCAGGGTCGTTCTTGTATTCGACTATCTGCTCGATGGCGCGGCGCGGGTTGATGCCCAGCGTCTTTAGTTCGATTTGCACGACCGGCACACCATTGATGAGCAGAATGACGTCAAAACGGTGGTGGCTGTTGTCGGTATTGATTCGTAGCTGATTTACAACCTCGAAACTGTTCTTGCACCAGTCTTCGATGTTAACGAGGGTGTAGTTCAGCGGCGTGCCGTCTTCGCGAATGAAGCTATTGCGCGTGCGCAGCGTTTGCGCGGCGGTGAATACGTCGGGGCTAATAATCTCTTCCAGCAGGCGCGAGAACTCCTCATTGGTGAGATTGACGCGGTTGAGCTGCTGGAACTTTTCGCGAAAGTTGGCTTCGAGCCCGGCGCGGTCGCGGATCTCGGGCCGATACCTGTACTTGAGATCGCCGAGCTTGGCCAACAGGCCCTGCTCGATCTGGTGTTCGGTGATGGTCATGAATCAGTCCTGCCGTCGTAGAGGCTTCGATGTGGCGGATAGGCGACTACCTGTGGCGAATCAGAGCCACATCAAGCATTCGTCTTGGGCTCCCCGCCTGGGTGGTTCAGACTCAAGCCATGATTGCGCGCGTACTCGAGCACCAAAATCTCAACCATCGACGCCACCGAGCGGCGTTCGCGATCAGCCGCCATACGCAAAAGTTGCTTGATCTCAGCAGAGGTACGGATCGAAAGGGTTTCGTCCTTAAGGCGTGACATGGCAGGGCCTCGTCAAAAATGTCACGCAAATGTACTGCCTTTGCATATAATGTGACAACACAAATAAATAGCTCTGATGAAGTTGCAACGGGGTCGGGTTAGTCTGGGCGAATGCGCGAGCGGTGTCGGTCAGCTGCCAGTCGCCACGCTTGGCGCTGCTGGAGTAACCATCACGCTTTAGCCGATCATGCGCCCAGCCTGATGGATTCTTGTAGGTGGCCTGCCACTTGCGATGGTCTCCTGCCGCTGTGACTCGCTCAGGCCAAGAGACATGGCGGCGGCGTCGAGAGCCTCGCTCGCGGTGGAACTGTCAGGATGTGTGGCGAGAAAATGTAGGATGGGCTCTATGAACTGGTCGTAGGACAGGACTGACATGGCTCTTTCTATTCCTGATTAGAGGCTTAGTCCAACGTAGCAGCTCAGTGACTGCGCTTTGTCTTAGTGAGCCAAATTGCTGATCTCAACGCGGTGCCTACCATATTCACACCCATGACTTTTCTAAGCGCCGAGCGAGCAGTCGCAGGGTTAGGAGGTAGTAATACAGCGTTGCATTGCTGCGCTGGGCTAGACGTTTTTCGAGGAGCCAAATCACATGCTTCCGCTGCCAAGTCCAAGGCGTTTCTCGCTGCCAGTGCTCTGCAATCTCGGCCTGGATGATTTTCGCCTGTCGTACATGGCGTTGTCGAGTTGCGTGCGAGCCCGTCAACACCGCAGACAAGAACAGCTCCATGTCGAATGACTTGCTCATGCGCACCCTCCAATGTAAGCAGCGACCACGTCGATCCGCCCGTGCCCTAGCTCATAGCTGATTTGCCTTCGGGCCTCACGATCAATGTTCCTGTCAACCTGGCAACATTGGACGCCATTGATTGGCGCGGGGTATTGGGTTATCTGCTCGTAGCGCTCACATGCGTACGCCGCTCGTAGCTCATGGAAGCCCTTGAGGTTGTGCCCATGGAGGATGTCCCGCGCAGGTCGGACGAAATCCTGCAGAACCTCCAGGTAACGTTCGTTTGGTGCAATCAGGTTGCGGCTACCCGCAGGTGACACCTGCCGTGCAAACCCAAGTGCATCTCGAACACTGTCGTCCACCGCAATCCAACGTGGCACCGAGGCGCCGGCGCGGCCGCCTTTGGTGCCGTCCTGAATATTTATCCTGCCTAGGTCGTTAGCCTCACGGCTTAGCCGTGGCAGGTCAGCCAGGATGGCTTCACGTAAGCGAATGCCGGTGGCCCTTGCCAACAGAATGATCGCCGCAGCTCGTAACTGATGATGGCTGCAAAGCACATCAACAATCTGCTTAATCTGTTCGCGGTCTTGGCCCTGCGGCACTGAATGTCGAACTCCGGTACGCTGCATTCCCAGCGGCTTGCTCGGACTTGGCAACTTCACGTACTGATCACCGCGAAGCGCTGCCATGGTCCTGTTAACGCTGGATAGCCGATTTTGTGCGGTGCTGACGGCGACGTGACCGCGCCCAACATCGTCGCGCAAATACGCCGCGTAGTCAGCCAACACCTTCCGATCAATCCGCCGCGCATCATTGATACCCGGCCCCTTTTCGGAGCGGCACCACTTCACGAATGCCTGCCAGCGATCACAGTGCGCTTTGGCCGTGCCGTAGTGGCCGCCGCCGAACATATCTTTCAGCGCCTGCGGCCCTGCATAGCTCAATTGCCTGCCGTAGCCGAAATTACGACCATCGCGTTTACCCATCAATGGCATGGCGCTCACCTCATCTTTCGATCTTCGATCCTTGCCCCACGTCATCCCGCCAAGAATGCTGAGTGTTATCAGGGATCAAGGCCCCTGCGACCTGTGGGGATGTCCTCTAACGCGGGACTTGCGGCTCCTTACGACCGGGAGCAAGGGCATCTCATGATCTGGCCTCCTGAGCACCGTTACCGGTGGGCGGGTGGAGGCAGCACTGGCTGACGAGACCAGTGCTCGAGATCCTGAGCCGGGTGAAGGCAGTGAAGCGATGACCGGGGCATGCCTGACTGTCAGTCAGGTGCAGTCCATTCCCTGGGCTGCGGCACCATCATCTGCATCGCTGTTGCTGGTGACTTCGGTGTTTGTCACGCCGATTGTCACGAAGGGGAATGCCGCAAAGCCTTGTGCGATCAGAGCTGCAGCAGTGTTAGAAGCGCCCGTCTCTTTCCAGGAGAAAGAGACGGGCGCAGGTTGTCGCAAGATTTTGCCAAGCGGATAGGTTGCTGCAGGGCAGCGAAGTAGGAAGTGTCGTCTGGCGCACGTGGGCCATGATCTGAAGTAGGCATCCATCACCGGGGAGGTGACCGGGCGAGCTGCCGGACGCGAATCGCCTTTTGGGGGGAACCACCGCGAGAGCGGCGTGACCTTCAAGGTTCGGGCCACCTGGGTTGCTGTCATCGACAGCGCTTGCACGGCCAGTTCTACGCCTGTGGATAAACCCGGTCAAGGTTTGAAATTCAGCGCCACTTTGGACCTGAAGAACGGTTATCTACCGGTGGAATTCCGTGGTAAATCCTGGACAACGTCGTAGCTTTTAGCTCTTCAAAGTGAGGTCCATCCAAACAGGGCGGCTTTGCAGCCCTGTTTGGATGGACCCGCGCTGAGAAGCGGATAAGCGAGGCTGCTCGCCCTGAATCTTGAACGCTCAGTTGTTGCTGCCGTTATTGCGCCTGCATAGCGCTAGCGTATCGGCACCACGTTCTTGTCTCTGACTTGACCGTATGCAGAGGCGAGCAGGCTACCGGTGGCGGCCTTCTGGATGTACTCACTCCACCAAGCCATCATCGGGCGTCGGCGCTCGATGTAGTCGGCTCGGTTGTAGGCGCTGCGCACCTCATCCTTGTCGACATGCGCCAGTGCGACCTCAATAAGCTCCGGGTCCCAGCCATGCTCATTCAAGATGGTGCTGGCCATCGAGCGCATGCCGTGGCTGACCAGTCGATCTTGGAAGCCCATACGTTTCAACGCCATGTTGGCGGTCTGGCTATTGGCATGTGTGCGCGGATTTCTGTCTGCCGGAAAGACGTATTCGCGATGTCCGCTGTGAGACTTGAGTGACTCCAACAAGGCGACAGCGTGATCACTCAACGGGATGCTATGTGGGCGGCGCTTCTTCATCCGCTCCGCGGGGATAGTCCAAACACGCCTTTCAAAGTCGATGCCTGCCCAGCGAGTGGTCGCCGCCTCGGCGGGGCGAGTCATCGTGTGCAACTGCCATTCGATCAGGCAGCGGGTGGTGCGTTTGATGCTGGCGTTCGCGATCTCCAGCATGAGCTCGGGGAGCTCTTCGGGAGGCAGCGCAGCCATGTTCTCTTTCTTGGGCTTCTTGAATACTGCCCTGATGCCGGTGAGCGGGTTGGCGAAGATTAGGCCGGAATTTACGCCGTAGGTCATGATCTCGTTTAGCCGCTGGCTAAGACGTTTGACCGTTTCCAAGCTGCCTTTCGCTTCGATTGGACGAAGTAATCCGATCACCATCGGCGCAGTGATTTTTGCGAGTGGTGTCGTCCTCAAGTCGGGGAACACGTGCAGCGTGAGCGACCGCCAGATGTCCTCGGCGTAGGCCGGGGTGACCGAGTCTTTCTTGAGCTCGAACCAAGCGGTGGCCACGTTCTCGAAGGTGTGTTCCGTTTCTGCGCGCTTGGCTTCATTCAGCGTATTGCGCTGCACCTTCGGATCGATGCCCTGGGCGAGCAGCTCGCGCGCATCGACTGCCATCTTTCGTGCATTCGCCAGTGACAGTTCGGGATAGGTCCCGAAGCCAATGTTGATACGCTTCTTGGTCACCGGTTCGCGGTAATTGAAATTCCACAGTAACGAGCCGTTGCTGCGTACTCGGAGCTGCAAACCGTCACCGTCAGTAAGGACGTAATCCTTGGACGCGGGTTTGACTCCCTTGAGCTGTCGATCGGAGAGGCGGAGGGTTTGAGCAGGCATGAGATTGTCCTCAGGCACTGATTCGGTATTCCAAAGATTAGCACCGGATGAGCTGGAATACCGTCTGGAATACCCGAATGGCTGGAACTCCAAAACTCTCAAAAGACCGCAAAAGCGCTGGAAGCCGCGTATTTGCTGGATCGCAGGCACAAAAAAAGACGTCCGTGGACGTCTTTAGATGATGAAATGGTGGAGCCGGGGGGATTTGAACCCCCGTCCGCCAGTACTCCGCTGTCGGTACTACATGCGTAGCCGTTTCTATTAAGTTAACCCTCAGCGACCCGAAGGGCAGGGTGCTTTGGGCGAGTTGTGTAAGTTTTAGCCGCTTCGTCCACAACGTACTGCACGGCGATTCTGTTCTATATGACAATCACTTTGGGTTTACAGACATCCCCTGGTGATTGCTGGACCCGAAGGTACCAGAAGCTCAGGTCTAAGGCTGCTTACGCAGCGATAGCGAATTCCTGGCCGTAGTTTTCGTCATTGGCAACTATAAGTAGTTGCAACAGTGGATTTACGAGTTCTGTTACCAACTCGGCATGCACCTAAAGTTTCGCGACCGGCGTCGAATCCTAAACGGCCCCGTGCTTGTAACTCGTTGTTTCTTAGTGAGTGACAAGCCTGTGCAGTGTACGCCAAACGGTCACCGAAGGCCAACCCGAAGGTTGGCCCTATTGCTTACTTGCCGCCTTTGTTGCTGTTTTGCAGGTCTTGCAGGGCTTTGTTGGTGACTTCGATGCACTGCTTATCATCGCCAGACGCGTGAAATGCCATGGCTTGGGAGACGATCGTGTCGATTTCGCCACTTTTGCCGGTGGTGTCGGTGGCGAGCGTCGCTTTGGCGTTGTTGAGTTTATCCAGGTTGATCTGGCACAAGTCTTTGTCACTGCCGGCCGCGAAGACCGGGGACGCCAGCATCGCAGCGGTAATGAACAAGCCAGCAAGAGCGGAACGCTTCATAGGGTATCTCCTTGCGCAAAGGGCTCGACGCTGCTGGCGTTGAAGGGCTGCCAGCGACATCACTGATTGGCCTCGTTCGTTGAGGCCTATTCAAGTGACTGCATTGGCGCACAGGGGTTCTGTTTTTTTTCAGGATTAGTGGGCGCGGGCCTGGGTGACGCGGTCTACGAGGTACACCAGCCCGTGATAATCAATGCCCCCATGCTGACTCAAGCCGATTTCGCAGGTTCGGCTGGTGGAGATGCCTTCACTGCAATATTGCACGGCTTCCTTGAGGGATCGCAGTGAGTGGGCATTGAGTTCTGGCGTGGTAAAGCCCTTGTCGCCGGCAAACCCGCAGCAGTGGATGCCTTCCGGGATCACCACCGTTTTGGCGCAGCGGCGGGCAAGGTCGATCAGCGCCTGGCTTTCTCCCAGGTGTTGGGTGCTGCAGGTCACGTGTACGGCGATCGGTGCTTCCTGGGGCAGGAAATCCAGGCGGTCCATCAGGTGCGTGCGGATAAAACGGACGGGGTCGTAGAGGTCCAGCCGGGTTTCGCCCAGGTCCTGCACCAGGCGCAGGGTGCATGGGCTGGTGTCGCAATAGATCGGGTCAAGGCCGCCACGGCTGGCGTGGAGCAGGGCGCCGATCAACTCCTGGCGCTTGTGCTCTGCCTGTTCGGCGTAGCCTTTGGAGGCGAAGGGCTGGCCACAGCACAGGCTGTCCTGATTGTCGGGAAAGACGACCTGGTAACCAGCTTTTTCCAGCAGGCCACGGGTTTTGTCGTACAGCGACATTTGCTCTTTATCACCGGCCGCCGGGCCCATTGCACGTGAGACGCAGGCGGCCAGGTAGACCACCCGAGGCCGCTCATCCATCACAGTTGGGTTGAACCGAATGGCTTTTTCCGGCTGTGGCATGGCGTTGCTCCACTGCGGAATTTGCCCCTTGGACAGTTTGGTCACGCAGGCAGACAGCTTCGCCAGGCGAGGTGCGCCGAGCAGCATGCGTGCACCATTGGCCACATGTAGGGTAAAGCGCGCACCTTGCAATGCTGTGGCGAAATGGGTGGCGAGCCATTCGGCGGTTTTCGTACGGTCGGCGTCACGGCTGCGCAGCTTTTTCACCAGCTCGCCGGTATTGATTCCCACGGGGCAGCGCTGGGCACATAACCCAGTGGCGGCGCAGGTGTCGATGCCTTGATAGTGGTAGGCGGCTTCCAGTTCGGTGGTGTCGACGCCGGTGCGTTTTTTCGCCTGTATGTCGCGCCAGATCACGATGCGCTGGCGCGGGCTCAACGTCAGGCCTTTAGAAGGGCACACCGGCTCGCAAAAGCCACACTCGATGCATTTATCCACAAGCTCGTCGGCCGCAGGCAGTGGCTTGAGGTGCTTGAGGTGGATCTGCGGGTCGTTGCTGAGCACCACGTCCGGGTTGAGAATGCCGTTGGGGTCGAGCAGGCGCTTGAGCTGCCACATCAGTTGGTAGGCATCGCTGCCCCATTCCAACTCGACGAATGGCGCCATATTGCGGCCGGTACCGTGTTCGGCTTTTAGTGAGCCGCCGAACTCCACGGCCACCAGTTGCGCGACGTCATCCATGAACGCTTGATAGCGTGTGACTTCTTCCGCGCTGTTGAAGCCTTGGGTGAATACAAAGTGCAGATTGCCTTCCAGGGCGTGTCCGAAAAGGATGGCTTCGTCGTAGTGGTGTTTGTCGAACAGTTCGATCAGGCGGTTCACGCCAGTGGCCAGTTGTTCGACAGGAAACGTCACGTCTTCGATGATCACCGTAGTGCCGGTTTTGCGCACAGCGCCGACGGCGGGAAAGGTGTCCTTGCGGATTGCCCACAGGCGGGCGTTTTCTACAGGGTCTTCAGTGAAGTCGACTTGTTTCTCTACGGGGAAAGCGGCCAGGGAGGCCATGATCAGCGCCAGTTGCTCGTGCAGTAAAGAGGGCGATGCCGCGCGGGACTCGATGAGCAGCGCACAGGCATTTTCCGACAGGTGCTGTACGAAGGCGGGCATGCCCGGTTTGCTCTGCACCGAGCGCATGCTGCGTCGATCCAGCAACTCTACGGCTGAGACCGGCTGGGTTTTCAGCACGGTTACCGCGTTGCAGCACGTCTCGACATCGGGGAACACAATCAAGGCCGACGCTTTGTTCGGATGATCGATCACGGTGTCGTAGGTCACTGCGCTGATAAAGCCCAGCGTGCCCTCGGAACCGACCAGCAGATGGCTGAGGATATCCAGGGGTTCATCGAAGTCCACCAAGGCATTGAGTGACAGCCCAGTGGTGTTTTTCAGACGGTATTTGTGGCGAATTTTTGCGGCGAGTTCGACATTTGCGCGTGTCTCGCGACCTAGTGTCGCCAAGCGTTCAAGCAGCGCACTGTGATGCTCACGAAAAGCCCTGACGCTGGCCGCATCTTCGGTGTCCAGGCAACTGCCGTCGGCCAGCACGAGACGAATCCCGGCCAAGGTGTGATAGGTATTTTGTGCGGTGCCGCAGCACATGCCGCTGGCATTGTTGGCGACGATTCCGCCGATCTTGCAGGCATTGATCGACGCCGGGTCGGGGCCGATCTTGCGCCCGAACGGCGCCAGCCAGGCGTTGGCCTGGGCGCCGATCACGCCGGGTTGCAGGCGAATCTGAGTGCCTTGCCCGCGAATCTCGCGGCCGTTCCAATTGTCCCCCAGCACGATCAGTACCGAATCGCTTATCGCCTGCCCGGACAAGCTGGTGCCGGCCGCGCGGAAGGTCACCGGCACGCGCTCGCGCTGGGCCAGTTGCAGGAGTGCTACCACCTCGTCTTCCGACTCCACACGGATCACCAGTTGTGGGATCAATCGGTAAAAACTGGCGTCGGTGCCGAATGCGAGGGTGGAAAGCGGGTCGTCGAAACGCCGATCTTTTGGGATCAGTTGTGCGACGTCAGCAAGGAAAGCAGCAGGCAGGCTCATTGATCCTCCAGAAATGGCTGACGCCGGAATCGTCATCCGGCGTCGGTTCTTACCCTATTACGTGTAGGTCTTAGTGCACCAGCATGCCGGTAAACCAGTAGGCCTGAGCCAGTGTGATCAGCCCGACGATCGTGGCGAAGAACAGGCTGTGCTTAAGGGTAAAGCGGAACAGGTCGGACTCCTTGCCCACCAGGCCGGTAGCGGCGCAGGCCACTGCGATCGATTGCGGCGAGATCATCTTGCCGGTGACGCCACCGCTGGTGTTGGCGGCTACCAGCAGCGTGTCATTGACGCCTATCTGGTGCGCCGTAGTGGCTTGCAATGAGCTGAACAGGGCATTGGACGATGTGTCGGAACCTGTCAGGAAAACCCCCAGCCAGCCGAGGAACGGCGAGAAGAACGGGAAGGCTGCACCGGTGCCGGCCAATACCAGCGCCATGGTCGACGACATGCCGGAGTAGTTGGTGACAAAGGCGAATGCCAGCACCATGCCGATAGACAGGATCGGCCAGCGCAGTTCGTAGAACGTTTCTTTTAAAGTGGTAAGGCCAATCTTGATGTTTATTTTCAGCACTAGCATCGAGATCAGTGCGGAAAAGAAAATCGCGGTGCCGGTCGCTGAAATCGGGTCCAGCTTGAATACCGCTGGAATGGCAGTCGGGTTGGTCACGATGGGGGCGACCTTGACCACCAGTTGATCCAGGTGCGGGATCGCGAAGTTGAATACCCAGCTGTACATCGAGCCGCCGGCGGCGAACATCGCCTTGAACGGCTTGAGCGTCCAGATAGTGACCAGTACCGTGAGGATCAGGAACGGCGACCAGGCCTTGAATATCTGACCCAGGCTGTAAGGCGAGGCGACGGTGCTGCGTGGCAACCCGAAGCCGCCGGCACTGGCGGTAATGGCTACGCCGGAGGTGGCGCCCGCTATCTGCGCGCCGGCGGTGCGCTTGGGTTGCCAGACTTTCAGGAACAGGGTCAGGGAAATCAGGCTGGCCAGGGCCGAGGTGATGTCCGGCAGTTCCGGGCCGATGAAGTTGGACGTGAAGTATTGGGTGATGGCGAAGCTCAAGCCCGCGACCAGCGCAGCCGGCCAGGTTTCACGAACGCCGCGCAGGCCATCCATCATGAACACCAGCCAGAACGGCACGAACAGCGACAGCAGCGGCAACTGGCGGCCGGTCATGGCGCCGATCTTGAAGGCATCGATTCCAGTCACCTGCCCGGCAACGATGATCGGAATGCCCAGGGCGCCAAAGGCGACCGGCGCGGTGTTGGCAATCAGGCACAAGCCGGCGGCGTACAGCGGATTGAAGCCCAGGCCTACCAGCAACGCAGCGGTAATTGCTACGGGAGCGCCGAAACCGGCAGCGCCTTCCAGGAACGCGCCAAAGCAGAAGCCGATCAGCAATACCTGAAGACGTTGGTCGTCAGTGATCGACAGCACCGAGCTGCGGATGATCTCGAACTGGCCGCTCTTGACTGTGAGTTTGTACAGAAACACCGCTGCAACGATGATCCAGGCAATAGGCCAAAGACCGTAGGCAAAGCCGTAGCCGGCTGCGGCCAGCGCCATGTCCACTGGCATCTGGAAGGCAAAGATCGCCACCAATATCGACAGTGCAAGGGTAATGCTGCCGGCCACGTGGCCTTTGAGGCGAAACACGGCCAGGGCCAGGAAGAAAAATACGATGGGAATAACGGCGGCCAATGCGGACAGGCCGAGGCTGCCGAGCGGGCTGTAAAGCTGTTGCCAGGTTTGCATATGGGGTGGCCCCTAATTGTTGTTGGTCAGGCACATCTAAGTTGACTTGGATAATTGGTATTACCAATTTACAATCGCTGGAGGCTAGGTTAAAAGCCTTCAGGGGGATGTGTCAATTTGCCGCTCACGAAACTTTGGTCGTAGGTTGGAGGGCGAGACCATCTGATCGGATGAATCGAGGCTGTTCTGATAGGTGCTGGAAGGGCGGTGATAGGCCAGAATAGAGGGCCCGGCGAGTGGTCGGGATGGTGGAGAGTGAGTTATGGGGTTTGATCAGGTGCGTCAGCGCCGTTTGTCTGACGATATTGTCGAGCAGCTTGAGGGGATGATCCTTGAGGGCACGCTGAAGTCGGGTGAGCGTTTGCCGGCTGAGCGCGCTTTGGCTGAGCAGTTTGGCGTGTCGCGCCCGTCGCTGCGTGAGGCCATTCAGAAACTGGCCGCTAAAGGGTTGTTGGTGAGTCGCCAGGGTGGAGGCAATTATGTTGCCGAGTCACTGGGTTCGACGTTCAGTGATCCGCTGTTGCACCTGTTGGAAAACAATCCCGAGGCGCAGCGTGATCTGCTGGAATTTCGCCAGACCCTCGAAGCGTCCTGTGCTTATTACGCCGCGTTGCGTGCAACCGAGGTCGACCGTGAGCGGCTGACCGCTGCATTCGAAGCGTTGCAGGATTGCTATACCCGCGTTGATGAAGTGAGTCGAGTGGAGGAGGGGGCTGCGGATGCGAGGTTCCACCTGGCCATTGCCGAGGCCAGTCATAACGCAGTGTTGCTGCACACCATTCGCGGCTTGTTCGACCTGCTCAAGCGTAACGTGGTGACCAACATTGGTGGTATGTATCAGCAGCGTACAGAGACCCGAGACATGCTGATCAGTCAGCATCGGGAGTTGTACCAGGCAATTATTGAGGGGCGGGCCGAACAGGCGCGAGACGTCTCGACGCGACATCTGGAGTACGTGCAGGAGGTACTGGCGGAGGTGCGTCAGGAGGTTCAGCGCGTGGCGCGTGCGGAGCGGCGAAAAGGGATGTAGCCGACGGACTTGTTCCGAGGCTACATCACTGCAAGGACTACTCTTCCTTGCCTTTGTTGCGCACGGCGCGATGCAGTTCGCGATTGGAGTCGCGTTCGCGCTCGGTATCACGCTTGTCGTATTCCTTCTTGCCCTTGCCCAGTGCGATCTCGCACTTGACCAGGTGCTTGCTCCAGTACCAGGACAGGCAGATGCAGGCGTAGCCTTTCTGCTGTACGGCGGCGGCGAGCTTTTCCAGTTCGCGCGCATTGAGCAATAGTTTGCGTGTGCGCACCGGGTCGGCAATTACGTGGGTGCTCGCGGTAGTCAGCGGGGTGATATGACTGCCCAGCAGCCATGCCTCGCCATCCTTGAGCAATACGTAGCTGTCGACCAGTTGCAACTTGCTGGCGCGCAGACTCTTTACTTCCCAGCCGGCCAGGACCAGACCAGCCTCGAACCGATGTTCGATGAAGTAATCGTGTCGCGCCTTTTTATTTTGCGCGATGGTCCCTGTGGGGTGTTTCTTTTGTTTAGCCATAGGGGCGGCATTATAGGGAGTTGCGAGCGTGTCGGCTACGGTCAACCTGCGTGCTTGAGCGTGTTGGTCGAATCCCGGACAATGCGGGCAGTTCTTTGGTTTTTTTCTCTCGCGGATCGGGCTGTTCTTTCGCGATGTTTGCCGCTCAGCTGTGGAAATAACGCACACATGACGACGCATATTCAACGTTCGGCCCTGCTGCCCTATCCGGCTCAGGCGCTCTATGACCTGGTCAACGACGTGGCGCGTTACCCGGAATTCTTGCCTTGGTGTTCTAAGGCTGAGGTGCTGGAAAGCACTGATGAATACATGGTCGCCAGCGTCGGGGTGGCGAAAGGTGGGCTGGGCCAGCACTTTGTCACGCGTAATGTGCTGGTGCCGGGCAAGTCCATTGAAATGAATCTGCAGGAGGGGCCTTTTACCCAGTTGCACGGTGTCTGGGTATTCAAGGCGCTGACCGACAAGGCCTGCAAGATCAGCCTCGACTTGTCGTTTGATTACGCTGGCCCGCTTGTGCGGGCTACATTGGGGCCCTTGTTCAACCAGGCGGCCAACACACTGGTAGATGCGTTCTGTCAGCGGGCCAAGCAACTGCATGGTTGAGATTGAGGTGGTGTATGCCGCTGCAGATCGCCAGGTTTTGCTGGCGTTGACGGTGGCGTCCGGCACAAGTCTGCGAGCGGCGGTGCAGGCGTCCGCAATTACAATGCTGTTTCCTGATCTGGATCTGGCTGATTGCCCTTTGGGGGTATTCGGTAAAGTTGTCGCGGATGCTGAGGTGCGCGTTGTGCAGCCAGGTGATCGTATTGAGATCTATCGCCCCTTGCTGGTTGATCCTAAAGAGGTGCGTAGATTGCGGGCGGCCAAGGCGGCGATGACCAGGCAGCAGAATTCATAAGCTTGTTAAACATCAGGCAACAAAAAGCCCGGCATGCCGGGCTTTTTTGCAGGCGCCGCACTGTTACTGCGGGCTGGTGTCCAGCGGCTGAGGCGTCGGGACCGGAACGGTTTCCACGCCATCGACGTCTTTCTGGATCTTGTCGAGCAGCGAGCCTGGCTTGGCCGGTACTTCGGATTTCGGCTTCTCGCTCTCCTGCGCAGGCGCAGTCACGTTGGTGCCGTTGTCTTTGCCGAGCAGGGCTTCATCGCGGCTTACGCCGGGCATGAAGTCACCGGACAGGCTGACAAGCTGGTCATTGCCATTAAAAATGACGCTGACGCGTTCCTGTTGGCGTTCACCGCCGCCAGGCTGCAGGCTGTAGAGATAATCCCAGCGATCGGCATGGAAAGTGTCAGTCAGCAGGGGGTTGCCCATAATAAACCGTACTTGCCGTCGGGTCATTCCCGGACGTAACTGGTCTATCATGTCCTGCGTGACGACATTGCCCTGCTGGATGTCGATTTTGTAAACCCCGGGGAATGAACAACCGGCGAGTGCGAGCAGTCCCACAAAGGTGAAACTGGTTAGCAAGAGCTTGGTGTTTTGCATCGGTGGGCGACTTCCACTATCTTGGCTGGGACAACGTAAACGCCGATCATACCCGTATTAAGAGAAGCTGCGAAGCAGCATCCGCGAGAAAGCTAACCATGGTTGAAAATAGCGAACTACGCAAAGCCGGTCTTAAAGTGACTCTGCCACGAGTCAAGATTCTACAAATGCTCGATTCTGCTGAGCAGCGTCACATGAGTGCCGAGGATGTATACAAGGCGCTGATGGAGTCTAACGAGGACGTCGGCCTGGCCACGGTTTACCGTGTACTGACCCAGTTTGAAGCCGCAGGGCTGGTGGTTCGTCATAATTTCGACGGCGGTCATGCAGTGTTCGAATTGGCTGACGGTGGTCATCACGATCACATGGTCGACCTGGATACCAATGAGGTTATCGAGTTCACCAGCCCGGAAATCGAAGCGCTTCAACATAAGATTGCTGAGGAGCATGGCTTCGACTTGGTCGACCACAACCTTGTGTTGTACATCCGTAAGAAAAAGTAAAAACGACGCAGAATGGCTCTGCGAAACGATCGAAGGCGACCCTAGGGTCGCCTTCGTGCTTTCTATATCAAGAAAAGTTCGGCTCAAGCCTTGGTGGCGACAACCATTTTCTTCGCGTGCGCCAAAGACTCCTTGGTGAGATCGATCCCGCCGAGCATTCGGGCTACTTCTTCCACGCGCTCCGACTTGTTCAGCTTGGATACCGCAGTGTGTGTTGCATCATTGCCACGCACCTTGTGCACAAATAAGTGTTGATGGCCCTGTGCGGCCACTTGTGGCAAGTGGGTGACCGTCAGTACCTGGCCTCGATCTCCCAGGCGACGCAACAACTGACCAACAATTTCCGCAGTCGGACCTCCAATGCCTACGTCCACTTCATCGAACACCAGCGTAGGCACCCGTGACGTCTGCGCAGTAATCACCTGGATCGCCAGGCTGATGCGCGAAAGCTCACCACCGGACGCGACTTTTGCCAGAGCCTTGAGCGGTTGCCCAGGGTTGGCGCTGACCAGTAGTTCAACCTGCTCCAGGCCGTGAGGTTGCAATTCATTATTGGCGTTGGCGCGCAGCTCGATGGTGAAGCGTCCTCCCGGCATGCCCAGGCGCTGAATTTCCTGTTCAACGGCGTGGGCCAGGCTGCTGGCGGCTTGCTGGCGTAGATCGCTCAGTTCGCGGGCCTTCTCCTGATAGTGACGGGCAAAAGAGCCGAGTTCTTCGCCTAGTCGCTCAATGGATTCGTCATTCGCGTTCAGGGTTTCGATTTCATCCAGCAGCTTTTGCTGCATGGTTGCCACTTCGGTGGGCTGGATTCGATGTTTGCGCGCCAGGGTATAGATGGTATCGAGGCGTTCTTCTATTTCCTGCAGGCGCGCCGGGTCGGCATCGAAGTGATCCAGGAAGCGGTTGAGTTCACCGACGGCTTCTTCGATCTGGATTTGTGCACTGGTCAATAGGGTGGTGGCCTCACTCAGCGAGCCTGAAGCATTGTTAACGCTGGACAGTCGGTTGAGGCTGGCCGTGAGCGCGTTGAGCACGTTTCCGGAATCGCTCTCGCTGCATTGCTCTACCACTTGGCGGCAGATACCCAGCAGGGTTTCGGCGTTGGTGAGGTTTTTGTGCTCCTGCTCCAGTTGTTCCAGCTCGGTCTCGCCAAGGCCCAGGCTTTCGAGTTCTTCAAGCTGATAACTGAGCAGTTGGTGGCGAGCACGTTGCTCGTCGCCGGAGTTGGATAGGCGTTCCAGCTCCTGGCGGGTCTGCCGCCAGCGCTGGGCAGCCAGTTGCACCTGCCGGGCAAGGTCTGTGGCGCCGGCGTATTCGTCGAGCAGGCGGCGGTGGGTGTCGGTTTTCAGCAGGGACTGGTGTTCATGCTGGCTATGGATGTCGATCAGCAATTCACCGAGGGCTTTCAGGTCGCCAAGGGGGCACGGTGTTCCGTTGATATAGCCGCGTGAGCGGCCTTCGGCGGTGATGACTCGGCGCAGAATGCAGGGGCCGTCATTGTTGAGGTCGCGCTCGGCCAGCCAGGCTTCGGCTTCTGGGATGTCCGCCAGGTCGAAGGTGGCCAGGATGTCGGCCTTGTCGGCACCGGGACGCACCACGCCACTGTCGGCGCGGTCGCCCAGGGTCAGGCCCAGGGCGTCGAGCATGATCGACTTGCCGGCGCCGGTTTCGCCTGTGATAACGCTCATCCCGCGATCCAGTTCGAGATCCAGATGTTCAACGATGGCGTAGTTATGTACGGACAGGTGCACGAGCATGACGGCCGCTCCCAGGCTTTAGGTCTGGTTATTTATACAGTGTTTTGTTTGGGGCTGACAATCCTGATGCTTAGCTCGATTTGCTCGGTCGAGGAGGTTTTTTAGTGCAAAGAAGAATGGTGGTGCGGGAATTGATCTGCAGCAGGCGAAAGACTTTTGGTAACGCTTGCGCCCTTGAAGCTGGAAATTGTGGCCCCATATACCGGAACAGAAGCGCGAGTTGAGTTCGCGCATGATTTTGAAAGGAGAAATCTATGGCTGACGAACAGACGCAGGATACGCAAACTCCAGACGCCAATTCGGCTGTCGGTGATGAACTGGCGACCCGTGTGCAAGTGCTCGAAGAGCAATTGGCCGCTGCGCAGGATCAGTCTTTGCGTGTTGCCGCCGATCTGCAGAACGTCCGCCGCCGTGCCGAGCAGGATGTAGAGAAAGCTCACAAATTCGCGCTTGAAAAATTCGCCAATGACTTGCTGCCGATCATCGACAGCCTGGAGCGTGGCCTTGAATTGTCCAACCCGGATGACGAAAACATCCGCCCGATGCGCGAAGGGATCGAGCTCACCCTGAAAATGTTCCAGGACACCCTGAAGCGTTATCAGCTCGAAGCCATCGATCCGCAAGGCGGTGAACCGTTCAACGCTGAGCATCACCAGGCAATGGCCATGCAGGAAAGCCATGACCTGGAACCCAACAGTGTGTTGAAGGTGTTCCAGAAGGGTTACCAGCTCAACGGCCGCCTGCTGCGTCCGGCAATGGTAGTGGTGAGCAAGGCTCCTGCACCTGTTGCACCTTCTATTGATGAGCAGGCTTGAAATTCGCCGCAAGGCCCCCATTTATAAGTCAAGCGTTTAAGTGCTACCGCAGTTAGCCACCACTGCTGCGGCAACCAAATTCAAGTTTCGGGAGAGTAAATCATGGGCAAAATTATCGGTATTGACCTGGGGACCACCAACTCCTGCGTCTCCGTGCTGGAAAACGGCGTTGCAAAAGTAATCGAGAACGCCGAAGGCGCGCGTACCACGCCGTCGATCATTGCTTACGCCAACGACGGTGAAATCCTCGTTGGTCAGTCGGCCAAGCGTCAGGCTGTCACCAACCCGCACAACACTTTGTACGCGGTAAAGCGCCTGATCGGTCGTAAGTTCGACGAAGAAGTCGTACAGAAAGACATCAAGATGGTTCCGTACAAAATCGCCAAGGCTGACAACGGTGACGCCTGGGTTGAAGTGAACGGCCAGAAAATGTCGCCGCCACAAATTTCGGCTGAAATCTTGAAAAAGATGAAGAAAACCGCCGAAGACTATCTGGGCGAAGCAGTGACTGAAGCGGTAATCACCGTTCCAGCCTACTTCAACGACAGCCAGCGCCAGGCGACCAAAGACGCCGGCCGCATCGCTGGCCTGGACGTAAAACGTATCATCAACGAGCCAACTGCAGCCGCTCTGGCTTACGGTATGGACAAGGCCAAAGGCGACCACACTGTGATCGTTTATGACCTGGGTGGCGGTACCTTTGACGTTTCCGTGATCGAAATTGCCGAAGTTGACGGCGAGCACCAGTTCGAAGTGTTGGCTACTAACGGCGACACTTTCCTGGGCGGTGAAGACTTTGACATTCGTCTGATCGACTATCTCGTTGACGAATTCAAGAAAGAAAGCGGCATGAACCTCAAAGGTGACCCGCTGGCAATGCAGCGCCTGAAAGAAGCTGCTGAAAAAGCCAAGATCGAGCTGTCTTCCGCTCAGTCGACCGACGTCAACCTGCCTTACATCACTGCAGACGCTACCGGTCCTAAGCACTTGAACGTGAAGATTTCTCGCGCCAAGTTGGAAGCGCTGGTCGAAGATCTGGTTCAACGCACCATCGAGCCTTGCCGCATTGCGCTGAAAGACTCCGGTATCGACGTTGGTGCAATCAACGACGTGATCCTGGTAGGCGGTCAGACCCGTATGCCGCTGGTTCAGAAGCTGGTTACCGAGTTCTTCGGCAAAGAAGCGCGTAAAGACGTGAACCCGGACGAAGCGGTCGCCATGGGTGCTGCCATCCAGGGTGCGGTATTGGCTGGTGACGTGAAAGACGTGTTGCTGCTGGACGTGAGTCCGCTGACCCTGGGTATCGAAACCATGGGTGGCGTGATGACTGCGCTGATCGAGAAAAACACCACGATTCCTACCAAGAAATCCCAGGTGTTCTCGACTGCCGATGACAATCAAGGCGCTGTGACCATTCACGTGCTGCAAGGTGAGCGTAAGCAAGCTGCCCAGAACAAGTCCCTGGGCAAGTTCGACCTGGCTGAGATTCCACCAGCACCTCGTGGCGTGCCGCAAATTGAAGTGACTTTCGACATCGACGCCAACGGCATCCTGCACGTCGGCGCGAAAGACAAGGCTACCGGCAAAGAGCAGAAGATCACCATCAAGGCCAACTCCGGTCTGTCTGATGAAGAAATTCAACAGATGATTCGTGATGCTGAAGCCAACGCTGATGCAGATGCCAAGTTCGCAGAGTTGGCCGGCGCCCGTAACCAGGGTGATGCACTGGTGCACTCGACACGTAAAATGATCGCCGATGCCGGCGAGAAAGTGACCGCTGAAGAGAAAACTGCAATCGAAGCCGCCGTGGTTGCCCTGGAAGCCGCTGTTAAAGGCGACGACAAGGCTGCTATCGACGCCAAGATTGAGGAGCTGTCCAAAGTCTCCGCACCGGTTGCCCAGAAGATGTATGCCGAGCAAGGCCAGCCAGCTGAAGGTGCTGCGCAACAGGCAGAGCCTGAAGCCAAGCACGACGACGCTGTCGATGCCGAGTTCGAAGAAGTCAAAGAGACCAAGTAAGTTGGTCGCCCGGTTGACCGCTATCAAGCGGTGACTGGTAGGATGTCGCCGCGCGGGAGCTTGCTCCCGCGTTGGCGTGTCTGGGGTATGTGAATTTTTACAGCATGCGACAACGCTCGGATGCTGGCGGTGTGATCGGGGATGCTCCTGCTTTCCGAGCATTAAATACCGCGTTTTTGGCCGGGTCCCTGGCTAAAAGGTAGTAATGACCAGGATCGTTGAATTGACGTGAGTTGGGTCCGGGCCTGTATTGGGGCTCAACGAGTTTAGTCAGGCTCAGGAGGGTCTGGCTGAACGTCCTTAAGAGTGCAAAGACTTATGGCAAAGCGTGACTATTACGAAGTGTTGGGTGTGGAGCGCGGCTCCAGCGAGGCGGACCTGAAAAAGGCTTACCGTCGCCTGGCGATGAAGCACCACCCGGACCGTAATCCGGATAGCAAAGAATCCGAAGAAATGTTCAAAGAGGCCAACGAGGCCTACGAATGTCTGTCTGATCCCAATAAGCGTGCGGCCTACGACCAGTATGGCCATGCTGGTGTCGACCCAAGCATGGGCGGCGGCGGTGCCGGTTTTGGCGGTCAGAACTTCTCCGATATTTTCGGTGACGTATTCAGTGACTTCTTTGGCGGTGGTCGGGGTGGTCAGCGCGGTGGCGCCCAGCGTGGCAGCGACTTGCGCTACACGCTGGAGCTGAACCTGGAAGAAGCTGTTCGCGGCACAAGCGTCAACATTCGCGTGCCGACGCTGGTCAACTGCAAGCCGTGTGATGGTTCGGGTGCCAAGAAAGGCTCCTCGCCGATTACTTGCCCGACGTGCGGCGGTATTGGCCAGGTCCGTATGCAGCAGGGTTTCTTCTCGGTGCAGCAGACCTGCCCGCGTTGCCATGGCCAGGGCAAGATCATTTCCGATCCGTGCGACTCCTGCCACGGCGAAGGTCGTGTCGAAGAGTACAAGACCCTTTCGGTGAAAGTGCCGGCGGGCGTGGATACCGGTGATCGCATTCGCCTGTCTGGCGAGGGCGAGGCGGGTACTCAGGGCGGTCCAACGGGTGATCTGTACGTGGTGATCAATGTGCGCGAGCACTCGATCTTCCAGCGTGACGGCAAGCACCTGTTCTGCGAAGTGCCGATCAGTTTTGTCGATGCTGCCTTGGGCGGTGAGTTGGAGATTCCGACCCTTGATGGTCGGGTCAAGCTGAAGATCCCTGAGGGGACGCAGACGGGTAAACAGTTCCGCATTCGTGGCAAGGGCGTAGCGCCAGTGCGCGGTGGCGGTGCTGGCGACCTGATGTGCCGTGTGGCGGTGGAAACTCCGGTCAACCTGGGTCGCCGTCAGCGTGAACTGCTTGAAGAGTTCCGTAGTTCGTTGGAAGGCGATGACTCTCACTCGCCGAAAACCACGGGCTTTTTCGATGGTGTGAAGCGCTTCTTCGGCGATCTGTAAGGAAGTGAGTATGCGACGTATAGCCGTAATGGGCGCTGCCGGGCGCATGGGCAAGACGCTGGTCGAAGCGGTGCAGCAGCGTTCTCCAGCCTCCGGCCTGACTGCGGCGATTGTTCGTCCTGGCAGCACATTGATTGGTGCGGATGCGGGTGAGTTGGCTTCACTGGGTCGTATCGGTGTGTCGTTGTCCGGCAACCTGGAGCAGGTGGCGGATGAATTCGACGTGCTGATCGACTTCACGTTGCCGGAAGTGATGCTGAAAAATCTCGCCTTCTGCCGAAAGGCGGGCAAGGCGATGGTGATCGGTACTACGGGTTTGACTGCCGAGCAGAAGCAGTTGCTGGTGGAGGCGGGCAAGGATATCCCTGTCGTCTTTGCTGCCAACTTCAGTGTCGGCGTGAACCTGTCGCTCAAGTTGCTGGATCTGGCCGCGCGCGTGCTGGGTGATGAAGCGGATATCGAGATTATCGAAACGCATCACCGTCACAAGATCGATGCGCCGTCGGGTACCGCGCTGCGCATGGGCGAGGCTATTGCTGATGCGCTGGGACGCGACCTGTCCAAGGTGGCGGTTTACGGTCGCGAAGGCCATACCGGTGCGCGCGCCCGTGACACTATTGGTTTTGCGACCGTTCGTGGTGGTGATGTCGTAGGTGATCACACTGTGCTGTTCGCCACCGAAGGCGAGCGCCTGGAAATCACGCACAAAGCTTCCAGTCGCATGACGTTCGCCAAGGGTGCGGTGCGCGCTGCGCTTTGGTTGGAAGGTCGTGATGCGGGTCTGTACGACATGCGCGATGTGCTGGAACTGCACTAATCAGTAGCTAAAACGGGGCCTCAGGATTATCCTAAGGCCCCGTTTTTACCCGCTAAGCGACGTCCTGTCGCATTCTCCTGCCTTTAAGGCTCATTAGCGGTGGACCCAAAAAGCCTTTTTCTGTAAGCTACAGCTTTAGTGTGTCCACTAAAAGCGCGCAGAATAATTCAGTGAAGAAGCGGGGTGACGTGTCCATACGTCACTCCGCTTTTTTACAACCTGCGATCGCCCTTTCAGGCTTTATTTACGGGAGGTCTTCTTGACTAAGCCAGCCATACTCGCCCTTGCTGATGGCAGCATTTTTCGCGGCGAAGCCATTGGAGCCGACGGTCAAACCGTTGGAGAGGTAGTGTTTAACACTGCCATGACCGGCTATCAGGAAATCCTTACCGATCCTTCCTACGCCCAACAGATCGTTACCCTGACCTATCCACACATCGGCAATACCGGTACTACACCGGAAGACGTCGAGTCTGATCGTGTCTGGTCGGCCGGTCTGGTGATTCGTGACCTGCCACTGGTTGCGAGCAACTGGCGTAACACGATGTCGCTGTCCGATTACCTGAAAGCCAACAATGTTGTGGCGATCGCCGGTATCGATACGCGCCGCCTCACACGCATCCTGCGTGAAAAAGGCTCGCAGAACGGCTGCATCATGGTCGGTGACAATATTTCCGAAGACGCGGCGATTGCCGCAGCGCAAGGCTTCCCTGGCTTGAAGGGCATGGACCTGGCGAAGGTCGTCAGCGTCAAAGAGAAGTACGAATGGCGCTCCACTGTCTGGGACTTGAAGACCGACAGCCACGCGACCATCGAAGCCAGCGAGTTGCCTTACCATGTGGTCGCGTACGACTACGGTGTGAAGTACAACATCCTGCGCATGCTGGTTGAGCGCGGTTGCCGCGTGACTGTGGTGCCTGCGCAAACCCCAGCCAGCGATGTGCTGGCCTTGCAGCCGGACGGTGTGTTCCTGTCCAACGGTCCGGGTGATCCGGAGCCTTGCGACTACGCCATCCAGGCCATCAAGGAAGTACTGGAAACCGAGATTCCGGTATTCGGTATCTGCCTGGGCCACCAACTATTGGCACTGGCTTCCGGCGCCAAGACCCTGAAAATGGGTCACGGCCATCACGGTGCCAACCACCCAGTGCAAGACCTGGACACTGGCGTCGTGATGATCACCAGCCAGAACCACGGTTTTGCGGTGGATGAAGCGAGCTTGCCGGGCAACGTCCGCGCAATTCACAAGTCGCTGTTCGACGGCTCCCTGCAAGGCATCGAACGCACCGACAAGAGCGCGTTCAGCTTCCAGGGCCACCCTGAAGCGAGCCCGGGCCCGAACGACGTAGCGCCGCTGTTCGACCGTTTCATCAATGAGATGGCCAAGCGACGCTGACTGAGCGGCCTGCGGGCGGCCCCGAATCCCGGTGGCCCCTGCAGGCTCTTCAAAGATTGTTCAAGACGGCTTGCCGACTGACCTGCGGATTTGAGTGACAAACCCATGCCAAAACGTACAGACATAAAAAGCATCCTGATTCTCGGCGCTGGCCCGATCGTGATCGGCCAGGCCTGCGAATTCGACTACTCCGGCGCCCAGGCCTGTAAAGCCCTGCGCGAAGAGGGCTACCGCGTCATCCTGGTGAACTCCAACCCGGCCACCATCATGACCGACCCGGACATGGCCGACGCCACCTACATCGAGCCGATCAAGTGGCAGACCGTTGCCAAGATCATCGAGAAAGAGCGTCCGGACGCCCTGCTGCCAACCATGGGTGGCCAGACCGCACTGAACTGCGCGCTGGACCTGGAGCGCGAAGGCGTTCTGGAAAAGTTCGGCGTAGAGATGATCGGCGCCAATGCCGACACCATCGACAAGGCTGAAGACCGTTCGCGTTTCGACAAGGCCATGAAGTCCATCGGCCTTGATTGCCCGCGTTCCGGTATCGCCCACAGCATGGAAGAGGCCAACGCGGTTCTCGAAAAGCTGGGCTTCCCGTGCATCATCCGTCCGTCCTTCACCATGGGCGGCACGGGTGGCGGTATTGCTTACAACCGTGAAGAGTTCGAAGAGATTTGTGCGCGTGGTCTGGACCTGTCGCCGACCAAAGAGCTGCTGATCGACGAATCCCTGATCGGCTGGAAAGAGTACGAGATGGAAGTTGTCCGCGACAAAAAGGACAACTGCATCATCGTCTGCTCCATCGAAAACTTTGACCCGATGGGCGTGCACACCGGTGACTCGATCACCGTTGCTCCGGCACAGACCCTGACGGACAAGGAATACCAGATCATGCGTAACGCCTCGTTGGCGGTACTGCGTGAGATCGGCGTTGAAACCGGCGGTTCCAACGTTCAGTTCGGTATCTGCCCGGACACAGGCCGTATGGTCGTGATCGAGATGAACCCGCGTGTATCGCGTTCTTCGGCGCTGGCATCGAAAGCTACCGGCTTCCCGATTGCGCGCATCGCAGCCAAGCTGGCGATCGGTTACACCCTGGACGAATTGCAGAACGAAATCACTGGCGGCGCTACGCCGGCGTCCTTCGAGCCGTCGATCGACTACGTCGTCACCAAGCTGCCACGCTTCGCTTTCGAGAAATTCCCGAAAGCCGATGCCCGCCTGACCACTCAGATGAAGTCGGTCGGTGAAGTCATGGCCATCGGCCGGACCTTCCAGGAATCCCTGCAGAAAGCCCTGCGTGGCCTGGAAGTGGGCGTTTGCGGTCTGGACGAGAAGCTCGACCTGAGCAACCCGGAAAGCATGAGCGTGCTCAAACGCGAGCTGACCGTTCCGGGCGCTGAGCGTATCTGGTACGTGGCCGATGCTTTCCGCGCCGGCATGACCGTCGAAGATATCTTCGGCATGAACATGATCGATCCGTGGTTCCTGGTACAGATCGAAGATCTGATCAAGGAAGAAGAGAAGGTCAAGACCCTCGGTCTTTCCTCTATCGACCGCGACCTGATGTTCCGCCTCAAGCGCAAAGGCTTCTCCGACCAGCGTCTGGCCAAGCTGCTTGGCGTGACCGAGAAGAACCTGCGTACGCATCGCCACAAGCTGGATATCTTTCCGGTCTATAAGCGCGTTGACACCTGCGCTGCAGAGTTCGCCACCGACACCGCGTACCTGTACTCCACCTACGAGGAGGAGTGCGAGGCCGCACCGTCGGGTCGCGACAAGATCATCATCCTGGGTGGCGGTCCAAACCGTATCGGCCAGGGCATCGAGTTCGACTACTGCTGCGTACACGCCGCTCTCGCCCTGCGCGAAGACGGGTACGAGACCATCATGGTCAACTGCAACCCAGAAACCGTTTCCACTGACTACGACACTTCCGACCGCTTGTACTTCGAGCCGGTTACGCTGGAAGACGTGCTGGAAATCTGTCGCGTCGAGAAGCCAAAAGGCGTGATCGTCCAGTACGGCGGCCAAACCCCGCTGAAATTGGCACGCGCTCTGGAAGCTGCCGGTGTGCCAATCATCGGCACCAGCCCGGACGCTATCGACCGTGCTGAAGACCGTGAGCGTTTCCAGCAAATGGTTGAGCGCCTGAACCTGCGTCAGCCGCCAAACGCTACCGTGCGCAGCGAAGACGAAGCTATCCGCGCAGCCAGCAAGATCGGCTACCCGCTGGTGGTGCGTCCGTCCTACGTGCTGGGCGGCCGGGCGATGGAAATCGTCTACGAAGAAGAAGAACTCAAGCGTTACCTGCGCGATGCAGTGAAAGTGTCCAATGACAGCCCTGTGCTGCTGGATCACTTCCTCAACTGCGCCATTGAAATGGACGTGGACGCGGTTTGCGACGGCACTGATGTAGTGATCGGCGCGATCATGCAGCACATCGAACAGGCGGGCGTTCACTCCGGTGACTCCGCGTGCTCGCTGCCGCCGTACTCGTTGCCGCTGCACATCCAGGACGAGATGCGCGAGCAGGTCAAGAAAATGGCCCTGGAATTGGGCGTGGTCGGCTTGATGAACGTTCAGTTGGCGCTGCAAGGCGAAGACATCTACGTCATCGAAGTCAACCCACGTGCTTCGCGGACCGTACCTTTCGTGTCCAAGTGCATCGGTGTGTCCCTGGCGATGATCGCTGCCCGTGTAATGGCCGGTAAGACCCTGAAGGAAATCGGCTTCACCAAGGAAATCATTCCGAACTTCTACAGCGTGAAAGAGGCAGTGTTCCCATTCGCCAAATTCCCTGGTGTGGACCCGATCCTGGGCCCAGAGATGAAGTCCACCGGTGAAGTGATGGGCGTGGGCGATACCTTCGGTGAAGCGTTCGCCAAGGCTCAGATGGGTGCCAGCGAAGTGCTGCCGACCGGCGGTACTGCGTTTATCAGTGTGCGTGATGACGACAAGCCACTGGTTGCAGGTGTTGCCCGTGATCTGATCAACTTGGGCTTTGAAGTCGTGGCTACTGCCGGTACTGCCAAGCTGATCGAAGCGGCGGGCCTGAAAGTGCGTCGCGTAAACAAGGTGACGGAAGGCCGTCCGCACGTGGTCGACATGATCAAGAATGACGAAGTCACGCTGATCATCAATACCACCGAAGGTCGTCAGTCGATCGCGGACTCCTACTCCATTCGTCGTAATGCCTTGCAGCACAAGATCTACTGCACCACCACCATTGCTGCTGGCGAAGCTATCTGTGAAGCGCTCAAGTTCGGTCCGGAAAAAACCGTACGCCGCTTGCAGGATCTACACGCAGGATTGAAGGCATGATCAAATACCCAATGACCGTCCAGGGCGCAAAGGCCCTGGAAGAGGAGCACGCTCACCTGACCAAGGTCGTACGTCCGAAGCTGAGCCAGGACATCGGTACGGCCCGCGAGCTGGGTGACTTGAAGGAAAACGCTGAATACCACGCGGCTCGCGAGCAGCAGGGTATGGTTGAGGCGCGGATTCGTGACATTGAGGGCCGGATCCAGAATCAGGTCGTCATCGACGTTACGAGCATTCCTCACACTGGCAAAGTGATCTTCGGTACCACCGTCGAAATCGCCAATGTGGAGACTGATGATCGCGTGACTTACCATATTGTTGGCGAAGACGAAGCTGACTTTAAGCTCGGAAAAATCTCCGTCGGTTCGCCGCTGGCCCGCGCCTTGATTGCCAAGGAAGAGGGTGATGTGGTGGCTGTAAAAACACCCGGTGGCGTGATCGAGTACGAGATTGTTGAAGTTCGCCACGTCTGAAAGGCGGCGCCCGCTTCGTGCGGGCGCCATGCTTTGGCAGCTTGCCCAGATGCTTTGGGTGGGTGGCCTGTGGTTGCTGCACATTGGTGTGCTGCCGGCGCTGGGCCTTATTGGCCTGGCTCCGTTGCTGATCGATGAGATCGATGGATTACTGAGTGCGTTGCTGGTGGGTTTTGCAGCAGCGTGCGTGACCCTTCAGGCATTGGTGCTGGTCAAGGCCGAGGGCTTGGGGAGTTTGTGGCGGGATATTTGCGGCCAACTGCTGTTGATGGCGCTGTATGCGTGTGCAATGTTTTGCATCGTGCATGTGTGGCTGCCGGAAGCGTTGCGCTGGCAGCTATTCAGCTATCTTGTATTAGGGTTCTCCGGCCTGGTGCTGGTTGTACAGCCCGCGCCAGGATGGAGTGGCAGGGCGCGCAAAGCACGCCCGTGACCCTTGTGTCATTTGAAGCGATGCACGTTCGACAGTTGCTTGTTGACGCTGAAGTTCTTGCGATACAGCAGCGCCATCTTGCCGATGACCTGAACCAGGTCCGCTTTGCCAACCTTGCACAGTTCTGCAATGGCGGCCAGGCGCGCTTCGCGGTCAAGGATGTTGACCTTGATCTTGATCAGTTCATGATCGCCCAATGCGCGTTCAAGTTCGGCTAACACACCTTCAGTCAAACCGTTGTCTGCCACAATCAGAACTGGTTTCAGATGGTGGCCAATGGATTTGTACTGTTTCTTCTGCTCTTGAGTGAGCGGCATAATCTGACCCCTGCGTCTGATCTTGTAAAAAGCGGCGGCCAGTTTACCCGAGCGAGTCCGGGACCGCCCAGTTAATCACGACCCGTTTTATTTTCGAGGTGGCCCGTGGCCCGTTCCAAAACTAGCCTTAAGTGGCTGCAAGAGCATTTCAACGATCCTTACGTCAAAAAGGCGCAAAAGGACGGGTACCGTTCGCGGGCCAGCTACAAGCTCCTGGAGATCCAGGACAAGGACAAATTGATCCGTCCGGGCATGAGCGTTATCGATCTGGGTGCCGCTCCAGGTGGTTGGTCCCAGGTGACCAGTCGTCTGATTGGTGGGCAAGGCCGGTTGATCGCCTCCGACATCCTTGAGATGGACAGCATCCCGGATGTGACCTTCGTACACGGCGACTTCACCCAGGACTCGGTGTTGGCCGAGATCCTGGAGGCTGTGGGAAATTCGCAGGTAGACCTTGTGATTTCCGACATGGCCCCCAATATGAGTGGATTACCGGCCGTCGATATGCCGCGAGCCATGTTCCTCTGCGAACTGGCGCTGGATTTGGCGGGTCGGGTGTTGCGTCCCGGTGGAGATTTCCTTGTGAAAGTCTTCCAGGGCGAAGGTTTTGACGAGTATCACAAGAACATTCGCAAGCTGTTCGACAAGGTGCAAACTCGCAAGCCAGACTCGTCCCGAGACCGTTCTCGTGAGCAATACCTGCTGTGCCGTGGGTTCCGCGGGGTTGAAGGTGCGGCGAGCGAAGAGCGTTTTTGATTTATTCGAGGAGGGTGATAGGTTTTTTTATATCGCTTTCGTCACGAAGCTTTACGAATATTGTGTAGTCAAAGTTTCACAAAGGGTTACAGACGGCGCCTGCCAGAGTTGTAGGTAATGTAGTAAGTTAGGCCGGTGAATATCATGCGAAGCGCGCGCCAGTAGCGGAGCTTGCTTCAGAGGGTAGTTAATTGAACGATATGGCAAAGAATCTGATCCTGTGGTTGATCATCGCGGCTGTCCTGGTGACGGTGATGAACAACTTCTCCAGCCCTAACGAGCCGCAGACCCTCAACTACTCCGACTTCATCCAGCAAGTTAAGGATGGCAAGGTCGAGCGCGTAGCGGTTGATGGCTACGTGATCACCGGCAAACGCAACGATGGCGACAGCTTCAAGACCATTCGTCCGGCAATCCAGGACAACGGTCTGATCGGCGACCTGGTGGATAACCATGTGGTGGTCGAAGGCAAGCAGCCTGAGCAGCAGAGCATCTGGACTCAGCTCCTGGTGGCAAGCTTCCCGATCCTGGTAATCATTGCCGTGTTCATGTTCTTCATGCGCCAGATGCAGGGCGGCGGCGGAGGCAAGGGCGGGCCGATGAGCTTCGGCAAGAGCAAGGCGCGCCTTCTCTCAGAAGATCAGGTGAAAACTACCCTGGCTGATGTTGCAGGCTGCGATGAGGCCAAGGAAGAAGTCGGCGAACTGGTCGAGTTCCTGCGCGATCCAGGCAAGTTCCAGCGCCTGGGTGGTCGTATTCCTCGCGGCGTTCTGATGGTAGGTCCTCCGGGTACCGGTAAAACCTTGCTGGCCAAGGCGATTGCTGGCGAAGCCAAGGTGCCGTTCTTCACCATTTCCGGTTCTGACTTCGTTGAGATGTTTGTCGGCGTGGGTGCCAGTCGTGTCCGCGATATGTTCGAGCAGGCCAAGAAGCACGCTCCGTGCATCATCTTCATCGATGAAATCGACGCTGTTGGTCGCCATCGTGGTGCTGGCATGGGTGGTGGTCACGACGAGCGTGAGCAGACTCTCAACCAGTTGCTGGTCGAGATGGATGGTTTCGAGATGAATGACGGCATCATCGTCATCGCCGCAACCAACCGTCCAGACGTGCTGGACCCTGCGCTGCTGCGTCCGGGCCGTTTCGACCGTCAGGTTGTGGTCGGCCTACCGGACATCCGTGGTCGTGAACAGATTCTGAAAGTGCATATGCGCAAAGTGCCAATGGGGGATGACGTGGCTCCGGCCGTGATTGCCCGTGGTACTCCAGGCTTCTCCGGTGCCGACTTGGCCAACCTGGTGAACGAAGCTTCGTTGTTTGCGGCTCGTACCGGCAAGCGCATCGTTGAAATGAAAGAGTTCGAGCTGGCGAAAGACAAGATCATGATGGGCGCCGAGCGCAAGTCCATGGTCATGTCCGAGAAAGAGAAGCAGAACACTGCCTATCACGAAGCCGGCCACGCCATTGTTGGGCGCGTTGTGCCTGAGCATGATCCGGTCTACAAGGTGTCGATCATTCCTCGTGGTCGTGCGCTGGGTGTCACCATGTTCCTGCCGGAAGAGGATCGTTACAGCCTCTCCAAGCGTGCGCTGATCAGCCAGATCTGCTCGCTGTACGGCGGCCGTATTGCAGAAGAGATGACGCTGGGCTTCGACGGCGTAACCACTGGTGCTTCCAACGACATCATGCGTGCAAGCCAGATTGCTCGGAACATGGTGACCAAGTGGGGATTGTCGGAAAAGCTGGGCCCGTTGATGTATGCCGAGGAAGAAGGCGAAGTGTTCCTGGGGCGTGGTGGTGGCGGTCAAAGCGCCAGCTTCTCCGGTGAGACAGCCAAGCTGATCGACTCTGAAGTGCGCAGCATCATTGATCAGTGCTACGGCACAGCCAAGCAGATCCTGACCGACAATCGCGACAAGCTGGATGCAATGGCTGATGCGCTGATGAAGTACGAAACCATTGATGCGGACCAGATCGACGACATCATGGCTGGTCGGGCGCCTCGTGAGCCTCGCGATTGGGAAGGTGGTTCGGGTACTTCGGGTACACCGCCCGTGGTTCAAAACGAGCGTCCTGAAACCCCGATCGGCGGTCCGGCAGCGGATCACTAAGGTTTGAAATGACTTTTGGTACGTCCTCCACCCGGTTGCCTTGCGGCAACCGGGTTCTTGATTTGGCCCATGCGCATGTCATGGGTATTCTTAATGTAACCCCCGATTCCTTTTCCGATGGTGGCCGCTTCAGCCAGGTTGATGCTGCATTGCGTCATGCCGAGTCAATGGTGGCTGCCGGCGCGACACTGATTGATATCGGTGGCGAGTCGACCCGGCCGGGTGCTCGTGTTGTTTCTCCGCTGGAGGAGCTGGAGCGTGTAGCGCCGATTGTCGAGCGCATTGCCCGTGAGCTGGATGTGATTATTTCGGTAGACACGTCAACGCCGGCCGTTATGCGCGAGACGGCTCGGCTGGGGGCCGGATTGATCAATGATGTGCGGTCTCTGCGGCGCGACGGAGCTCTGGATGCGGCCGCGGCTACCGGTCTGCCCGTGTGCCTGATGCATATGTTGGGTGAGCCCGGCAATATGCAGGACAGCCCGCACTACGATGATCTGGTCGGCGAGGTAAGTGGTTTTCTCTCCGAGCGGGTTGCCCAGTGCGCCGCGGTAGGCATTGCGCCGGAGAAAATAATTCTTGATCCGGGTTTTGGTTTTGCCAAGACCCTGCAACACAATTTAAGTCTGTTCAAGCACATGGAGTCCCTTCATGCCCTTGGTCGCCCCTTACTGGTTGGCGTTTCACGCAAGAGCATGATCGGGCTGGCGTTGAATCGGCCTGTGGGTGAGCGATTATACGGTGGCCTCGCGCTGGCCGCGCTGGCCTTGACCAAGGGTGCGCGCATCTTGCGTGTGCATGACGTCGCAGAAACCGTTGATGTGGTGCGCATGATTGCCGCTGTAGAATCAGCCGAATAAGAATGATGGAGCACTTATGACTAAAAAATACTTTGGCACCGACGGGATCCGTGGTCGGGTCGGCGAATTTCCAATTACTCCTGATTTTATGCTCAAGCTGGGTTGGGCGGCGGGTATGGCCTTTCGCAGCATGGGCGCTTGCCGGATCCTGGTGGGCAAGGACACCCGAATCTCGGGGTACATGTTTGAGTCTGCGCTTGAGGCAGGTTTGTCCGCCGCAGGTGCTGACGTGATGTTGCTAGGCCCGATGCCGACCCCGGCGATTGCATACCTGACGCGTACCTTCCACGCTGAAGCCGGTATTGTGATCAGCGCCTCGCACAACCCTCATGATGACAATGGCATCAAGTTTTTCTCGGGGCAGGGCACCAAGTTGCCGGACGAGATTGAGCTGATGATTGAAGAACTGTTGGACGCGCCGATGACTGTGGTCGAATCCAGTAAGTTGGGCAAGGTTTCGCGGATCAATGACGCGTCGGGCCGGTATATCGAGTTCTGCAAGAGCAGCGTGCCAACCAGCACCAACTTTGCAGGCCTGAAGATTGTGGTCGATTGCGCCCATGGTGCGACCTACAAAGTCGCCCCAAGCGTGTTCAAGGAATTGGGCGCAGATGTCACAGTGCTCTCGGCCCAGCCCAATGGATTGAACATCAACGAAAACTGCGGCTCCACCCATATGGGGCAGTTGCAGGCCGCTGTCCTGGCTGAGCATGCGGACCTCGGGATTGCCTTTGACGGTGATGGCGACCGCGTGCTGATGGTTGATCACACGGGGGCCGTGGTGGATGGCGATGACCTGTTGTTCATCATTGCTCGTGACCTGCACGAGCGTAACAAGCTCCAGGGCGGTGTCGTCGGTACGTTGATGAGCAACCTGGGGCTTGAGCTTGCATTGGCAGACTTGGGTATTCCTTTTGTCCGTGCCAACGTGGGTGATCGTTATGTGATTGCCGAGCTGCTGGAGCGTAATTGGCAGGTAGGCGGTGAAAACTCTGGGCACGTCGTATGCTTCCAGCACACCACCACGGGCGATGCGATTATCGCGGCTTTGCAGGTGTTGCTGGCTTTGCGTCGTCGTGAAGAGAGCTTGGCGCAGGCGCGTCAGGCTTTACGCAAATGCCCGCAAGTTTTGCTTAACGTGCGTTTCTCGGGCGGCGAAAACCCGATCGAGCACCCTGCTGTCAAAGAGGCTTGCGAGCGCGTGACCCTGGCAATGGCGGGGCGCGGGCGGGTACTGCTGCGCAAGTCCGGCACAGAGCCTTTGGTGCGCGTTATGGTCGAAGGTGACGACGAAATACAGGTTCGCGGCCACGCCGAACACCTGGCAAAACTGGTAACTGAAGTTTGCGCCTGAATTCGGCTTGCCAGTAATGATGTGGTTGGGTAACATCTGCGCCCACTTTGACCGACGAGGTACAGCATGCGTCGCACTATGGTAGCTGGTAACTGGAAGATGCACGGTACCCGCGCCAGTGTCGCTGAGCTGATCAATGGCCTTCGTCACCTGGCCTTGCCTAGCGGTGTTGATGTCGCGGTTTTCCCGCCTTGCTTGCATATCACCCAAGTGGTTGATGGCTTGAAAGGTAAGTCGATTCAGGTCGGCGCGCAGAATTCTGCGGTGGAGGCCATGCAAGGTGCGTTGACCGGTGAGATTGCACCGAGTCAGCTGGTCGATGCGGGTTGTTCCTATGTGCTTGTTGGGCACTCCGAGCGTCGTCAGATGATGGGCGAGCGTGATGGAACACTCAATCGCAAGTTCGCAGCGGCACAGGCTTGTGGCTTGATTCCAGTGTTGTGCATAGGCGAGACCCTAGAGCAGCGCGAATCAGGCAAGACTCTTGAAGTTGTCTCGCGTCAGTTGGGCGGCATCATCGAGGAGCTGGGTGTTGGTGCGTTTGCAAAGGCGGTAATTGCTTACGAGCCGGTCTGGGCCATTGGTACCGGGCTGACTGCTACACCGCAACAGGCGCAGGATGTGCACGCAGCCATCCGCGCGCAGTTGGCGGCAGAGAATTCTGAAATCGCACAAGGTGTGCGGCTTCTATACGGCGGCAGCGTGAAGGCGGCCAATGCGGTCGAACTGTTCGGCATGCCGGATATCGATGGGGGGCTCATTGGTGGAGCTTCCCTGAATGCAGATGAGTTCGGTGCGATCTGTCGCGCCGCGGGAAACTGAAAAAATGCTGGAAACAGTCGTAGTCGTTTTTCATCTGTTGGCTGCCCTGGGCGTAGTTGCCCTGGTTTTGTTGCAACAGGGTAAAGGTGCGGATGCTGGTGCGTCTTTCGGTGCAGGTGCTTCAAATACTGTGTTCGGAAGCCAAGGTTCCTCTACCTTTCTTAGTAAGTTTACTGCTATACTTGCCGCCGGTTTCTTCATAACCAGCTTAGGGTTAGGTTACTTTGCTAAAGAGAAAGCTCATGTGCTGACTCAAGTAGGTTTGCCAAACCCAGCAGTGTTGGAAGTTCCAAAAGCAAAACCGGCTTCTGATGATGTCCCGGTGCTTCAAGAGCAAAAGTCGGCTACTCCAGCGACTGACGTACCTCCAGCTCAAGAGCAGAAGTAAGAAGGGTTGTAAGCGCTGTATTGCCGAGGTGGTGGAATTGGTAGACACGCAACCTTGAGGTGGTTGTGCCCATAGGGTGTAGGGGTTCGAGTCCCCTTCTCGGTACCAATTATCAGAAGAGCCCGCTGTTGCGGGCTTTTTTGTAGGTGGAAGGTTACATTGACCCTGTAAGGGATCGGTCGTATACTTCCGCCCCAGCTTTGTCGCGGGGTGGAGCAGTCTGGTAGCTCGTCGGGCTCATAACCCGAAGGTCGTCGGTTCAAATCCGGCCCCCGCAACCAGTTTTAGCGGAGCCCCTTTTAAGGGGCTTTTTGTTAGCTGGACACTTTCAACGCCGCTGTTCGACGGCGTTTCAAGGATGGGCGTTTCGCCCATTTTTTTATTTTGCACAGCATGCACATACATGCACGAGGGGGTTCAGGTGTCGAGCAAGCTAGAAGAGTTGCAGGCCTTGCTGGCCCCGGTGGTCGTGGCCCTAGGCTATGAATGCTGGGGTATTGAGTTTTCGGCTCAAGGTCGCCACTCAATGTTGCGCGTTTATATCGATAAAGAGGGCGGTGTGCTGGTGGACGATTGTGCCATTGTCAGCCGTCAGATCAGCGGTGTCCTGGATGTTGAAGATCCAATTTCCGTTGAATACACCCTCGAAGTTTCCTCGCCAGGCATGGAACGCCCACTGTTCACTATTGAGCAGTTTGCAAAATTTGCCGGTGAACAAGTGAAGATCAAGCTGCGGTCTCCTTTTGAAGGGCGACGCAACTTTCAGGGCCTTCTGCGCGGTGTAGAAGAACAGGATGTCGTGGTGCAGGTAGAAGACCATGAGTTCCTGTTGCCGATCGATATGATCGACAAGGCCAACATTATTCCCAGTTTTGACTGAGACGCGGATCCCGCGGATCCAATGGCTTGCGAAAGGCGAGGCGTACGATGAGCAAAGAAGTACTGCTGGTTGTTGAGTCGGTATCCAATGAAAAGGGCGTACCGGCAAACGTGATTTTTGAAGCGCTGGAGCTGGCCCTGGCCACTGCTACCAAAAAGCGTTTTGAAGACGAAGTTGATCTGCGTGTGGAAATTAACCGCCACACCGGTGCCTATGAGACTTTCCGTCGCTGGACGGTCGTCGAAGAAGCCGATCTTGATGATCCGGCCATCGAAACCTGGCCAAGCAAGGTTGCTGAAACGCACCCGGGCGCCCAGGTCGGTGATGTCGTCGAAGAAAAGATCGAATCCATCGAGTTCGGCCGTATTGCTGCACAGACCGCCAAACAGGTGATCGTGCAAAAGGTTCGCGAAGCTGAGCGCGCTCAAGTTGTCGACGCTTATCGCGAGCGCCTGGGTGAAATCATCTCCGGCACCGTGAAAAAAGTGACCCGCGACAATGTGATCGTCGACTTGGGCAACAACGCCGAAGCGTTGCTGGCCCGCGAAGACATCATCTCTCGCGAAACCTTCCGTGTCGGCGTGCGTCTGCGTGCGCTGCTCAAGGAAATCCGCACCGAGAACCGCGGCCCTCAGTTGATCCTGTCGCGTACCGCGCCGGAAATGCTGATCGAGCTGTTCCGTATCGAAGTGCCGGAAATCGCCGAAGGCCTGATTGAAGTCATGGCTGCGTCCCGCGACCCGGGCTCGCGCGCCAAGATCGCGGTCCGCTCCAAGGACAAACGCATCGACCCGCAAGGTGCTTGCATTGGTATGCGCGGTTCGCGCGTCCAGGCAGTGTCGGGCGAATTGGGCGGTGAGCGTGTGGACATCGTCCTGTGGGACGATAACCCGGCGCAGTTCGTGATCAACGCAATGTCGCCTGCAGAAGTGGCGGCAATTATCGTTGACGAAGATGCCCATGCAATGGACATCGCCGTTGGCGCAGACAATCTGGCTCAGGCCATTGGTCGTGGTGGTCAGAACGTGCGTCTGGCCAGCCAACTGACCGGTTGGACCCTGAACGTGATGACCGAATCGGACATCCAGGCTAAGCAGCAAGCTGAAACCGGTGACATCCTGCGCAACTTCATCGACGAGTTGGAAGTCGACGAAGACCTGGCACAGGTGCTGGTAGATGAAGGCTTTACCAGCCTGGAAGAGATTGCCTACGTACCGTTGGAAGAAATGCTCAACATCGACGGCTTTGACGAAGACACCGTCAACGAGCTTCGCGCTCGGGCCAAGGATCGTTTGTTGACTAAAGCCATCGCTACTGAGGAAAAGCTGGCAGACGCCCATCCGGCCGAAGACCTGCTCTCGCTTGAGGGTATGGACAAGGATTTGGCGATGGAACTGGCGGTGCGCGGCGTAATTACCCGCGAAGACCTGGCCGAGCAGTCTATTGACGACCTGCTCGACATCGACGGCATTGACGATGATCGTGCCGGCAAGTTGATCATGGCCGCCCGAGCCCATTGGTTCGAGTAATTAGGCGCGGCCTGAGGAGAGAAGTGCATGACGCAAGTCACGGTGAAACAACTGGCCGATGAGGTCAAAACACCGGTAGAGCGCCTGTTGCAGCAGATGCGTGAGGCAGGTCTGCCGCACACCGCCGCCGATGAAGGTGTGAGCGATAGTGAGAAGCAGTCTTTGCTGACTCACTTGAAGAGCAGCCACAAGGCGAAAGTGGAAGAACCGCGCAAGATTACATTGCAGCGCAAAACTACCAGCACCCTGCGTGTTGCTGGTAGCAAGAGCATCAGCGTTGAAGTACGCAAGAAAAAAGTCTTCGTACAGCGCAGCCCGGAAGAAATCGAAGCCGAGCGCAAACGCGAACTGGATGAACGTCGCGCAGTAGAAAATGCTGCTCGTCAGAAGGCTGAAGAAGAATCCAAGCGTCGCGCCGAAGAAGAAGCGCGCCGTCAGCCTGCTGCTGCGCAAACTGCTTCGACTGATGCGGTCGCTGCTCCTGCAGAAGCTGTGCGTGAGGCCGCTCCGGTTGCCGCTGCACCAGCACCTGCTGCCGATGCCCGCAAGCGCGAGGAACCTCGTCGTCCGGACAAACCACGTGCCGACGATAACAATCGTCGCGGTGGCGGTGGCGATGGCGAGCGCAAAAACGCTCCGCATCGCGCTTCGGTCAAAGAGAAAGCGCCTGCGCCACGCGTTGCCCCACGTACTACCGACGAAGAAAGCGATGGCTTCCGTCGTGGTGGTCGCGGCAAGGCCAAGCTGAAGAAGCGCAACGCCCACGGTTTCCAGAGCCCAACCGGCCCTGTCGTGCGTGATGTGCAGATCGGCGAGACCATCACTGTTGGCGATCTCGCCAACCAGATGTCGGTCAAGGCTGCTGAAATCATCAAGTTCATGTTCAAACTGGGTACTCCAGCGACCATCAACCAGGTGCTTGATCAGGAAACTGCTCAGCTGGTAGCCGAAGAACTGGGCCACAAAGTGACCCTGGTCAGCGACACCGCCCTGGAAGACTCCCTGGCAGAGTCCCTGAAGTTTGAAGGTGAGACGTTCTCCCGTGCGCCAGTTGTGACCGTAATGGGCCACGTTGACCATGGTAAGACGTCGCTGCTCGACTATATCCGTCGTGCCAAGGTAGCTGCTGGCGAAGCCGGCGGTATCACCCAGCACATCGGTGCATACCACGTTGAAACCGAGCGCGGCATGGTCACCTTCCTCGACACCCCTGGTCACGCCGCGTTTACTGCAATGCGTGCCCGTGGTGCCAAGGCGACTGACATCGTGATCCTGGTAGTTGCAGCGGACGACGGCGTGATGCCGCAGACCATTGAAGCTGTCCAGCACGCCAAGGCCGCTGGTGTTCCACTGGTTGTTGCCGTGAACAAAATCGACAAGCCGGGCGCCGATCTTGATCGCATCCGTAGCGAACTGTCGGTTCACGGCGTGACGTCTGAAGAGTGGGGCGGTGATACGCCGTTCGTTTCGGTTTCGGCGAAAGTCGGTACTGGCGTGGACGAACTGCTCGAAGCGGTCCTGCTGCAAGCTGAAGTACTCGAACTGAAAGCAACCCCATCGGCCCCAGGTCGTGGCGTTGTGGTTGAATCGCGTCTCGACAAAGGTCGTGGCCCGGTTGCAACCGTTCTGGTTCAAGACGGTACCCTGCGCCAAGGCGACATGGTCCTGGTCGGTTCGAACTATGGCCGTGTACGTGCCATGCTCGACGAGAACGGCAAGCCAATCAAGGAAGCCGGTCCTTCCATCCCTGTCGAGATCCTCGGCCTGGACGGTACCCCGGACGCTGGCGACGAGATGAGCGTGCTGTCGGACGAGAAGAAAGCCCGTGAAGTGGCTCTGTTCCGTCAAGGCAAGTTCCGCGAAGTCAAACTGGCTCGCGCTCACGCCGGCAAGCTGGAAAACATCTTCGAGAACATGGGCCAGGCAGAGAAGAAGACGCTGAATATCGTCCTCAAATCTGACGTTCGTGGTTCCCTCGAAGCGTTGAACGGCGCCTTGAATGGCCTGGGTAACGACGAAGTGCAAGTGCGTGTTGTGGGTGGCGGTGTCGGTGGTATCACCGAATCCGACGCTAACCTGGCACTGGCTTCCAACGCTGTATTGTTCGGCTTCAACGTGCGTGCCGATGCTGGCGCACGGAAGATCGTCGAGCAGGAAGGCCTGGACATGCGTTACTACAACGTCATCTACGACATCATCGAAGACGTCAAGAAAGCCCTCACCGGTATGCTTGGCAGCGACGTTCGGGAAAATATCCTGGGTATCGCCGAGGTGCGTGACGTGTTCCGCTCGCCGAAATTCGGTGCGATCGCCGGTTGCATGGTTATCGAAGGTACTGTGTACCGTAACCGTCCGATCCGTGTACTGCGTGAAGACATCGTTATCTTCGAAGGCGAGCTGGAATCCCTGCGCCGCTTCAAGGATGACGCTTCCGAAGTACGTGCCGGCATGGAATGCGGTATCGGCGTCAAGAGCTACAACGACGTCAAGCCTGGCGACAAGATCGAAGTCTACGAGAAGGTTCAGGTTGCTCGCAGCCTCTAACTCGCGCACTTCCGGAGCCACGTCGCGTGTGGGCATGAAAATGCCCCGCGCAGCGTACGGACTCTAAACGCAACGCCCGGTCTGGCTTTTGTCAGGCCGGGCGTTTGCCGCTTTCAGACCCCACGGGTTTCACCGTGTGGCAGTAACAGGTAACAAGACATGGCAAAAGAATACAGCCGTACCCAACGTATCGGCGATCAGATGCAGCGCGAGCTGGCCCAACTGATCCGTCGCGAAGTCAAAGACCCGCGCGTTGGCCTGGTCACTATCACCGCCGTTGAAGTGAGCCGTGACGTGGGTCACGCCAAGATCTTCATCACTGTGATGGGGCAGGACAACAGCGAAGAAATCGCACAAAGCATCAAGGTGCTCAACTCTGCCGCCGGTTTCCTGCGCATGCAGTTGGCCCGCGAAATGAAGTTGCGCAGTGTTCCGCAGTTGCACTTCCACTACGACGAAAGCGTCGTGCGTGGTGCGCACCTGTCGGCGTTGATCGAGCGCGCCGTGGCTGAAGACAGCCAGCATCCGTCCACACCTGAAGACGCCAAGGAGTAAGCGGTGGCTCAGGTCAAACGTATCCGTCGCAACGTCAGCGGCATCATTCTGCTCGACAAGCCCATTGGCTTTACCTCCAATGCCGCGTTGCAGAAGGTCCGCTGGCTGCTCAATGCCGAGAAAGCCGGGCATACCGGTAGCCTGGATCCCCTGGCTACCGGCGTACTGCCGTTGTGCTTTGGCGAAGCGACCAAGTTCTCGCAATACCTGCTGGATTCCGACAAGGGTTACGAAACCCTGATGCAACTGGGCAAGACCACCACCACGGCGGATGCCGAAGGTGATGTTTTGCAGGTTCGCGAGGTGACCGTTGGTCGTGCTGATATCGAAGCCGCTTTACCCGCTTTTCGTGGGCAAATCAGTCAGATACCGCCGATGTACTCGGCTCTCAAACGTGACGGGCAGCCACTTTACAAGCTGGCACGTGCGGGCGAAGTAGTGGAGCGTGAACCGCGTTCTGTTACTATTGCGCGCTTGGAATTGCTCGCCTGTGAAGGTGAAACCGCACGCCTGGCCGTGGACTGCAGCAAAGGCACCTATATCCGTACCCTGGTGGAAGATATTGGTGAACAGCTCGGTTGCGGCGCGTACGTTGCAGAACTGCGACGCACCCAGGCCGGACCTTTCAGCCTCGCTCAGACGGTCACGCTGGAAGAGTTGGAAGCGGTACACGCCGAAGGCGGCAATGAAGCGGTTGATCGCTTCCTGATGCCATCGGACAGCGGTTTGCTGGATTGGCCGTTGCTGCACTTCTCGGAGCACAGCGCGTTCTACTGGCTCAACGGCCAGCCGGTACGTGCCCCGGATGCTCCGAAGTTCGGCATGGTGCGGGTACAGGATCATAACGGTCGCTTTATCGGTATCGGTGAAGTGAGCGAAGACGGGCGCATCGCGCCGCGTAGACTGATTCGGTCAGAATGACCGGACGAGTGTGGCTGTTAACAGGCACGGTCAACACTCATTTTTAGATACAGGGATTTGTCCCTGGCCTGTTGAAACTGCCCTTTGGGTGGTTTCCTGAAAAAAGGATTGCCTCATGGCTCTCGACGTTCAAGAAAAAGCACAAATCGTTGCTGACTATCAGCAAGCTGTTGGTGACACTGGTTCGCCAGAAGTGCAAGTTGCACTGCTGACCCACAACATCAACAAGCTGCAAGGTCACTTCAAGGCCAACGGTAAAGATCACCACTCCCGTCGTGGTCTGATCCGCATGGTAAACCAGCGTCGTAAGCTGCTGGATTACCTGAAAGGCAAGGATCTGGGTCGTTATCAGGCTCTGATCGGTCGCCTGGGTCTGCGTCGCTAATAAGCGATTGCGCTAGAGGTTGGTTGTCTGCCGTGTGTCATCGGGATTCCCGTTGGCTCATGGTAGGCTCCCAGCCTCAAGTTTTATCTGGATACACGTTTTACCCCCTGGACAAGGGTTGGGCCGATTCCCGACATTGCCCAAGAATTTCGCAAGAAAACAAGTTCCCCAAGAGCCACAAAGAAGGTAGGACACCGTGAACCCGGTTATCAAAAAATTCCAGTTCGGTCAGTCGACCGTTACCCTTGAGACAGGCCGTATCGCCCGTCAAGCCTCCGGCGCAGTGCTGGTTACCGTTGATGACGACGTTACCGTATTGGTGACCGTTGTTGGCGCCAAGACCGCTGATCCGAGCAAGGGCTTCTTCCCTCTTTCTGTTCATTACCAGGAAAAGACTTACGCTGCCGGTAAGATCCCTGGCGGTTTCTTCAAGCGTGAAGGTCGTCCTTCCGAGAAAGAAACCCTGACTTCCCGACTGATCGACCGTCCGATCCGTCCGCTGTTCCCTGAAGGCTTCATGAACGAAGTGCAGGTTGTCTGCACCGTCGTTTCCACCAGCAAGAAAACCGATCCGGACGTTGCTGCAATGATCGGTACGTCGGCTGCCCTGGCGATCTCCGGTATTCCTTTCGATGGCCCGATCGGCGCTGCCCGCGTTGCTTTCCACGAAAGCACCGGCTACCTGCTGAACCCGACTTACGAGCAACAGAAAGCATCGAGCCTGGACATGGTCGTTGCCGGTACCTCGGAAGCCGTATTGATGGTTGAATCGGAAGCCAAAGAGCTGACCGAAGACCAGATGCTGGGCGCCGTATTGTTTGCTCACGACGAATTCCAGGTTGTGATCAACGCAGTTAAAGAACTGGCTGCCGAAGCTGCCAAGCCTACTTGGGCCTGGGCTCCACAAGCCGAAGCTACCGAACTGCTGGGCGCTATCCGCTCCGAGTTCGGCGCTGCCATCTCCGACGCCTACACCATCACCGTCAAGGCCGACCGTTACGCTCGCCTGGGCGAGCTGAAGGATCAGGTTGTAGCCAAGCTGTCCGGTGAAGAAGGCCAGCCTTCTTCCAGCGAAGTCAAAGCTGCATTCGGTGAAATCGAATACCGCACCGTTCGCGAAAACATCGTTAACGGCAAGCCACGTATCGACGGTCGTGACACCCGCACCGTACGTCCGCTGAACATCGAAGTCGGCGTTCTGCCGAAGACCCACGGTTCGGCACTGTTCACCCGTGGTGAAACTCAGGCTCTGGTAGTTGCGACCCTGGGTACCGCCCGTGACGCACAGCTGCTGGACACCCTGGAAGGCGAGAAAAAAGACCCGTTCATGCTGCACTACAACTTCCCTCCGTTCTCGGTGGGCGAGTGTGGTCGTATGGGTGGTGCTGGTCGTCGCGAAATCGGTCACGGCCGTCTGGCCCGTCGTTCGATTTCCGCAATGTTGCCTGCTGCTGACGTGTTCCCGTACACCATCCGTGTTGTGTCGGAAATCACTGAATCCAACGGTTCCAGCTCCATGGCTTCCGTTTGCGGTGCTTCCCTGGCCCTGATGGACGCCGGTGTACCGATGAAGGCACCGGTTGCCGGTATCGCCATGGGTCTGGTTAAAGAAGGCGAGAAGTTCGCCATCCTGACCGACATCCTGGGCGACGAAGATCACCTGGGCGACATGGACTTCAAAGTAGCCGGTACCGCTAAAGGTGTTACCGCGCTGCAGATGGACATCAAGATCAAAGGCATCACCGAAGAAATCATGGAGATCGCTCTGGGCCAAGCCCTGGAAGCGCGCCTGAACATTCTCGGCCAGATGAACCAGATCATTGGCCAGTCGCGCACCGAGCTGTCGGAAAATGCTCCGACCATGATCGCGATGAAAATCGACACCGACAAAATCCGTGATGTTATCGGTAAAGGTGGCGCGACCATCCGTGCGATCTGCGAAGAAACCAAGGCTTCGATCGACATCGAAGACGACGGCTCGATCAAAATCTTCGGCGAAACCAAGGAAGCGGCTGAAGCTGCACGTCAGCGCGTCCTGGGCATCACCGCTGAAGCCGAGATCGGCAAGATCTATGTTGGTAAGGTTGAGCGCATCGTCGACTTCGGCGCATTCGTCAACATCCTGCCGGGCAAAGACGGTCTGGTTCACATCTCCATGCTGAGCGACGCTCGTGTTGAGAAAGTGACCGACATTCTGAAAGAAGGCCAGGAAGTGGAAGTGCTGGTACTGGACGTGGACAACCGCGGCCGTATCAAGCTGTCCATCAAGGACGTAGCAGCAGCCAAGGCTTCGGGCGTTTAATTACCCGCAGGTTTAAGCTGAACAAAAGGACCCTTCGGGGTCCTTTTTTCATGGGCGCGGGAAAGTGAAGCGAAATCAGCCGTTTAGCCCAATGCAAAAGCCGCAACTTGCATGCAGGCACGACGGCCTTCATGCAAGTTGCACGATTCCGGAAATATTCAATATTCATAAGTTGTTGTTTTATAAGGGTTTAATTGAAGGCTTCGACTTGGCACACTGCCTGCAATATCCCTGTTAACGCTGCAGCATCAAGGTTCACGTACTGCAGACTTTTAATAAAACAGGAGTTACTCGTATGAAGAAGTTCGCTCTCGCTACTGCTACCGCTCTGACTCTGGCCATGGGTGCTAACGTAGCCTTTGCTCAGACTTCCCAAGCCCCTATGACGTTGGCGGCTGGCGAAGCTACCAAGGCCAAGGAAAGCGTTTCGGATACTTGGATCACCACCAAAGTCAAATCCGACCTGCTGACCGAAAAGGGCATTCCTGGTTCGGACATCAAGGTTGAAACCAACAAAGGCGTGGTTTCCCTGTCCTCGACAGTCGCTATCTCTGACGCACAGAAAGCTACTGCTGTCGCGATCACCAAAAAGATCAAAGGCGTCACTGCTGTTTCCGCTGATGGCCTGATGGCTGGCGGTGCTACCAAAGCAGATGGCATCGACAAAACCAAAGGCGCAGCCCATGACGCCAAGGAAACCACCAGCGACACTTGGATCACCACCAAGGTAAAAGCTGACCTGGTTACCGAAAAGGGTATTCCTGGCACCGACATCAAGGTCGAAACTAACAAAGGCGTTGTTTCCCTGTCGTCGACCGTAGCCGTTAGCGAAGCGCAGAAAACCACTGCTGTAGCGATTACCAAGAAAATCAAAGGCGTTAAAGCTGTCTCGGCCGATGGCCTGAAAGCAGAGTAACGCTGGACAGTTCGTTTGACTTAAGCGGCGGCCACGAGTGAGCTAGATATCCACTCAATGCACCTCTAAGGTTCATGCGACCGACCACACGGATGTGGTCAACTCAGGCCCCGGCACTAGTGTCGGGGCCTGTTCTATTGGGCCAGGTTATTCGGCATCCAGGTGCATGAGCGTTACCACACGGCCATCTTTCTCCGCCTGGCCCAGGTTGGCATCAATAAAGTACACGCGGTCGTCTTCCAGCTGGCCCTTGTCCACCAGGTAATCCTTGATGGTGCTGGCACGATCCTGGCCGAGTTGCCGCAGCAGCACGTCGCTATTGCTCCAGAACTTGATCACGCCGTCACGCAGCTTGGCTGACCGGTCATCGCGGCTCAGGTCTTTCCACTCCGCAGGTGGCTGTTGTTTCACGCGGGTACGGTAGATGCCTTCGAGCAACGGTGCTTTTTCGCTTTCCGGAACGACCAGCAACGACGCCTGAGCCGGGACTTTATCGCCGCGGCGCTGGAGGATTTTGTAATAGTTGTACTGGTATTCGCGTTCCAGGCGTTCGGCGGCCAGGAAAGGGCCGTCGCTGCTGGCAGCCGCTGTGCCTTCAATTTCCAGGCGTAGGGCTGGGCGTTCCTTGAGTGCCTTGGCCAGTGTGTTCAGCGCGCTCTCGGCGTCTTTGCTCAACTCGCTGGAACCCGGGGCGAAGGACACATTGCCCAAGTCCTCCGAGCCGCCCCCGGTGACCAACCCGCCGATAAACTTGAACGGCGCTGTCGCTGCACGGACCACCAGGTTACGCAGGGTCTGCCACACAATCGGCATCACGCTGAATTGCGGGTTGTTCAGGTCGCCAGTAACCGGCAGCTCGATCGAGATCTTGCCGTCGGTGTCCTTGAGCAAGGCGATTGCCAGACGAATCGGCAAGTCCACGGCATCGGCGCTGTCGACCTTCTCACCCAGTTGCAGTTGCTCGACCACCACCTTGTTCTCGGCCTTCAACTGGCCTTTGGTGATCACGTAGTGCAGGTCGAGGTTCAGGCGGCCCTTGCGGATACGGAAGCCGGCGAACTTGCCTGAATAAGGCGTCAATGTGGTCAGCTCAACGCGTTTGAAACTGGTGGCGATGTCCAGCGCTGACATCGGGTCAAACGGGTTTACGCTGCCTTTGATCGTCACCGGCGCGTAGCGGTCCACCTTGCCCTTGATATCGACGCTGGCCGGTTTGGCCTGACGGCTGTCAATCGTGCCGATCTGTCCGTTGAGCTGTTGAATGGCGGTGGCGAAGTTGGGTGTAAGACTGAAGTCGGCAAAATTGGCCGAGCCGTCGTTGATAGCAATCTGCCCGATACGAATGCCCAGGGGTTTATCGTTGCTCGCAGCAGGCTTGGCCGTCGATTTGGCGCCTGTGTCGGCTGGCTGCGGGATCAGCAGGTCGTCGACGTTGGTGGTGCGGTCATCGTTGATCATGAACCGCGCATAGGGTTGCAACAGGTTGACCTTGTCGATCGACAGGCTGTTGCCGTGCTGATAGTTCAGACCCTCGACGACCACACGCTGCCATTTGAGGAAGTCACGGGTCTTCAGGGTGTCCAAGGTGTGCAACTGGTCAACCTGCGCCCGCCCGGTAATCTGCAGCGCCAGGGGCTCGGTGCTTTTCAGGTTCACGTCGAGGTCACTGCCGAGCATGCCACTGCGCAGTTCAAGACGGATAAACGGGCTGATATAGGACTGGGCGACCCGCAGGTCGATGTCCTTGGTGGTGACCTTCAACTTGGCGCTGACCGGGTTGAGGTTGACTTCGCCGGTCGCCTGGATCTTGCCTTGCTTGCCCAGGCCGCTGTCGACCTTGAGGGTGAATGGGCTCTGGTTGAGGCTGTCGAAATTCTGTACATCGACATTCAGCGGGCCCAGCTCCAGCGCTACGGCTGGTTTGACCTGTCGGTCGGCCAAGTGCACTTGATAGTTGCGCAGTTGCACGTCCTTGAGCAGCACCTGCCAAGGTTTGCTTGGCGCAGCGGGTGCAGTCTTTGGCGAATCGGCGGTGGCGGGCGCCGTGGCTGGCTCCGGCGCCTTGGCTGGCTTGCTCGGTTGGCTGGCGAACAGTTTCTGCCAGTCCAGTTGCCCATCGGCTTCACGGGCGGCCCAGGTTTCCAGTTTGTTGCTGCGGATCTTGCCGACCACCACTTGTTGCTTGGCCAGGTCCACCGTGGTCTCGCTGACGTCCAGGCGCTCCAGGCGCACCAGCGGGCGGCCATCCGGCGCCTTGATGGCGAACGGCGCGATGCTGGCGGCTGTGTTTGTCAGGTTCAGCTCGGTTTCTTTGGCCAGGCTGAATTTATAGTCGGTACTGAAGTTGAGCACACCGTCTTCGAGGACCAGGGGCAGCGCGTCACGCACATACGGCCACCAGGCTTTCATCTTGCCGTCAGTGACCTTCAGCGTACCTTCGGACGTGATCGGCACCAGGCTGAAGTTGCCTTTCCAGTCGATCTGCCCGCCCTCAGGGCCTGCCGCGACCAAGGTCATGTCGGCATTGTCTTCAGGCAAGGTGCTGAGGTTTTTGAGCTCAAAGTCGAGTTTGTCGTAGAGAAATTCGATCGGCTCGCTGGGGCGTAGATCCTGGAAGTGCACATAACCGCCGGCCAGCTTGATGCTGTCGATACGCAGTGGGAACGGCTTGGCGTCGGGATCGGCGGGGGACGGTTCGCTCGCAGGCAATTTGAGCAACTGCGCCAGGTTCAATTGGCCAGACTTGTCGAACAGCAGCTCGGTCTTGGGCTGATCCAATTGCACATCGGCCAGATGCAGTGCGCGGGTCCACAGGCTGTCGATCTGCAGGTTGGCGTAAAGGCGCTCAAAACCTACCTGTTCCTTGCCGGGTTCACCAATCTTCAGGCCCCATGCGGTGACTTCCAGGCTGAACGGATTGAGCTCGATGCGCTCGATCCGCGCCGGCACCGTGGCGTAATTGGCCAGTTGTTGGTTGGCAATGCGAAGGGCGATGCCCGGCAGAATCAAAAAGCCCAGCAAGCTGTACAGGGCAAGGGCGGTCAACAAGGCGCCAGTGGCGCGAATCAATCCTTTGGACATGGGGCGGCGCCATCTATATCGAACAGGAGTGCCTTGGAGTATGGCACGGGTTTTCGGTTCCGAAGAGCCGGGGCTTTGGGACGTGTCCTACAGCTGGAGTATCAGTGTTTTCAGGGGTGGCTGCTGATCCTGTGAAGGAAAATCCGCCCCCGGTGTCATGATTTGCCAGTCGCGCACGGGGCGCCCGGCTTTTTCCGCACAGCGCAGGACCTGTTCGCGCCAATCCTCCATGCTGACTTTTGCCAGGTTGTTGCAGCAAATCAGCACGCCGTTGTCGGCGGTGGCCAGCAGTGCGGGCTTGAGCAGGCTTTGGTAGTCGCGCAACAGGTCGACGGTACCAAAGGCGCTCTTGGCCCAGGCCGGAGGATCGAGCAGCACCAAGTCATATTGACGCTGTTCAAGACGCGGGTAGCTCGGCAGTTTCTGCCCGCGCCGTTGGGTAATCGGCAGCCCGGCCAGCTGGCGAATCGCCGGGAAGTAGTCGGACTGCACAAACGCCATGCTCGGCAGTTTTGGGTTGAGCAGGCCGTTTTCACGCCCGACCGCCAGGTTGCCTTCAGCGAAGTCCAGGTTGCACACCTCACTCGCGCCACCGGCCGCGGCGCTCAGGCCCACGCCGCAGGTGTAGGCGAACAGGTTCAGCACGCTTTTGCCGGCACTGTGCTCTTTGACCCAGCCGCGTGTATTGCGCAGGTCGAGGAACAGCAAAGGATCCTGCCCGGCATGGCGGCCACGCACACGGTAATTGAGGCCCCATTCGTGGCCGACCAGGTCTTCCAGTGCTGCGGGTCCGGCGCGATAGACCGTGTCTTCGCGGTCGATCCGCGAGTTGCCACGGGAGCGGTCGTTGTAGATCAGCAGCAACTCCAGGCCCAGGTACTGGTTGATCAGTTGATGCAGGTCCAGCAGGTCTGCTGTTTCCAGCGACTGATGGAAACTCTGCACCAGCAACTGCGGGCCGTAGCGGTCGATGGTCAGGCCCCCGGCACCTTCCTGGCTGCCGTGGAACAGGCGATAGCAATCGGTGCCTTGGGCGTGCAGCTCGTTGATCAGGTCTTGGCGATGATCGAGGGCGGCGCGCAGCGCCTGATTCAAGGGAGACATGGAGCGCGCCTGGCTGTAAATGAGGGCGCGAAGTTTAACAGCTATAGGGCCTTGCCTACATCAACCCCATCCGTCGGTGTGCCCGTTGTACCGAACCATTGCGCATCGCCCAGCGCAGCAGCGGCGCACTGCGCTTGACCCCGGCGCGGATCATCTGGCGTTGCATCGGGTTCTGCCGCTGACCGAGCATGGCGCTGGCCCAGTCCGGCAGCAGGTCGATTCCGGCCTGCATCATCAAGGCGCCAAACGGCTTGGCCAACGTGCTGGGCGAAGGCGCGTTCAGCAGCAGGCGCAGTACTTCGCGGCTGCGTTCGTCACACAGCAATTGCGGGCGGATGCGCTCCAGATAATCGGAAATTTCCTGCCGTGATCGCGGTACATTCCGTGCGCCCAAGCGCTCCGCTATCAAGGCGATTTCGCTGTAGTAACGATCCTGGTCGCGCCCCGAAAGCGTCGGGTTGCGATAGCGCAAATGGGCGGCGAGAAAGTTACTCACCTCCGCTACATGCACCCAGGTCAGCAGGTCCGGGTCGCTTGCCGCATAAGGCCGCCCATCCGGGGCATGGCCGACCACCTGCAAATGAATGGTGCGCACTTTTTCGATCAGCCAGTCGGCATCTTTGCGCGAACCGAAGGTAGTGCCGGAAATGAACTGCGAAGTGCGCCGCAGGCGCCCGAGCATGTCCTGGCGAAAGTTCGAATGGTCCCACACGCCGGCCAGGGCCAGAGGATGCAGGGCTTGCAGCATCAACGCACTGATACCGCCGATGAGCATGCTGCTGAAGTCGCCATGAACTTGCCAACTGACCGAGTCCGGCCCGAACAGGCCGGGATCGCCCTTGGGGTTTTCCAGGTCCAGTTGGCCCAGTGACAAGCCGGTGAGGCTCATCAGTTGGGTTTCGATACGGCTGCGGATAAATTCCATGGCGACTCAGGGGTTCCTAGCGGTTCAGGCGTTTGTCGATCAGGCCGTCCACGACGCTGGGGTCGGCGAGGGTCGAGGTATCGCCAAGGCTGTCCAGTTCGTTGCAGGCGATCTTGCGCAAAATCCTGCGCATGATCTTGCCGGAGCGGGTTTTCGGCAAGGCTGGTGCCCATTGGATCAGTTCCGGCTTGGCAAAGCTGCCGATTTCCTTGCTGACCAGCTCCAGCAGGTGTTTTTTCAGCGCATCGCTGGGTTCCACGCCGTTCATGGGGGTGACGAAGGCGTAGATGCCCTGGCCTTTGACATCGTGGGGGTAGCCCACCACCGCAGCCTCGGCCACTTGGTCGTGGAGCACCAGCGCACTTTCCACCTCGGCGGTGCCGATACGGTGCCCGGACACGTTGATCACATCGTCGATACGTCCGGTGATCCAATAATCGCCGTCTTCATCGCGACGTGCGCCGTCGCCGGTGAAGTAGTAGCCGGGGTAGGGCTTGAAATAGGTGTCGATCATCCGCTGTGGGTCGCCGTAGACACTGCGGATCTGGCCCGGCCAGCTCGCCTTGATCGCCAGTACGCCGCTGCCGGCGCCCGTGATCACCTTGCCCTGTTCATCCAGCAACACCGGTTGCACACCAAACATCGGCTGGGTGGCGCAGCCCGGCTTGATCCGCTGGGCGCTGACCAACGGGCTGAGCATGATGCCGCCGGTCTCGGTCTGCCACCAGGTATCCACAATCGGGCAGCGTTGTTCGCCCACGGCGTTGAAGTACCAGTCCCAAGCCTCTGGATTGATCGGCTCGCCCACGCTGCCCAGTAAACGCAGGCTGGCGCGGGAGGTGTTTTCCAGTGGGCCGTGGCCCTCGCGCATCAAGGCGCGCAAGGCCGTTGGGGCGGTGTAGAAAATATTCACCTGGTGTTTATCGATGACCTGCCAGAACCGCGAGCTATCCGGGTAGCTCGGCACGCCCTCGAACATCAGCGAGGTGGCGCCATTGGCCAGCGGGCCATACACGATGTAGCTATGGCCGGTGACCCAGCCCACATCGGCGGTGCACCAGAACACCTCGCCGTCTCGGTAATCGAGCACGTATTTGAAGGTCATGGCCGCCTGCAGCAGGTAGCCGCCGGTGGTGTGCAGCACGCCTTTGGGTTTCCCGGTGCTGCCGGAGGTGTAGAGGATGAACAGCGGGTCTTCGGCGTCCATCGGCTCTGGCGGGCAATCGTCGCTGGCCGCGTCCACGGCCTGCTGGTAGTTGAGGTCGCGGTCTTCGCTCCAGTTCACGGCGGCACGGGTGCGTTGCACCACCACGACGGTGCTGACATTCGGACAACTGGCCAGGGCCTTGTCGACATTCTGTTTCAAGGCCACGGGCTTGCCGCCGCGCACGCCTTCATCGGCGGTGATCACGGTCCGACAGTCGGCGTCGAGAATACGGTCGCGCAGCGCATCCGGCGAAAAGCCACCAAACACGACTGAGTGCACGGCGCCAATCCGCGTGCAGGCCAGCATGGCGTAGGCCGCTTCCGGGATCATCGGCATGTAGATGCACACGCGATCGCCTTTATTCACCCCACGGCTTTTCAGCACGTTGGCCAGGCGGCAGACGTTTTTGTGCAGTTGGCGGTAGGTGATGGTGCAAGAGTTTGTCGGATCATCGCCCTCCCAGATGAAGGCCGGCTGATCGGCGCGTTGTGCCAGGTGACGGTCGATGCAGTTGTAGCTGACGTTCAGTTGGCCGCCGGCAAACCATTGGGCCGCGCCCGTGCGGATGTCCGAGTGTTGAACGGTGTGCCAGGGGGTGATCCAGTCGAGAAAGCCCTTGGCCTGTTCGGCCCAGAACGTATCGGGTTGCTCAATGGATTGACGATAGAGGCGCTGGTAGTCCTCTTGACTGAGTTGCGCAGCCCGACGGACGGCATCGGCGGTGGGAAACGTGCTGATATCGAACATGAGCGATCCTTATTCTTGTTTTTGCGACAAGCTATAAAGATGCACCCTGTGTGAGGAGGGTTCAAGGCCAACGTCCAAACGGACGTTGGCCCTGCGATACCTGGATCAGCCGCGGTGACGGCCGCGGAAGTAGTTGATCAGGCCCTGGGTCGAAGCGTCTTCGGCCAAGGTTTCTTCGGCGCCGGTCAGGCGGTTGTAGACGCCCTTGCCCAGCTCTTTACCCAGCTCCACGCCCCATTGGTCAAAGGCGTTGATACCCCAGATCACGCTCTGCACGAACACTTTGTGCTCATACATGGCAACCAGCGCACCGAGGCGACGCGGGCTGATGCGCTCCACCACCAGGGTATTGCTCGGACGGTTGCCCGGGATCACCTTGTGAGGGGCCAGCTTCTGCACTTCGTCTTCCGGGATGCCCTTGTCGCGCAGCTCGGATTCGGCTTCGCTGCGGGTTTTGCCGAGCATCAGAGCCTGGCTCTGGGATAGGCAGTTGGCGTACAGCCACTGATGATGATCGGACACCGGGTTGAAGCTGACGATCGGCACGATGAAGTCGGCCGGGATCAGTTGAGTCCCTTGGTGCAGCAACTGGTGGTAAGCATGCTGACCGTTGCAACCCACGCCACCCCAGATCACCGGGCCAGTATCGGTGGACACCGGTTTGCCATCCTGGCGCACGCTCTTGCCGTTGGATTCCATATCCAGCTGTTGCAAATGTTTGGTGATGTTACGCAGGTAGTGATCGTACGGCAGGATCGCATGGCTCTGCGCACCCCAGAAGTTGCCGTACCACACGCCCAGCAGGCCCAGCAGCACCGGCATGTTCTGCTCGAAGGGCGCGTTCTGGAAATGCTGGTCCATGGTGTAGGCACCGGACAGCAGTTCCTTGAAGTTGGACATGCCGATGGCCAGGGCAATAGGCAAGCCGATGGCCGACCACAGCGAGTACCGGCCGCCGACCCAGTCCCACATCGGGAAGATGTTTTCTTCGCGGATACCGAAGGCCACGGCTGCCGCGTTGTTGCTCGACACGGCAATGAAGTGGCGGTACAGCTCGGCTTCCGAGCCACCCTGGGCCAGGTACCAGGCGCGGGCGGCCTGGGCGTTTTTCAGGGTTTCGAGGGTGTTGAAGGATTTCGACGAGACGATAAACAGCGTGGTTTCGGCGCGCAGCTTCATGGTCAGCTCGTGGAACTCGCTGCCGTCGATGTTCGCCAGGTAATGGCAGCGCACGCCTTTGTGGGCGTAGGACAACAGCGCTTCGGAGACAAGTTCCGGGCCGAGGAACGAGCCACCGATGCCGATGTTCACCACGTCGGTGATGGGCTTCTCGGTGTAGCCACGCCACAGGCCGTCATGGATGCGGCCGACCAGGTCAGTGATCTGGTTCAGCACCTTGTGCACGTCCGGCATGATGTTCACGCCGTTGACCGACAGCTTGTCGCCCACCGGGCGGCGCAGGGCGGTGTGCAGGGCAGGGCGGCCTTCGGACGAGTTGACCGGCTCGCCAGCGTACAGCGAGTCGATCGCGTCCTTGAGGCCGACTTCCTTGGCCAGGCCGACGAGCAGGTCGCGGGTTTCGCTGGTGATCAGGTTTTTCGAGTAATCGAGGAAAAGTCCGCAGCTGCTCAAGGTGAATTGGGAAAATCGCTGGGGATCGGCATTGAACGCTTCGCGCATGCTGAAATCCTGCATGGCTTGGCGATGTTGATTGAGCGCTTGCCAGGCGGGCAGAGCGGTAACGTCATGAGGGGTGCGGTAGTACGCCATCGCTGCGGGTTTCCTTTTATTACGGGGACTGCCTTTAGGACACTTCAAAGCCCGGAACATCCAGTCTTATCTCAAGGAATGGGTTCCAGACAGCGCTAACTATAGCGCCGGGCGATTACATTAAACCTAGCGTGTCGATATGTCTTGGCTTTGTCTGCGCTGTGGCCGGTACTTTTTTATACCGGCACGGCGAGCAGGGCAATCGGCGGGGTGTATTGCGGGGTTTAAATGAGGTTCAGATGCAGGTTGTCGATCAGGCGGGTCGTGCCCAGGAAGGCCGCCACCAGGATGACGATGTCCTTGTCCTCGGGGGTTGCCGGGCGCAGATGCACGCCCTGGCGCACTTCGAGGTAATCCAGGCGCAACCCGGCTGCTTCGATCTGCTTGACCTGTTCGGCGCGCAGCGCGGCAAAGTCGTGGTCACCGTTCTTGATGGCGGCGGCAATATGGCTGAGGCAGCGATACAGCACCGGCGCGATCCCACGTTCCTCTGCATTGAGGAAACCGTTGCGCGAGGACAGCGCCAGGCCGTCTTCGGCGCGCACGGTGGGCTCGCCGATGATCTGGATCGGCATGTTCAGGTCATGGACCATGGCGCGAATCACGGCCAGTTGCTGGTAATCCTTTTGACCAAATACCGCGATGTCCGGCTGGACCATGTTGAACAGTTTGCTGACCACGGTCGCCACGCCTTCGAAATGCCCAGGACGGCTGGCGCCGCACAAGCCTTCGGACAGTTGCGGCACGCTGACGCGGGTCTGGCCGGTCATGCCACCGGGGTACATCTCTTCGACGGTCGGTGCGAACAGCAGGTTGCAGCCCGCTTGCAGGAGCTTTTCCTGGTCGGCGGCGAGGGTGCGGGGATACTTGTCCAGGTCTTCACCCGCGCCAAATTGCAGCGGATTGACGAAGATGCTGGCGACGACAAAGTCCGCTTGCTGCACAGCCTTGGTCACCAGGGTGGCGTGGCCGCTGTGCAGGTTGCCCATGGTGGGCACGAAGCCAATGCGTTTACCGGCCATGCGGGCGTGGGCGACGGCGGATCGTAGTTCGCGTACGGTTCTTACGGTGTTCATGCAGAGAATCCGTGTTCGGCGCCTGGGAAGGTCACGCCTTTGACTTCGCTGACGTAAGCGCTCAATGCCGCGTGGATGCTGTCCTGGCCGGTCATGAAGTTCTTCACGAACTTTGGCACGCGGCCGGTAATCGACAGGCCGAGCATGTCGTGGAGCACCAGCACCTGCCCATCGGTGGCCGAGCCCGCGCCAATGCCGATCACTGGCACTTTGACGGCCTGGGTGATTTCGGCGGCGAGTTCGCTGGGCACGCATTCAAGCAGGATCATCGCAACGCCCGCTTGCTCCAGGGCAATGGCATCGGCACGCATCTGGCGCGCCTGGGCTTCGTTGCGGCCTTGTACCTTGTAGCCGCCGAGGATGTTCACCGACTGTGGCGTAAGGCCCATATGTGCGCACACCGGCACGCCGCGTTCAGCCAGCAGGCGAATCGACTCGGCGAGCCACACGGCACCTTCCACTTTGACCATGTGCGCACCGGCGCGCATCAGTTTGCCAGCGTTGAGGAAGGTCTGTTCGACCGTGGCGTAGTCCATGAACGGCAGGTCGGCGATGATGAAGGCGCCGTTGTTACCGCGCTTGACGCTGGCCGTGTGGTAGGCCAGTTCATCGGTGGTCACGGGGAGGGTGCTGTCATTCCCTTGAAGAACCATGCCCAGGGAGTCGCCTACCAGCAACACCTCAACCCCGGCCTGGCAGCTGGCGTGGGCGAAGGTAGCGTCGTAGCAGGTCAGCATGGTGATTTTTTCACCTTTGAGCTTGAGGCTCTGCAAGGTGGTCAGGGTAATGTCTGGCATGAAAAGGGTCCTCGTTCAGGCGCTTGGAAACAGCGAGTTACGCGCGTGAGTCTTCGTTTTATACAGGCGCACCGTCTTGAGAGCAGTGCTTATAAGGCCTGGATTGCGCCCTTCAGCGCCGGGTTGGCGGCAGCGGGACGCCTATAGTCGTGAGGAGGACACGGGAAGTCAATTGGATGTGTTACCGCATTGTTACGATGACGGTGTTACCGCTGTTACTGACGCGATTCAGCAAATGGGAAAGCGATTTTGAGGGTGTAGGTGATCAAAATGTGGGAGCTGGCTTGCCTGCGATGCAGGCGCCTCGGTCTTTCAGTGAAACCGAGGTGATGCTATCGCAGGCAAGCCAGCTCCCACATTGATCGAGTCAGTTTTGGGGCAAGCGTTCCAGGCCGACAAACGGGCAGGCGGTCAGCAAGTCGTTGAGCGTTTGACCGTTGGGCAGTTGCAGCGATGCGGGCGCTAGCTCGGCCAGTGGATACAGCACAAATGCGCGCAGGTGCATCTGGTAGTGCGGGACCTTGAGGCGCGGTTCATCGATCAGTTGATCGCCAAACAGCAGGATATCCAGGTCAAGCGTGCGCGGCCCCCAGCGCTCCAGGCGTTCGCGGCCCTGGTCGTTCTCGATGGCTTGCAGCGCATCCAGCAGGTCCAGGGGCGCGAGGTTGCTGTCCAAGGCGGCGACCGCATTGGTGTAGCGCGGCTGGCCTGGGAGCAGGGAATCACTTTGATAGAAGGCAGAGACGCCTGAGACGTGGGTGCCGGGCAACTGCGCCAGCGCTTCGATAGCGCTGCGCAATTGTTGCTCCGGGGCAGCGAGGTTGCTGCCCATGCCGATGTAGATACGTTCCACGTTTATTCGCCTGCGGCGCCCGAGGCATCAGCGCTGCGTTTGCGCTTGCTGCCGCTGCGACGACGTTTTTTAGGTCCTTCGCCGACACCATCACCCTTGCTGCCGAGGTCGCGAATCATGTCGCGGCGCTGGCTGTCGTTGGCGTCCTGGTAGTCGGTCCACCATTCGCCCAGGCCATCGGTCTGCTCGCCGGCACTTTCGCGCAGCAGCAGGAAGTCATAGCCCGCCCGGAAGCGCGGGTTGTCCAGCAGCAGGTCGGCGCGCTTGCCGCTACGGCGGGGCAAGCGTTCCTGCATGTCCCAGATTTCGCGGATCGGCATGGTGAAGCGTTTCGGAATGGCGATACGCTGGCACTGTTCGGCAATCAACTCGTGGGCGGCTTCCTGCATCGCTGGAATCGGCGGCATGCCACGGTCCTGTAAACGCAGTACGCGTTTTGGCAGGGCTGGCCACAACAGGGCAGCAAACAGGAACGCCGGGGTGACCGGTTTGTTCTGCTTGATGCGCAGGTCGGTGTTGATCAAGGCTTCGCTGATCAGCGTGTGGGTATAAGTCGGGTTGTGTTCCAGTGCCTCGGCGCTGGCCGGGAACAGTGGGTCGAACAACTGCAGGTCCACGAGCATCTCAAAGGTGTCGGCGGCGTAGCCCGACAAGAACAGCTTGAGCACCTCTTCGAACAGGCGCGCGGACGGGATTTCCCGCAGCATCGGTGCCAGGTCGCGAATCGGCGCGGCAGTGTGTTTCTCGATGCCGAAGTTGAGCTTGGCGGCAAAACGCACGGCCCGCAGCATGCGCACCGGGTCTTCCTGGTAGCGCTGTGTCGGGTCGCCGATCAAGCGGATCAGGTTGTTACGGATATCGTGTACGCCATTGGCGTAATCGAGGATGCGCTCGCTGACCGGATCGTAATACAGGGCGTTGATGGTGAAGTCACGGCGTTGCGCGTCTTCTTCCAGGGTGCCGTACACGTTGTCGCGCAGAATGCGCCCGCTCTCGTTGCGCGAGGACTGATTGGTGTCTTCCTCGTCATCGTTTTGCGGGTGACCGGCGCGGAAGGTCGCGACTTCGATGATTTCGCGACCGAAGTGGATATGCACCAACTTGAAACGCCGACCGATGATCCGCGCATTGCGAAACTCGGCGCGGACCTGCTCAGGCGTGGCGCTGGTGGCGACGTCGAAGTCCTTGGGCGTGATATTGAGCAGCATGTCGCGTACGCAGCCGCCCACCAGATAAGCCTGGTAGCCGGCGTTCTGCAAACGTTCGACGATGTTCACCGCATAACGGCTGAACTGAGCGCGCTGCAATGAATGCTGATTGCTGTTAAGCACTTCAGGCGTGCTGCGAATGTGTTGCGTACGACGCAAGGGAGAACGGAATGACTGGAACAACTTCTTCAGCATGGGATGCACTGTTTGAAGGAATGTTCGGCCATAACGAAGAATGACCGCATGATGGGCCGGGATTCTAGCATTTAGTCAGGGGATGGTGTAGGAACAAGCTACAGGCATTGCGCCATAAGCCTTTGAAACGTCAAATTCCAGAAACTACAAGGGGAGCCGAAGCTCCCCCAGAAGTAGTTGCGTGCTCTATTTTTATTATTGGTTTCGGGCTTTTTGTTTTTGTTGATCGCCCTCGCCATGAAGCTTCACCTTCATGACACTCCCAATCGGGAGTCAAGAGCAAACGGATTGCTTTGGTCGCTGTGTTGCTGATCTACGATCCAACCAGTTCAGGCTCTGCCTTAGGGCAGTTTTTGTTGTTCTCGGCCTGGTTGCGGGGCAAGCCCCAAATGCAACGCCTCTCCAAAAGAATCAGTTAGCTGCGCCTCCGCCGTGTTGTTTTTGTTATGCGTGAGTCGATTCGTCTTATTTTTATTGTCTTGTACAAAGCTTGTTATTGTTTTTGTACTAAGCACATAGCAGGGTGCGTGCCAACTTTTGCGAGGCCCAATAAAACCAGGGGTTTGAGGGGTTTTCGGGTTTTTGACGGACCAAAAAAAGCCGGGGCTCCGTTACCGTAAGCCCCGGCTTTTGTTACGCAAAAAATCAGCGGTAACAGTTTTTTCACATTACTGGGTGTTACCTGTAGGGGCGAACCCCTCAGCTTTCGCTGGCCACACCGGTCTTGCGGCGTGGAATACCCAGGCGCTGGCGCCGTTCCCACAGGCATTTGCGGCTCACGCCCAGTTTGCGTGCCAATTCGGTCTCGGTCATGTGGTCCTGATGCTCAAGGACGAAGTGCTGGAAGTAATCCTCCAGTGACAAATCCTCTGTCGGCTCATGGCTGGTATTGCTGGCGCCCTGTTGCGGGGCCAGACCCATGAAGTCGTCGTCTTCCAAGTCACTGAGCTCGATATCGATACCCAGCAGCTCGGCGGAAATTTCCGGGCTCTCCGACAGAATCACCGCGCGTTCTACCGCATTCTCCAACTCACGTACGTTACCCGGCCACGAGTAATGTCGAATGGCCTGCTCGGCGTCCGGTGCAAACTTCAGGTCGGTACGGTTGATGCGCGCACTCTGGCGCAGCAGGAACGCGCTGGCGATCTCGTTGACGTCGGCGCCGCGTTCACGCAGAGCCGGCAGCTTGAGTGCGATCACGTGCAGGCGGTAGTACAAGTCTTCACGGAACTGGCCGATCTTGGCGAGGCTCTTGAGGTCCCGGTGGGTCGCCGCGATCAGGCGCACATCGACCTTCTGGGATTGCACCGAACCCACCCGACGAATTTCACCTTCCTGCAGCACGCGCAGCAAGCGTGCTTGTGCTTCCAGTGGCAGCTCGCCGATTTCATCAAGGAACAGCGTGCCGCCGTCCGCCGCTTCCACCAGGCCCGCACGTCCGGCGCTGGCGCCAGTGAACGCGCCTTTTTCGTGGCCAAACAGTTCGGATTCGATCAGGGATTCGGGGATCGCCGCGCAGTTCACCGAGATCATCGGCGCCTTGGCGCGTTTGGACAGGTTGTGCAGGGCGCGCGCCACCAATTCCTTACCGGTGCCTGACTCGCCCTGGATCAATACATTGGAGTCGGTAGGCGCCACTTTGCGGATCTTGCTGTACAGGTCCTGCATTGGTGGGCAGGAGCCGATGATGCCAATCTCGCCGTTGCTGTTGTCGACACCCGGTTTTTCGGCAGCCTTGCCGGCGGGCCGTTGTTCGGCTGGCGCGCTGCTGGCCGACTGACGGTCACGCAGGATGCGCGCCACGGCCTGGAGCATTTCATCGTGGTCGAAGGGTTTGGCGATGTAATCCACCGCGCCCATCTTCATGGAGTCCACTGCCGAGCGCAGGCTGGCGTAGCTGGTCATGATCAGCACCGGCGTGCCCTGGCCAAGCTTGATCAGTTCGGTGCCCGGCGCGCCAGGCAGGCGCAGGTCACTGACAATCAGGTCGAACGTGGGAATGCTGAAACGCTCTTGGGCTTCCTGCACCGAGCCGGCTTCGCTGACTTGGTACTGGTTACGTTCAAGCAGGCGACGCAAGGCAGAGCGGATAATGGTTTCGTCTTCGACGATCAAAATGTGCGGCATTGATTCAATTCTCTCGACGGTCTCAGTTCACAGCGGACGTCGCTTCGACATGACGCGGCAAGGTCACCCGAATACGGGTACCGCGTTGGCTTTCGGTGTCAGCCGGGCTGTCGATGGTGATTTGTCCATAATGCTCTTCAACGATGGAATAGACCAGTGCAAGGCCCAGACCGGTACCTTCACCTGGATCCTTGGTGGTGAAGAAGGGTTCGAACAATCGGTCCATGATGTTCTGTGGAATGCCGCTACCTTCATCTTCGACGATCAGATCGACCGTGTGTTCGAAAGCCTCGGTCTTGACGCGTACTGCACCACCAGCCGGCGTTGCGTCGCGGGAGTTGGACAGCAGGTTGATCAGTACTTGGGCCAGGCGTTGTGAGTCGCCATCGACCCAATGATCGGGGTCGCACAGGTTGAAAAACTGTACTTCGAAATTGCGTCGGTTCAAGGCGAGCAGCCCAATGGCATCCTGCGCCACTTCGGCCAGACAGACGGCTTCGTCCTGATTCTGATGGGCGCCGGCATGGGCAAAGCTCATCAGCGACTGCACGATGCGTGAAACGCGTTTGGTCTGTTCGAGGATTTGCCCGCTGATCTCGGTAATTTCGCCGTCTTCTTCGCGCTCTTCGCGCAGGTTTTGCGCGAGGCAGGCAATACCGGTGATCGGGTTGCCAATCTCGTGGGCCACACCCGCCGCCAGGCGCCCAATACTGGCCAGGCGCTCGGAGTGCACCAGTTTGTCTTCGAGCATCTGGGTTTCGGTCAGGTCTTCCACCAACAGCACCAGGCCGCTGTTACCGGGGGCGAGGGGTTCGTCGATGGCGGCTTTGTGCAGGTTGAGCCAGCGGGTCTGGCCATCCAGGGCGAGATGTTGCTTGTGCAAGTGTTCGTCGGGCAGGTTGATAAATCCCTGGAGCAACTCTTTCCATGGATCGCCGAGTGTATTCAGGCGCGAGCCGACGACGCGCTGGGCGGCGATACCGGTGAGTTCTTCCATGGCTTTGTTCCACATCAGGATCTCCTGATCCTTGGCCAGGGAGCACACGCCCATGGGCAACTCTTGCAGCGTCTGGCGATGGTAGCGGCGCAAGGCATCGAGCTCGGCGGCAAGGCCCGTGAGGCGTGAGTGGTAATCCTCCAGCCGGCTCTCGATGAAATGGATGTCTTCGGTAACGTAGTTTTCGCCGCCGGCCTTGTAGGGCAAAAAGGTCTCTACCATGTCCTGGGACACGCTGGGGCCCATCAGGCCGGACAGGTTGGCTTCGATGCGGTCGCGTAACCGGCGTAGCGCATACGGGCGCCGCTCGTCGAATGGCAGGTAGAGATCGCGCAGCGCCTGTTCAACTTCTTTTTGCGCGGCTTTGGCGCCCAGGGGCTTGGCCAGTTGAGTGGCGAACTCCTGGGGCGAGGCCGCATGCAGTTCGCGCCGTTGCGGGCGACGTACGTTATCCACCGCGCATGCTTCGGCGGCGCTGGTTTCTTCGGGGCTGGCGTTGGTGAACAGCGAGATCAGGGTGAACATCAGGACGTTGGCGGCCAACGAAGCAATCGCGGCCATGTGCCAACTGGTGTCGTCCAGCACGTAAATCATGTTCAGCAGCGGGATGTAGAAACCCTGCAGGTTGCCGACCAGCGGCAACAGCATGGTGACGATCCACACCAGGATCCCGGCGAGCAGGCCCGCGATAAAACCTCGGCGATTGGCCGTCGGCCAATACAGCACCGACAGCACGCCCGGCAGGAACTGCAAGGTGGCGACAAACGCGACGATACCCAGGTTGGCCAGGTCTTGCCCGGCGCCGAGCAACAGGTAAAAACAGTAACCGGCCATGATGATCGCGACGATCAGCGCGCGGCGCGTCCACTTCAGCCAGCGGTAGATATTGCCTTCGGCCGGTGGCTGATAAAGCGGCAGCACCAGGTGATTGAGTGCCATGCCGGACAGGGCCAGGGTCGTGACGATGATCAACCCGCTGGCCGCCGACAAACCGCCGACATAAGCGAGCAGCGCCAATGCCGGGCTATTGGCGGCAATGCCGATGCCAAGGGTGAAATATTCGGGGTTGGTGGTGGCGCCCAACTTGAGGCCGGCCCACAGGATCAACGGCACTGCCAGGCTCATCAGCAGCAGGAACAGCGGCAACCCCCAACTGGCGCTGACCAGCGAGCGCGGGTTGAGGTTTTCGGTAAAGGTCATGTGGTACATGTGCGGCATCACGATCGCCGAGGCGAAAAACACCAGCAGCAGCGTTCGCCATGGACCTTCCTGCAGCGGAGTGTGGAGGGCGGCGAGGGCGGTCTGGTTTTGCAGCAGCCACAGTTCCAGCTGTTGAGGGCCGTCGAACACGCCATACAGCGCATAGAGGCCGACGCCGCCGATGGCGATCAGCTTGATCACTGACTCGAAGGCAATCGCAAACACCAGGCCTTCATGTTTTTCGCGGGTGGCGATATGGCGTGAGCCGAAGAAGATCGTGAACAGTGAAATCAGCGCGCAGAACGCCAGGGCCACCCGATGCTGCACCGGCTCACGGGTGAGGATGCTGATGGAGTCAGCCACCGCTTGTATTTGCAGGGCCAGCAAGGGCAGCACACCGATCAGCATGAACACCGTGGTCAGGGCCCCGGCCCAGGTGCTGCGAAAGCGGAAGGCAAACAGGTCGGCCAGGGACGACAGCTGATAGGTGCGGGTGATTTTCAGGATCGGGTACAGCAACACCGGCGCCAGCAAAAACGCGCCGGACACGCCAAGGTAGCTGGAGAGAAAGCCGTAGCCGTACTGATAGGCCAGGCCCACGGTGCCATAGAAGGCCCAGGCACTGGCGTACACGCCGAGGGACAAGGTGTAGGTCAACGGATGGCGAATGATCGCCCGCGGAATCATTCCGCGCTCACTGATCCAGGCAACGCCGAACAGTGCGGCCAGGTAGGCGGCGCTGATCAGCAGCATCTGGGTGAGGCTAAAGCTCATCGGCATCTTTTTGGCTCTGCAGGATGAAGGTCACGACGATCAGGATCAGCCACAGCAGATAAGGGCGATACCAGGCGCCCGTGGCGTCGATCCACCAATCCATGATGGCGGGAGAAAACAGGTAGATCCCGACGACCAGCAGCAGGACCAATCGATAGATGTACATGTTGGCCTCTGATTAAAAAACTGCGGCGATGGTAACGGATGCCCGGCAAGCTGCAAGCGCCTTCAGCTCAATTGCGCTTCGGCCAGGGTGAGTGTGCGCGGGATCAGCGTGGCATCCCAGTGCCGTATGCCCCAATCCAGCAGTTCCCGCGGGCTGGCGTGAAGCAGTTCGCTGCCGGGTTGCTGGCCGAGGGCGCGCAGCGCTCTTACTAGCAAGGGCGTGGCCTGGTCGGGCGTCAACGGCGGCGAGCGGTAGGATTTGCCCAGTTTGTTACCGTCCGGCTGGACGATCAACGGCACATGCAGGTAGCGCGGTTGGCGCAGGCCCAGCAGTTCTTGCAGATACAGTTGGCGCGGCGTGGAGTCGAGTAAATCGGCGCCCCGCACGATATCGGTAACACCTTGCCAGGCGTCATCCAGGACCACGGCCAGTTGGTAGGCATAGAGGCCGTCGCGGCGACGGATGACAAAGTCGCCCGCTTCGCGCCCCAGGTGTTGTCGGAATTCGCCCTGTACACGGTCAGTAAAGTGATATGAAAGCTCAGGAACACGTAAGCGGATGGCGGCATCTTGCTGCTCGTGGCCGGCATTGCGGCACAGGCCAGGGTAGATCCCGTTGTAGGGTTCCAGTTGTTTGCGCGAGCAGGTGCAGGCGTAGGCAAGGCCGTGGTTGAACATGTCGTTCAGCACTTTGGCGTAGGCCTCATGCCGCTCGCTTTGTCGGACCAGTTCACCGTCCCATTCAAAACCATAGCTTTCCAGGGCATGCAGGATCGCCGCCTGGGCACCGGGTTCTTCGCGGGGAGGGTCGAGGTCCTCCATGCGCATCAGCCAGCGGCCTTGGTTGGCGCGGGCATCAAGATAGGAGGCGAGGGCGGCGACCAGGGAGCCAAAGTGTAAATGGCCGCTGGGCGTGGGGGCGAAACGCCCGATATAGGTAGAGGCTGTCATGGGGCGGATACTACTGGAAATTCGGTAAACGCCAGAAACAAAAATGGGGCGTTCGCACGCCCCATCCGTTCAGGCCGGCTGAATTATTTGCCGACCTGTTTTTCCTTGATCTCTGCCAGGTTCTTGCAGTCCACGCACATATCAGCGGTAGGACGGGCTTCGAGTCGGCGGATACCGATTTCGATGCCGCAGGAATCACACCAGCCGTATTCTTCGTCCTTGATCAACTGCAGCGTCTTGTCGATCTTCTTGATCAGCTTGCGCTCGCGATCGCGGGCGCGCAGTTCGAGGGCGAACTCTTCTTCCTGGCTGGCACGGTCGGCCGGGTCAGGGAAATTGGCTGCTTCGTCCTTCATGTGGTCAACGGTACGGTCGACCTCCTGCATCAAGTCCTGTTTCCACTTGTTCAGGATCTTGGTGAAGTGCTCGCGCATGGGCTCGCCCATGTACTCCTCGCCCTTTTTTTCTACATAGGGTTCGAAGCCGCCGAGGCCTTGAGTCTGCTGTTGCTTTGCTTGGGTGGACATGACTAGACCGCCTCTCACTCTTCTAATCCATTGCGCAGGATTGCAACGTCACCGACACCTGCCGGCCCTGCGGCTGCAAGCGGGCGAACTTACCAGATAGATTCGGGGTGCGCCACTCCCGGTTGTCGAGCCTGTCGCGTCGGGGTTGCAAACTGTAGCGGCCCGTCGTGACTGGGTATGTTTTGGCTCGAATGTGATTTTAGTCGTTTTGTGCGCGCTTGCTGTGGCCGCTTGGGTGGCCAGGCAGGCAATAGAACATGTTTTACCGCGCGGGTTCGGTAGAATCCTGATTTTGTCCTCACCGTTAAGGAAGGCTAATGGCCCAGCCCTACAGTGCGCGCAGTCGCGCCATCGAACCTTTTCATGTCATGGCGTTGCTGGCGCGGGCCAATGAGCTGCAGGCCGCCGGCCACGATGTCATCCATCTGGAGATTGGCGAGCCGGATTTCACCACGGCGGAACCGATCATCCAGGCCGGTCAGGCGGCGCTCGCCAATGGCAAGACGCGCTATACCGCAGCCCGTGGCCTGCCGCAATTGCGTGAAGCCATCAGCGGTTTCTACCAGCAGCGGTACGGCTTGAGTGTAGATCCCGAGCGTATTCTGATCACTCCCGGAGGCTCCGGCGCGTTGTTGCTGGCCAGCAGCCTGCTGGTGGATCCGGGCAAGCATTGGTTGTTGGCAGATCCGGGCTATCCGTGTAACCGGCATTTCCTGCGACTGGTTGAGGGCGCCGCGCAACTAGTGCCGGTAGGGCCTGAAGTGCGCTATCAACTGACCGCCGACCTGGTGGCCAAACATTGGGATCAGGACAGCGTAGGTGCATTGGTTGCCTCCCCGGCGAATCCCACCGGCACGATCCTCACTCGCGAGGAGTTGGCCGGGCTTTCCGGCGCAATCAAGGCGCGCGACGGCCATCTGGTAGTCGATGAGATCTATCACGGCCTTACCTACGGCACCGACGCGGCCAGCGTGCTGGAGGTCGACGACGACGCCTTCGTGCTGAATAGTTTTTCGAAGTATTTCGGCATGACCGGCTGGCGCCTGGGTTGGCTGGTGGCCCCGCCTGCTGCAGTGAGTGAGTTGGAGAAGTTGGCGCAAAACCTTTATATCAGCGCGCCAAGCATGGCCCAGTATGCGGCGCTGGCGTGCTTTACCCCGCAAACCTTGAGCATCCTCGAAGAGCGCCGCGCCGAATTCGGCCGTCGCCGCGACTTCTTGCTGCCCGCCCTGCGCGAGTTGGGTTTTGGCATCGCCGTCGAGCCGGAGGGGGCGTTCTATTTGTACGCCGATATCAGTGCGTTCGGCGGGGATGCCTTCGCGTTTTGCCGGCATTTCCTCGAAACCGAGCATGTCGCATTCACACCGGGTCTGGATTTTGGTCGTTATCAAGCCCGCCATCATGTGCGCTTTGCCTACACGCAAAATCTTGATCGACTACAGGAGGCGGTGGAGCGCATCGCCCGTGGCTTGAGGAGCTGGCAAGGCTGATGCGTTTTCATCCTCCCCTCGAAGAAGGCCGACTGATTCGCCGCTACAAGCGTTTTCTCACCGATATCGAGACCGTTACCGGCGAGTTGTTGACCATTCACTGCCCGAACACCGGTTCGATGCTCAATTGCATGGTTGAAGGTGGCCAGGTCTGGTTCAGCCGTTCCACCGACCCCAAGCGTAAGCTGCCCGGCACTTGGGAAATCGCCGAAACGCCCCAGGGCCGCCTGGCGTGCGTTAACACGGCGCGCGCCAATCAGTTGGTCGAGGAGGCGTTGCGCGCTGGCGTGATCACGGAGCTCAATGGCTTTACCGCACTCAAGCGCGAAGTGCCTTACGGACAGGAGAAAAGCCGTATCGACTTTCGCCTGGAGTACCCTGATGGCGCCGCCTACGTCGAAGTCAAAAGTGTCACCCTGGGTTTCGATGACACCCGTGTTGCTGCTTTCCCTGACGCGGTGACCCAGCGTGGCGCCAAGCATCTGCGGGAGTTGGCCTACCTGGCGCGTGAAGGTGTGCGAGCGGTGCAGTTGTATTGCGTCAACCTCTCGGGAATTGACGCCGTGCGCCCAGCCCTGGAAATCGATGCCGCCTATGGTGCCGCCTTGCGCGAAGCTAAAGCGGCCGGAGTGGAAGTATTGGCATATGGCGTGCGCGTGACGGCCGAGGAGGTATGCGTGGATCGCCGGTTGGACGTGCTGCTCGACTAGAGGTCCACCCACAGGCCCTGTTCGTCTTCGCGACCGCGCAGGGCTTCGAGGCTTTTACCGGCGCAGGGGCCGGCAATGCACTCACCGCTCTCGATCAGGAACAGGGCGCCGTGGGTGGCGCATTGGATCAGGCTGGCACTGTCATCGAGGAACTGGTCGGGCCGCCATTCGAGCGGGATGCCGCGATGGGGGCAGCGGTTGATATAGAAGTAGGCAATGCCGTCCCGGCGTACGGCCAACAATTTGCAACCATCGATTTCAAAACCGAGGCTGCTATCTGGCGCGAGGGTCTTGGAGGGGCAGAGAAACTTCATTTCAATCCTTAAGTGCCTTGACGTTCAAATGCAAACAATTATCAAATGCCGGCTTCGCCCATTAGCTGCCTGGGTGCTCAGTTCGATGCCCGGCAGGGATTACCTGTCACATCAAGGAGTGCTCGAAAGGCCCTGCCCTCGGAAGGAAACCCTGTTATGCGCCTGAGTACCAGCGCTATTGCGCTTGTTGTCGGACTGCTGGTCAACCCTGGGGCGCACGCCTCGGAACAGCCACAACGCTGGGTGAGTGCCGGTGGGGCGCTGTCGGAATGGGTGACGGCTCTGGGCGGTGAACCGAAGTTGGTTGGCGTGGATACCACCAGCCAGCATCCTGAGTCGCTCAAGTCGTTGCCCAGTATTGGCTATCAGCGGCAATTGTCGGCCGAGGGCATTCTCAGCCTGCGCCCTCAAGTGCTGGTGGGCACAGAAGAGATGGGGCCGCCGCCGGTACTTGCGCAGATTCGCAGCGCGGGCGTCCAGGTTGAAATGTTTTCGGCGCAGCCGGATCTGGCGACTTTGAAAGGCAACCTTCAGCACCTGGGCAAATTGCTGGGCGATGAGGCCAAGGCCAACGAATTATTTACCGGGTATGAGCAGGCGCTTGATCAGCAGAAAAGCTCGCTCGCCAAGGCCCAGGCCTCGCAAAAGGCCCCTGGCGTTTTGCTGTTGGTTGGTCACGCCGGCGGCAAGCCGCTGATTGCCGGCAAGGGCACGGCCGGTGATTGGATGGTGCAGCAGGCGGGCGGGCACAACCTGGCCACCCATACGGGTTACAAACCGTTTTCGGTGGAGTCGCTGGCAGGGCTGAGCCCGGATGTACTGGTGTTCGCTGATCGTGCCCTCACGGGGGATGCAGCCCGTGCGGCCCTCTTCAAAGAAAATCCGATCCTCGCTTCGACGCCGGCGGCCAAGAGCGGGCGGGTGTTTGAGCTGGACCCGACACTGCTGGTGGGCGGGCTCGGGCCGCGTCTGCCGCAAAGCCTGGCGAAGTTGTCTGCCGGGTTTTATCCGTCCCAGGCTAAACCGGTCCCATGACCGCACTGGTCAAGCCCAAAACCCTGTTTATCGGGCTGACGCTGTTGTGCGTATTGGCGATCTGGCTCTCTTTGGCGCTGGGGCCGGTGAGTCTGCCATTGCTGGATACGCTCAAGGCGGCCTTGCGTTTGGTGGGCGTGCCGATTGAGGCGCAGGGGCTGGAGCAGGCCGAGCTTATCCTGGGGCAGATTCGGTTGCCGCGTACCTTGCTGGGCTTGGCGGTGGGTGGCGTGTTGGCATTGTCGGGCGTGGCCATGCAAGGGTTGTTTCGCAACCCGCTGGCCGATCCTGGGTTGGTGGGGGTGTCCAGTGGTGCGGCGCTCGGAGCGGCCGTCGCCATCGTCGGAGGTTCGTTTTTTGGTGGCTTGCCGGATGCGTTCGGGCCGTACCTGCTGTCGCTGTGTGCATTCCTTGGTGGGTTGGGAGTGACTGCGCTGGTCTATCGACTGGGGCGGCGCAACGGCCAGACGAATGTGGCGACGATGCTGCTCGCCGGCATTGCTCTCACTGCGCTGGCTGGCTCGGCTGTGGGCCTGTTCACTTATTTGGCGGACGACGCAACGTTGCGCACGCTGGCGTTCTGGAACCTGGGCAGCCTCAACGGTGCGAGCTATTCGCGGCTGTGGCCGTTGTTGCTGGTGAGTGCGGGGGTGGCGCTGTGGTTGCCGCGCCGGGCCAAGGCGTTGAATGCGCTGCTGCTGGGTGAGTCTGAGGCCAGCCACTTGGGTATCGATGTTGAAGCGCTCAAACGCGAGTTGGTGTTCTGTACCGCATTGGGTGTCGGTGCTGCGGTGGCTGCAGCGGGCATGATTGGTTTTGTGGGGCTGGTGGTGCCGCATCTGGTCAGATTGCTGGCAGGGCCTGATCACCGCGTGTTACTGCCGGCTTCAATCTTGGCGGGCGCGAGTCTGCTGCTGTTTGCCGACTTGGTTGCACGGCTGGCCTTGGCGCCAGCAGAGTTGCCGATCGGCATAGTGACTGCGTTCATTGGTGCGCCATTTTTTCTTTACCTGTTGCTGCGGGGGCGTGCCTGATGCTGCGTGTTGAAGACCTGCAGGTCCGCCGCGGTCGCAAAACCGTGCTGGCGGATGTCACTCTGGACCTGCTGCCAGGCGAAGTGCTCGGCGTGCTGGGTCCCAATGGCGCCGGCAAGAGTACTTTGCTGGGGGCATTGTGCGGTGAGTTACACCCCGATCAAGGCAGGGTATGGCTGGGCCAGCAGGCGTTGAAAGACTGGACCGGGTCGCAGCGCGCCCAGCGTCTGGCGGTGTTGCCACAAAGCTCGACCCTGGATTTTGCCTTTCGCGTCGAAGAGGTCGTCGGCATGGGCCGTCTCCCCCACCAGACTGGACGTGTGCGCGATGACGAAATCATCAGCGCAGCCTTGCAGGCCGCGGACGTCGCACACTTGAGTGGCCGCAGTTACCTGGCATTGTCCGGTGGCGAGCGCCAGCGCGTGCACCTGGCCCGGGTGCTGGCGCAGCTATGGCCGGGTGAAGCGGGGCAGACGTTGCTGCTGGATGAGCCGACGTCGATGCTTGATCCCCTGCATCAGCACACGACATTGCAGGCCATCCGTACCTTTGCCGATCGGGGCGCGGCCGTGTTGGTGATCCTCCACGACCTGAACCTGGCGGCGCGTTACTGTGATCGTATTCTGCTGCTGGAGGAGGGGCGCCCCCACGCTTTGGACACGCCGGTGAAGGTGCTGCGGCCTGAGCCGCTCAAGGCTGTATTTGGTCTGGATGTGTTGGTACAGCCACACCCGGAGCGTGGGCATCCGCTGATCATTGCGCGCTGAAGTCTGCTTTCTTGCAGGCAAAAAAAGACCCGGCAAGAGCCGGGTCAAATAACCGTGATTAGCCTGATGAGGAGATAATCTGAGAGTCCGAACCAATGGTCTTTCAGTTATCGGCTGATCTCGCGACCAGTTGTGATAATCATAACGATTCTCATTTGAGAGTCAATACTAGTTTTTGGTCGATCTTCCGTTTTTCTCAAACGGTCGTTCGAAACCTCCGTAAACATTGGGTCTTCTGGTCGATCTAATTCTTTTGCCGCGTTGAAATGGCATCCAGTTGGCGGTTCAACGCTTCCTTGCGCTCAACGGGAATATCGTTCCAGTGCACGTCCATCAGCGCCCCCTCGATCGCATACAGCAAAACCTTCGATGCGCGGAACCCACGAGTTCTTACTGCGCGATACGCATCGACTGCGCCCAGGCGCCGCAAGTCGGACGCGCTGTGGATGCCCACCGCATGCAGCCACTGCGCTGACGTCTTGCCAAGGTTTTTCAGGTGTTGCAGCTCATCGTTCATCAAGCCTCCTTGCGACGGCCGAAGGGTGCGGTGGGTATTCGTGACCAGGCAAGCCTGAACAGGAGTGTAGCGTTCAGTAGGAAAAGCGTGGTTCTTTGGTCCGAAACGGCCCAAACGCTTATAAGAATGGCGCGGGGATTTTGACAGCGGGCAGGCATGAGCAGCCCGCTACGCGTTGCGCGTAGTCGGGCTTGGGGCGCGTGTTACTTAGTGCGGTAGCGCAGGCGCGTGCCGAAATTGACCGACATGAGGATCTCGTCAGCGGTCAATTCAGGTGGGAAGTAGGTGCCCGAAATCTGCGCATGGGCCAGGCTGGCGCCTTCCAGCGAGCAGTCGCGTAAATCCAGACCGCGCAAGTCGGCGGAGCGGAAGTATGCGTCGGTAAAGTCGACGCCAGTGGCGTTCAATTCACGCAAGTCCAGCCCACGGAAGTCACCACCGCGCATGTCGATAGCGCCGTCTTTCGGACGCTCCTGGTTGAAGCCGCGAATATCGTCTTTATGCAGGAGCGAGTAGAGCGGGGTATCAAGAAGCTTGGGCTGAGTCATGACGGCGAACTCCTGTTGGATTTATGACGCCATTATAGTGCCACTATTGCTCGGTCGTGCGCCCAAGTAGGCGACACGACCAAGAAATTTTTCTTACAGGCCTGGCAAGCGCTGGCGAATCTGTGCAACTACCGCGTCGAGGGTCCCGCTTTGATTAGTCTCCACGCGTTTGCTCAGCAACAGCTCTTCAGCTGTAAGTGGGTCACGGTTTGCCTGCTGGGCTTCGATAACGGCCAGGGTCGCGTCGGATGGATCGTTTTTGTCTGTCTGACGTTGCGCCAGCCAGCTGCTGATAACGGCCTGGGGTGCGTTGCAATCCAGAATCAGGAAGGGCGCACCGGTAGCTTCGGCAACCTGGGCGGCGGTTTCACGTTGTTCGCGTTTCAGGAAGGTGGCATCCAGCACCACCGGGAAGCCGGCGCGCAGCACGGTATCGGCGATGTCGTTCAAGCGAGCGTAGGTTTTGGCACTGGCATCGGACGCATAAATGCCGGCCTGTGGCGTGTTCTCCACGTGCTGCTCGCCGAACAGGCGCTTGCGTTCGACATCCGAGCGCACGCGTACGGCACCGAGCGCCTCTACCAGACGCATGGATACGTGGCTTTTGCCCACAGCCGAGACACCGTGGGTAATCGCCAGAAAACGTGACGGAATGGTGCTGTAGCTTTCTGCCAGGTTGGCGTAGTTGCGGTACTGGCGCAGTGTTGTGGCACGTTGTACCGGGCTTGCTTCGCTCGGCATGCTGAATAACGACACCTTGGCACGCACCAGGGCGCGGTAGGCTTTATAGAAGTTCAGCACTTCAAGGCCCTGATAGTCGCCGGTCAGCTCCAGGTACTGGCTGATGAAGCGGCGGGCCAGGGACTTGAGGCCTCGGTCTTCCAGGTCCATGGCCAGGAAGCCGGTGTCGGCGTACACGTCGGTGAAGCGAAACGGCTCGTTGAACTCGATGCAGTCGAAAATCACCACCTGGCCATCAATCAAGGTGGCATTACCGAGGTGGATGTCACCGTGGCACTCGCGGGTGAAGCCATCGAGCTTGCGCTGTGCCAGCAGCGGCTTGAGGCGGTCGAAACTGCTTTCGGCCCAGGCTTGCAGGGCTTCCAGTTGAATCAGGTCGGCCTTGTCGCTCAAAAACGGACGGATCTGGTCGAAGTTCTGCCGTACCGGTGCCATCACTTCGTCGGGAGTGCCGGCTGGGTGGGTTTGTGGCACTTTCGGCGCGGTGAGATGGAAGTGTGCGATCTGCTTGGCCATTTCATCGATGTGCGCGGCAGTCAATTCGCCATTGGCCTGCAGGGTGCTGAGCAGTTGGCTTTGCGGGAACTGGCGCATCTTCAGTGCATATTCGATCACCGGGCCGTCGCCGCCCAATTGGGGGGCTTCGGCGGTGCCGGTAATCGGCAGCACATCCAGATACAAATCGTTCGTCAGGCGCTGGTTCAGACGCAGCTCTTCATTGCAGAAGTGCCCGCGCTTTTCCAGGTCGGTGAAGTCCAGAAAGCCGAAGTTCATCGGTTTCTTCAATTTGTAAGCGAAAGGGCCGGTCAATACGACCCACGAAATATGGGTCTCGATGACTTGGAACGCTTCGACCGGATGAGGGTACAAAGCCGGGTTTTGCAGGGCGGCGATCAGTGACTGGCTCACGGGCGATCCTTCAGAGTCTGGGGGAAATCATGGCGCGCATTATGGCTGCTACGGACGGTCGTGCAAACCGCTGTCCGGCTCATGTTGATCATCAATAAAGTGCGTATAATCCGCCGCCATGACTCGATCCCGATCTCCCCGTTCCCGTAAAAAACCTCCTTCCCGCGGCCTGCGTCCGTGGCTTGGCTGGGCGCTCAAGCTCGGTCTTGTAGGCCTTGTGGTGCTCGCCGGCTTCGCGGTGTACCTCGACGCAGTGGTCCAGGAGAAGTTCTCCGGCAAGCGCTGGACCATCCCGGCCAAGGTGTATGCACGCCCGCTGGAACTGTTCAGCGGACAGAAGCTGAGCAAGGATGACTTCCTCACCGAACTTGACGCCCTCGGCTACCGCCGCGAACCCGTGAGCAATGGCCCGGGTGCGGCCGCCGTCAGCGGTAACACGGTCGACCTGAATACCCGTGGCTTCCAGTTCTATGAAGGCCTGGAAAAAGCCCAGCCGGTGCGCGTGCGCTTCTCCGGTGACTACGTGGCCGAGCTGTCCTCCCTCAACGGCTCGAAATTACCGGTGGTCCGCCTTGAACCGTTGATGATCGGCGGGATTTACCCGAAGAACCTTGAAGATCGCATCCTGATCAAGCTTGACCAGGTGCCGCCTTACCTGCTGGAAACCCTGGTTGCGGTAGAGGATCGCGACTTTTATAGCCACTGGGGTGTGTCGCCGAAGTCGATTGCCCGTGCGGTTTGGGTAAATACGTCCGGCGGCAGGATGACCCAGGGCGGCAGTACGCTGACCCAGCAGTTGGTGAAGAACTTCTACCTCACCAACGAGCGCAGCCTGACCCGTAAGCTCACCGAAGCGATGATGGCGATGCTGCTTGAGCTGCACTACAGCAAGCAGGAAATCCTTGAGGCGTACCTCAACGAAGTCTTCGTCGGCCAGGACGGCCAGCGCGCGGTGCACGGCTTCGGTCTGGCCAGCCAGTTCTTCTTCGGTCAGCCGCTGTCCGAATTGAAGCTGCATCAAGTGGCGTTGTTGGTGGGTATGGTCAAAGGGCCTTCCTACTACAACCCGCGTCGCAATCCGGAGCGTGCGCTGGAGCGCCGTAACCTGGTGCTGGATGTGCTTGAACAGCAAGGCGTGGCCACGGCTGAACAAGTCGCCGCAGCGAAGAAAATGCCACTGGGTGTGACAACCCGCGGCAAGTTGGCGGACAGTTCATTCCCCGGCTTTATCGATCTGGTTAAACGCCAACTGCGTGAAGACTACCGCGACGAAGACTTGACCGAAGAAGGCCTGCGAATCTTCACCAGTTTTGATCCGATTCTGCAGATGAAGGCCGAAGCGTCTGTCAGCGACACTTTCAAGCGTCTGACGGGGCGTAAAGGTTCCGATGAAGTAGAAGCCGCCATGGTGGTGACGAACCCGGAAACCGGTGAAGTTCAAGCCATGATCGGCAGTCGTCAGGCGAGTTTTGCCGGATTCAATCGCGCGCTGGATGCTGTGCGGCCGATCGGTTCGCTGGTCAAGCCTGCGGTCTACCTTACCGCGTTGGAAAAACCGAGCAAGTACACCCTGACCAGTTGGCTGTCGGACGATCCGCTATCCGTCAAAGGCGGCGACGGCCAGGTGTGGACACCACAGAACTTCGATCGCCGCTCTCACGGCACGGTGTTCCTGTATCAGGGCTTGGCGCATTCCTACAACATCTCCACCTCTCGGCTTGGCCTGGAAGTGGGCGTGCCGAATGTGCTCAAGACGCTGGCGCGACTGGGTATAACCCGCGAATTCCCCGCGTTCCCATCGATCCTGCTGGGTGCTGGTGCCATGACGCCGATGGAAGTCGCGACCATGTACCAGACCCTCGCCAACGGTGGCTTCAACACCCCGATGCGCGGGATCCGCAGTGTGCTGACGGCCGAGGGCGAGCCGCTCAAGCGCTACCCGTTCCAGATCCAGCAGCGTTTCGATGCGGGCTCGATCTACCTGATCCAGAACGCCATGCAGCGTGTGATGCGTGAAGGTACCGGTAGCTCGGTCTACAAGGTGCTGCCGTCCAATCTGACGCTGGCGGGCAAGACCGGTACCAGCAACGATTCGCGCGACAGTTGGTTTGCAGGTTTCGGTCAGGATGTACTGGCCGTGGTGTGGTTGGGTCGTGACGACAATGGCAAGACGCCGTTCACCGGTGCTACCGGTGCGTTGCAGGTCTGGACCAGTTTTATGCGCAAGGCCGATCCGTTGCCATTGAACATGCCGCAGCCGGATAACATCGTGCAGGCCTGGATTGATCCACATACCGGCCAGGGCTCCGATGCCAATTGTCCGGGCGCAGTCCAGATGCCGTATATTCGCGGCAGCGAACCACCACCCGGTGCTGCGTGCGGTGGCGGTGCCCCTGCGGACGCGGAATCGGTGATGGATTGGGTCAAGGGCTGGATGAATTAAGCAAAGAGGGTTTCAAGTGAACAAGTGGTTGATTCCAGCTATTACAACATTGGCTTTGCTCAGCGGTTGCTCCAGCGTGCAGCGCGGCTCCATCCCCGTGGTGGATTCGAGCACAGCCGTCTCCAATAACGACCGGATCTCGGCCAATGGCGGTTTCCGCCAGACCGTGACCAATCGTCCGGCGCAGGCCAAGCCTCAGGCCGTGCCGCAGGATTCGGGCGTGGTGGTGATGGTGCCGGGCGGCGGCGCGGCTACGTCGGCCCCGATCAGCGCTGAGCCATGGACGCCTGGTCCAAGCACCTCTGGGCCGATCGACTCCACGCCGATTCAGGCTGCGCCGATCAACCAGGGCACCTACAACATGCCGTCGACGCCAAGTGGCATTCCATCCTCCTCCAACTCGGGCGGCTTGTCGGCTGACGAACAGTTGGATGGCCCAGTGTTGGCCTTGCTGACGACGGCTCAGCAACAACAGGCCGGTGGCGACCTGAACGGTGCGTCATCGAGCCTTGAGCGTGCGCAACGCGTTGCACCGCGTGAACCACAAGTGCTGTATCGCCTGGCGCAGGTGCGCATGGCCCAGGGCGATGCGCCGCAAGCCGAGCAGTTCGCCCGCCGTGGCCTCACGATGGCCAGCGGTCGTCCTGATCTGCAAGCCAGCCTGTGGGCGTTGATCGGAGATGCGCGTGCCGCACAAGGTGATGCCGCGGGTGCCGCCCAGGCCCGTCAAAAAGCCAAGGTCAGCCTCTGATGGATGTACGGTTTCCTGCGATTGCCGAGCAGTTATTGCTGATCGAGCGCGAATTGCGCATTCAGGGCTGGTGGGATGAGGTCTCCCCCGGCGTCGAGGCGCTTAGCAGCGTTGAGCCGTTTTCGGTGGATACCCTGGACTTTCACCAGTGGCTGCAATGGATCTTCCTGGTGCGCATGAAGCAGATCCTCGAACAGGACCTGCCGTTGCCCAGCGCATCGGGGATCCTGGAAATGGCCGAGATGGTCTATGCCGATCGGCCGCGAGAAAGCGTTGGCTTGCGTAATGCGCTGAAAAAGTTCGATCAATTGATCGTCGACGCTCGTTAATTGCCTGACTGCCGGGTTTTCCGGCAGTCTTGCGCATATTTCTACCGCTTGACGACATTCAGGCGAGTTTTATCCCTCCTCAAAGCCCTTTCTTCTGCGTTCTCATGCGCTTAGTTGGAAAAAAGCGCAATTATTGCTTGACTTGAACGGCCTGAAACAGAAGAATCCAAAGTCCGCTGTATCGGGACTGCCAGAAGCAGGCCCGCTCAGCAGATCATGAGGCGCACATCCGCGCCGACCTGTTACACCCGCAACGCGTTACCTCGCGCTGGGTGGGAAAAGCCCGCAACACTTGGGACGATCCCAATACTTGCTCAGTCAGTGCTGACGTAGTCGGCGACCACCGTCGCTCATGCTCTGTTGAGAAGTAAACCTATTAAGACCCGTCGGTTTTCAACGGACGGTATTCTGGCGTTTTAGAGGTGAACAACGTGGAGCTTTTATCTGGCGGTGAGATGCTCGTCCGCTTTTTGCGTGACGAAGGCGTCGACTATATCTACGGGTACCCAGGTGGTGCTCTGCTGCATGTTTACGACGCACTGTTCAAGGAACCGGCTGTTACCCACATCCTGGTTCGCCACGAACAGGCCGCGACCCATATGGCTGACGGTTATGCCCGTGCCACCGGTAAAGCCGGCGTGGTACTGGTAACGTCCGGCCCAGGCGCAACGAATGCCATTACTGGCATTGCGACTGCCTATATGGACTCCATCCCGATGGTGATCATCTCTGGCCAGGTGCCTAGCACCATGGTCGGCACCGACGCGTTCCAGGAAACCGACATGATCGGTATCTCCCGGCCGATCGTGAAACACAGCTTCATGATCAAGCACGCCTCGGAAATTCCGGAAGTCATGAAAAAGGCCTTCTACCTCGCGCAGTCCGGTCGCCCGGGGCCTGTCGTGGTCGATATCCCGAAAGACATGACCAACCCGGCTGAAAAATTCGAATACGTCTTCCCGAAAAAAGCCAAGCTGCGCTCCTACAGCCCGGCCGTTCGTGGGCACTCGGGGCAAATCCGCAAGGCGGCAGAAATGCTCCTGGCGGCCAAGCGTCCTGTGCTGTACTCGGGTGGCGGCGTGATCCTGGGTGGCGGTTCTGCACCGTTGACCGAATTGGCCAAGCTGCTCAACCTGCCGGTCACCAATACCCTGATGGGCCTCGGCGCCTTCCCGGGTACGGACCGTCAGTTCGTCGGCATGCTCGGCATGCACGGCAGCTACACCGCCAACCTGGCCATGCACCATGCTGACGTGATTCTGGCTGTGGGTGCACGTTTTGATGACCGCGTGATCAACGGCGCGAGCAAGTTCTGCCCGAATGCCAAGATCATCCACATCGACATCGATCCGGCATCCATCTCCAAGACCATCAAGGCCGACGTGCCGATTGTGGGGCCTGTGGAAAGCGTATTGACCGAAATGGTCGCTTCGCTCAAGGACATCGGCGAGACGCCAAACAAAGAATCCGTTGCCAGTTGGTGGAAGCAGATCGACGAATGGCGTGGCGATCGCGGCCTGTTCCCTTATGACAAGGGCGACGGCAGCATCATCAAGCCACAAACCGTGATTGAAACCCTGTGCGAAGTGACCAAGGGCGATGCCTTTGTGACCTCCGACGTGGGCCAGCACCAGATGTTCGCGGCGCAGTACTACAAGTTCGACAAGCCTAACCGCTGGATCAACTCCGGCGGCTTGGGCACGATGGGCTTCGGTTTCCCGGCGGCCATGGGGGTGAAACTGAGCTTCCCGGACACCGACGTGGCGTGCGTCACCGGTGAAGGCAGCATTCAGATGAACATCCAGGAGCTGTCGACGTGCCTGCAGTACGGTCTTCCGGTGAAGATTGTCTGCTTGAACAACGGCGTACTGGGCATGGTTCGTCAGTGGCAGGACATGAGCTACGGTAGCCGTCACTCCCATTCCTACATGGAATCGTTGCCGGATTTCATCAAGTTGGTTGAAGCCTATGGCCATGTCGGCATTCGCATCACCGATCTGAAAGATCTCAAGCCGAAGATGGAAGAGGCGTTCGCCATGAAGGACCGTCTGGTGTTCATCGATATCAAGGTGGATACCAGCGAGCACGTCTATCCGATGCAGATCAAAGACGGCTCGATGCGCGACATGTGGCTGAACAAGACGGAGCGTACTTAATCATGCGGCACATTATCTCCCTGCTTCTGGAGAACGAACCCGGCGCTCTGTCTCGTGTTGTCGGCCTGTTTTCGCAACGCAACTACAACATCGAAAGCCTGACCGTGGCCCCGACCGAAGACCCGACACTTTCGCGCCTGACGTTGACTACCGTGGGCCACGATGAGGTGATCGAGCAGATCACCAAGAACCTCAACAAGCTGATCGAAGTGGTCAAGCTGGTCGACCTGTCGGAAAGTGCCCACATCGAGCGCGAGCTGATGCTGGTCAAGGTCAAGGCCACCGGTGCCCAACGTGCCGAGATCAAACGCACCACCGACATCTATCGCGGGCAGATCGTGGATGTAAGCGCCAGCGTTTATACCGTGCAACTGACCGGTACAAGCGACAAGCTGGACAGCTTCATCCAGTCGATCGGGACGGCCTCGATTCTGGAAACGGTACGCAGTGGTGTCACCGGGATTGCCCGTGGCGACAAAGTACTCAGCATCTAACCCAAATTAGTGAATGGCCTTACGGCCTGGATATATAGAGGAACCTCATGAAAGTTTATTACGAAAAAGATTGTGACCTGTCGATCATCCAGGGCAAGAAAGTCGCCATCATCGGCTACGGCTCCCAGGGTCACGCGCAAGCTTGCAACCTGAAAGACTCTGGCGTTGACGTGACCGTTGGCTTGCGCAAAGGCTCGGCCACTGTTGCCAAGGCAGAAGCCCACGGCTTGAAAGTGACTGATGTTGCTTCCGCTGTTGCTGCTGCCGACCTGGTCATGATCCTGACCCCGGACGAGTTCCAGTCCGCGCTGTACAAGAACGAAATCGAACCGAACATCAAGAAGGGCGCCACCCTGGCCTTCTCCCACGGTTTCGCGATTCACTACAACCAGGTTGTGCCACGCGCTGACCTGGACGTGATCATGATCGCGCCGAAAGCACCGGGCCACACCGTGCGTTCCGAGTTCGTCAAAGGCGGCGGTATCCCTGACCTGATCGCGATCTACCAGGACGCGTCGGGCAATGCCAAGAACGTTGCACTTTCCTACGCTGCTGGCGTGGGTGGCGGTCGTACCGGCATCATCGAAACCACCTTCAAGGACGAGACCGAAACCGACCTGTTCGGCGAACAAGCCGTTCTGTGCGGCGGTACCGTTGAGCTGGTGAAAGCCGGTTTCGAAACCCTGGTTGAAGCTGGCTATGCGCCGGAAATGGCCTACTTCGAATGTCTGCACGAACTGAAGCTGATCGTTGACCTCATGTACGAAGGCGGTATCGCCAACATGAACTACTCGATCTCCAACAACGCTGAGTACGGCGAGTACGTGACAGGCCCGGAAGTTATCAACGCCGAGTCCCGTCAGGCTATGCGCAACGCCCTGAAACGTATTCAGGACGGCGAATACGCCAAAATGTTCATCACCGAAGGCGCTACCGGCTACCCTTCGATGACCGCCAAGCGTCGTAACAACGCCGCTCACGGTATCGAAGTCATCGGCGAGCAACTGCGCTCCATGATGCCGTGGATCGGTGCCAACAAGATCGTCGACAAAGCCAAAAACTAAGTCGTACGCATCAAGAGAAAACGCGGCTTAGGCCGCGTTTTTTCGTTTGGGGGCGGGTTCTGGTATAAAGCTGCATCGTTTGCGGGCGAACACTCGCCGCAAGTATTGGTCGAATTTTTTTCACACCGTTGCAAGGTAAAGTCCATGAGCGAACGTCCCGACGAGCCTAACCAGGCTCCTGACGCCGAAAGCCTGCTACCGATCGATGAGCATGTCGAAGAGGGGCATGACGCGGAAGGCCGTAAGGTCCGGCACCGTGGCATCTATCTGCTGCCCAATCTGTTTACCACGGCGAACCTGTTTGCCGGTTTCTATTCCATCATCAATTCCATGAGCGCCCAGAGTGCGCTGGCGGCAGGTGATGCCGCGAATGCCAGCAAGTACTTCGGTTTTGCGGCGATCGCCATTTTCGTGGCCATGGTGCTCGACGGTCTGGATGGTCGTGTTGCACGTATGACCAACACCCAAAGTGCCTTCGGTGCCGAGTACGACTCGCTGTCGGACATGGTCGCGTTTGGGGTGGCTCCGGCATTGTTGGCATTTGCCTGGGCGCTGGGTGACATGGGCAAGGTTGGCTGGATGGTGGCCTTCATCTATGTTGCGGGCGCCGCGTTGCGTCTGGCGCGTTTCAATACCCAGGTAGGTACTGCCGACAAGCGCTACTTCATCGGGCTGGCCAGTCCGGCAGCAGCGGGTGTCGTGGCGGGTATCGTCTGGGCATTCAGTGACTACGGCATCCAGGGTTCGAAGATGTCGTTCCTGGTGGCGTTGATGGTGGCAGCGGCCGGTATGCTGATGGTCAGCAACATCAAGTACAACAGCTTCAAGGAGCTTGACCTCAAGGGGCGCGTACCTTTTGTGGCGATCCTGGCCGTGGTGCTGGTATTTGCCGTGGTCTTCAGCGATCCGCCGCGGATTCTGCTGTTGGCCTTCCTGGTCTACGCTGCTTCCGGGCCGGTTCAGTACTTGCTGCATATGCGTCGGGACAAAACATTGCCTTAATGTAATTTCCCCCATACTCCGCAGTCTATTGGTGTATCAGTCCTCCAATGCTGCGGAGTTGCCATGTTAATCAAATTGCCTAAAGCGTCCGATTGCCACGAGTCGGACGTCACCCCTGAATCTTTCTACCTCTCTCGCCGCAGCTTGCTCGGTGGTGCGCTTGCCGGTATCGCCGCCAGTAGCTTGCCACGCTGGGCCAGTGCGGATGAGGCTGCGCGTTATGCCGATGTTGAGCCGGGGAAGGCGCCGGGCTGGTTTGCTGACAAGCTGCCAGGCACGAAATGGCAGGCGGTGACGGTTGCAGGTGAAGCTATCACCCCTTTCAAGGACGCAACCCACTACAACAACTTTTATGAGTTTGGCACTGACAAGGGCGATCCTGCGAAGAATGCGGGTTCGCTCAAGACCGAACCCTGGAGTGTTGTGATTGATGGTGAGGTTGCCAAGCCGGGGCGTTATGCCCTGGAAGACTTCATGAAGCCCTATCAGTTGGAAGAGCGGATCTACCGGCTGCGCTGTGTTGAAGCGTGGTCGATGGTCATACCGTGGATGGGCTTTCCGATCTCTGCCTTGCTCAAGCAAGTTGAGCCGACCTCCAAGGCTAAGTACATTCGTTTTGAAACCCTCCAGGACCCCAAGAGTATGCCTGGTCAGCGTTCGAGTTTTGGCTTGATCGACTGGCCTTATGTAGAGGGGTTGCGCCTGGATGAGGCGATGAACCCTTTGGCGATTCTTGCCGTTGGCATGTATGGGCGCGAGTTGCCCAATCAGAATGGTGCACCGTTACGTCTGGTCGTGCCTTGGAAGTACGGTTTCAAGAGTGTGAAGTCCATCGTGCGGATCAGCCTTGTGAGTGAGCAGCCGAAAACCACCTGGCAGAGCATTGCCGCGGACGAGTATGGGTTTTATGCGAATGTGAACCCTACCGTGGACCATCCACGTTGGACCCAGGCACGGGAGCGTCGTCTGCCAAGTGGTCTATTCAGTCCGAATGTGCGTGAGACGCAGATGTTCAATGGCTACTCGGAAGAGGTTGCTTCTTTATATGCTGGCCTCGATCTGCGGAAGAACTACTGATGCGTTATCCCGTCTGGCGTATCGGCGTTTTCATAGCGGCGGCAGTGTGGCCGTTGATATGGCTATATGAAGCGTGGAGTTTTGCCTTGGGTCCAGATCCGGGAAAGGTGCTGGTTGATCGGCTGGGGTTGGGCACGTTGATCCTGCTGCTGATCACGCTGGGGATGACGCCGCTGCAAAAGTTGAGCGGCTGGGCGGGGTGGATAGCGGTGCGCCGGCAGCTTGGGTTGTGGTGCTTTGCCTATGTGGTGCTGCATCTGGCGGCCTATTGTGTATTTGTTCTGGGCCTTGATTGGTCGCAGCTTGGAGTTGAGCTACGTAAGCGGCCTTACATTATTGTGGGTACGTTGGGCTTCTTGTCATTGTTGATGTTGGCGGTGACGTCTAATCGCTATAGCCAGCGTCGACTGGGAAATCGTTGGAAGAAGCTGCATCGCTTGGTCTACGTGATTCTTGGGCTTGGGCTGCTGCATATGTTGTGGATCGTGCGGGCTGACCTGAAGGAGTGGGCAATCTATGCATCTATAGGTGCGCTGCTGCTGGCATTGCGTATACCTGCGGTAATGCGCCGAATCCCTAGGCTTATTACGAAAAAAGCACCTTCTGCAGAAAAAACGTAATTAACGCTTGACCGCAGATTCTGGAAGCCTATAATTCGCCCCACTTCCGGCGCAGTCGAAACGGAAAACTCCTTGGTAAACAATGAGTTACGCAGTTTTCGGCAGCAAGTTGCTTCAGTTCATCGAAGCCAAAAGGAAGTTGAAAAAGAGGTGTTGACAGCAGCGTGTAACGCTGTAGAATTCGC
>NZ_LJRZ01000024.1:0-229 GCF_002742485.1 Pseudomonas sp. 2822-17
TAAAATTGTACATATTGAAGTTGATTCAATTGTCATTGATGTAAGAGAAGTGGGATATTTAGTATTTTGTCCAAATCCGTATCGATTCCAGGAAAAATTAAATGAAACAATTACCGTATATACACATCACCATGTAAGAGAAGATGCTATAAAATTATTTGGTTTTTCGAATCGGCAAGAAAAACGTTTATTCGAAAAACTCCTCCAAGTTTCAGGGATTGGTCCTAAA
>NZ_LJRZ01000393.1:0-299 GCF_002742485.1 Pseudomonas sp. 2822-17
ACTTTGGGATGATTAGACCATTTCATTTCTTGCTGAAATTTATTGAGCATCTCCATAATACTATATATCCAACTATTTTCTAAAACATTAGCAAGACCTTGGAAGTTTTCATCAGTCATAACCCTATCCTTACTTCCTCAAGTTGAGGTGCAGACTTATACATCAAGACATCTCTGTAGAAGAATATTAAATCTTCCAAGAACCTGTTTGGATCCTTACCATCGCTTATTATCGTATCTATAGCTGTTAAGCCACTAGCAACATCGCCATTATTTAATGCTTGAACCACATCGTATAAC
>NZ_LJRZ01000394.1:0-544 GCF_002742485.1 Pseudomonas sp. 2822-17
TTCTACAACAAACAGTTTCGCATGGGCTTGATTCAATAAATGAATATCTAGAGCGTGGAGGCGGTCCTTCATGATATGATTTGGTTCTTCGATGATCATCTTTATGTCCTCCTTTTGTAGAGATAATTTCATTCAAATCAAAGCCCCCTGTTTTACTATCTTGAATTATACCAATATAATGGAAAAAAAGCCATGAATGAAAATGCTTCTTTTGAATAATTAAAACTTTTAGCTGACTTCGAACTTATACCGTATTTGAAAGCTATTAGTCTGTAGCAACGGGGGTTTCCTTACTAGTTCGTAATAATTTGTTAGATATAGAGCAATGCTAGCAACGGAAGAGGCAAGTGAGGAATGAATATAGACAATAATCATGGTGGTAAAAATATTTAAACATTCATATTCGTTAAAAAAAGCACCCTTTAGAGGGTGCTTTTTTAGGGGACTAGATTAGTAAGCCCAAACCGCTGCACCAATAATAACGAGCAGGATAAATAGGACTAAAACTAACGCGAACCCACCTGCGAAACCGCCTGTATGGCCA
>NZ_LJRZ01000395.1:0-82343 GCF_002742485.1 Pseudomonas sp. 2822-17
CATGTGAGAGTAGGTCATCGTCAAGATTAAATTCCGAAACCCCATTTGCGAAAGCAGATGGGGTTTTGTTTTGGGCGCTCGGAAAGCGCCGCGATTGTCTCCGAGGCGCTTCTCGTATATCCGCCGGGGCGGCAGGACGACCCCCTAGCCATCAATCTGCAAACCCTCCTCCAAGTACCGTTGAGGAATTCAATGCAAAGTGTTTCTGCATTTTTGGTATGGTGCAGCACATTTTCCCAAGGATTGATCTTTCATCGCAGGATGCGGCGTCGACCTTCTTCAACGAGATGCGGTAGCAATGCCTGAACCTATAACGATTAAAGATCACGAAAAAGAGCACCGTCTGGTCAATAAACGCCTGCTCGCTTGTGCGCTGTTGGTGATTGGCATTACATGCGCCCTGGTGGGGCGTATGTATTTCCTGCAGGTCGTGCAGTTCGACTATCACTCCACCATCTCTGAAAACAACCGTGTTCATGTGCTGCCCATCACGCCGACGCGTGGGCTAATCTACGACCGCAACGGCGTGGTACTCGCCGACAACCGCCCCAGTTACAACCTGACCATCACCCGGGAGCGCACCGCCGACCTCAAGGGCGAATTGGACGATATCGTCAACCTTCTGCACCTGCCTGCCGAGGACCGCGGACTGTTCGACAAAGCCCTGAAGCAGGCACGTCATCCTTTTGTCCCGGTGACATTGTTTTACGAGTTGACCGAAGAACAGATCGCATTGCTGGCAGTGAATGAGTTTCGCCTGCCAGGTGTCGACGTAGAGCCGCAGTTCGTCCGTCACTATCCGCTAGGCGCGCACTTCGCTCACTCCATTGGCTATGTGGGACGCATCAACGAGAAAGAATCCAAGGCCCTCGACTCGGTGGAGTACCGCGGCACGCAATCCATCGGCAAGACCGGTATTGAGCGATTCTACGAGTCCGAGTTGCACGGTCATGTCGGCTATGAAGAAGTCGAGACCAACGCCCAGGGCCGTGTGCTGCGAGTGCTCAAGCACACCGATCCGATCCCTGGAAAAAGTATCGTCCTGAGCCTTGACGTTAAACTCCAGGAAGCGGCAGAGGAGGCGCTTGGCGATCGCCGTGGTTCGGTGGTTGCCCTTGACCCGCAGACAGGCGAAGTACTGGCCATGGTCAGCAAACCGAGTTTCGACCCGAACCTGTTCGTCACCGGCATCAGCTTCAAGGAATACGCTGCACTGCACGACTCCATCGACCGACCGCTGTTCAATCGCGTCCTTAGAGGCCTGTATGCACCGGGCTCGACCATCAAGCCAGAAGTGGCCATCGCCGGTCTGGACAGCGGCGTAGTCACCGCTCAAACCCGGGTGTTCGACCCCGGTTACTACCAACTTCCCGACTTCGACCATAAATACCGTAACTGGAACCACAGTGGCGACGGTTGGGTGGACATGGACGCAGCCATCATGCGCTCCAACGACACCTACTTTTACGATTTGGCCCACAAGCTGGGTATCGACCGCCTGCACGACTATCTGGCGGAATTCGGCCTTGGTCAGAAGGTCTCCCTGGATATGTTCGAAGAGTCAGCCGGCCTGATGCCATCCCAGGCCTGGAAACGTGCAACCCGCCGCCAGCCTTGGTTTCCGGGCGAAACCGTGATCCTCGGCATCGGCCAGGGCTACATGCAGGTCACGCCGCTGCAACTGGCTCAGGCCACTGCGCTGATCGCCAACAAAGGTGTATGGAACCGACCGCACCTGGCCAAGACGATCAATGGCGTACCGCCCGTTGACGAAAACCCCATGCCGAACGTTGTGCTCAAAGACCCGCGTGACTGGGAGCAGGTCAACCACGGCATGCAACTGGTGATGCACGATCCGCGCGGTATCGCCCGGGCTGCTGCGCAAGGCGCGCAATACCGCATCGCCGGCAAGAGTGGCACCGCCCAGGTAGTCGCGATCAAGCAGGGCGAACGCTACAACCGCGAGAAAACCCTGGAACGCCACCGTGATAACGCCTTGTTTGTCGGCTTTGCTCCTGCGGAACATCCGAAAATCGTAATTTCGGTGATGATCGAAAACGGCGAGGCGGGTGGTCGCGTCGCGGGGCCGGTGGTGCGGCAGATCATGGATGCTTGGTTGCTGGACCAGGAAGGTCACCTGAAGCCGCAATATGCAACGCCGGCCAAGGCACCGGGCGATCCGCGCGTCTAGGTCATATCTTCCACTCGTCCCAGTGCTCCACGTCCTCATAGGCAAGCCAGGGCACTTCATGACTCGTCCAGATGTGCGAGGTAGGACTGACGCCCGGATCATCATCCAGCGTCGCCACTCGCACAATGACATGAGGTTGCTGCCTGCGTTCCGCCATCAGGTGTGAGCCGCAGCACTTGCAGAAATGTCTGAATTTACCCGGTGACGATTGGAAGGCCACGAGCAGTTCCTCTCCCTGCGTCCAGCGAAAATGCTCGCGCATCACCCCGGCCGTCGCGACAAACGCCGCCGCGTGTATTTTGCGGCAACTTATACAGTGGCAGTGGCTGATGGGCATATCCAATGTGTCCACCTGATAGCGCACACCTTTGCAGAAGCAACTTCCATTCAATGGTTCAGTCATAACGTATTGCCGGGTTCAAGGAGGGGGTCATCATCATTGCTTACAACCTCAGGTTGCGCATTGTTTGATGTCGCCTACTGTCAATGGAGGAGGTGACTTATGCACGTATTAGATCGCATCGAGCGAAAGGTCCTGCTCAACGCTTCACGCAAACAGGTCTGGGAAGCGCTGACCAATGCCGAGCAATTCGGTCATTGGTTTGGCGTCGCCCTTAAGGACAAAGTCTTTGTGGCCGGAGAAACCATCGAGGCCCAGATTACCTACTCAGGTTACGAGCACGTTGTCTGGAAAGCCAAAATCGAACGCATCCTGCCACAGACGTTGTTTTCCTTCTGGTGGCATCCGTTTGCGGTGGAGAAGGGCGTCGATTATGACAAGGAAACGCCCACCCTGGTGGAGTTCACCATTGAAGATCGCGCGCCGGGCATCCTGCTGCGGGTGGTCGAATCCGGCTTCGACGACGTGCCCCAAGCCCGCCGCCAGAAGGCCTTCAAGATGAACTCTCGTGGCTGGGACGAGCAAATGGGTAATATCGAAAACTTTCTGAACAAAGCCCGTCGGGCGTGAACCAAACGGGCATCATTGCTGATGCCCGCGCTTGCCGCTTTCAGCTTTCATGGGGGCGTTTGCCACGATGCCGCGTAGAATCAACGCCTGAAAGCGATTCCTGAGGTGCGGTACGGTGGATTTACAGCAGGGTTTTGTCCTGACCCGGCATTGGCGCGATACCCCGGCGGGCACGGAGGTGAGTTTCTGGCTGGCCACCGACCATGGGCCAAGGTTTATCCGCCTACCCGTGCAGACCTCGGTGATGTTTATCCCTGAAGCCCACCGCAAGCCACTTGATTGGCTGCTCAAGGGCGAGCGCGATATCGAACTGCGCCCGCTGCAGTTGTGCGATTTCCACCACCGTCCGGTGCTGGGCCTGTATACCCGCCAGCACCGCCAACTGATGGATGTGGAAAAACGCCTGCGCGCGGCCGGCGTCGATGTCTACGAAGCCGATGTACGCCCGTCTGAGCGCTATATGATGGAGCGCTTCATCACCGCCCCCGTCTGGTTCGGCGGCACGCCCGACGCCACGGGCGCGCTGTGCGACGCGCAGATGAAACCCGCGCCCGATTACCGCCCCCCGCTCAAACTGGTGTCCCTGGACATCGAGACCACCGCCCAGGGCGACCTGTATTCCATCGCCCTCGAAGGCTGCGGTGAGCGCCAGGTCTACATGCTCGGCCCGCCGAACAAAACCGATTCAGTCGACTTCAAGCTCGACTACTGCGACACCCGCGCCCAACTGCTCGAACGCCTCAACCAATGGCTCGCCACCTTTGATCCTGACGCGATCATCGGCTGGAACGTGGTGCAGTTCGACCTGCGCGTGCTCCACGAGCATGCCCAACGCCTCAAGGTGCCGCTCATGCTCGGGCGTGGCGACGAACCCATGGCCTGGCGCGAACACGGCAGCCGCAATCATTACTTCGCCGCAGCGGCGGGGCGCCTGATCATCGACGGGATCGAAGCCCTGCGCTCAGCCACGTGGAGCTTCGAATCCTTCAGCCTGGAAAACGTCGCGCAAACCCTGCTGGGCGAAGGCAAGGACATCTCCACGCCCTACCAGCGCATGGACGAAATCAACCGCATGTTCGCCGAGGACAAGCCTGCCCTGGCGCGCTACAACCTCAAGGACTGCGAACTGGTCACGCGGATTTTCGAGAAGACCGAACTGCTCAAGTTCCTGCTCGAACGGGCCAGCGTCACCGGGCTGCCGGCCGACCGCAATGGCGGATCGGTCGCCGCATTCACCCACCTGTACATGCCGCTGATGCACCGCCAGGGTTTCGTCGCACCCAACCTGGGGGACAAACCGCCCCAGGCCAGCCCCGGCGGCTTTGTCATGGACTCGCGTCCCGGCCTCTACGAATCGGTGCTGGTACTCGATTACAAAAGCCTCTACCCGTCGATCATCCGCAGCTTTCTGATCGACCCCGTGGGCCTGATCGAAGGCCTCAAATACCCGGAAGACAGCGACTCGGTAGAAGGCTTTCGCGGTGCGCGTTTTTCCCGCACGCGTCATTGCCTGCCGTCCATCGTCGCCCGTGTCTCCGAGGGCCGCGAAGTGGCCAAGCGTGAACACAATGCGCCGCTGTCCCAAGCCCTGAAAATCATCATGAACGCGTTCTACGGCGTGCTCGGTTCCAGCGGTTGCCGCTTTTTCGATACCCGGCTGGCCTCGTCGATCACGATGCGCGGCCACCAGATCATGCGCCAGACCCGCGAGCTGGTTGAGGCTCAAGGCTATGAGGTGATCTACGGCGACACCGACTCCACCTTCGTCTGGCTCGGCAAGGCCCATTCCCAGGAGGATGCCAGCCGGATCGGCCAGGCATTGGTGCAGCACGTCAATGCGTGGTGGCGCGAGCATCTGCACAGTGCATTCGGCCTGCAAAGTGCCCTGGAACTGCAATACGAAACCCACTTCACGCGCTTTCTCATGCCGACCATTCGCGGTGCGGAGGAGGGCAGCAAAAAACGCTACGCCGGCTTGGTCACCCGCGCCGATGGCCGCGAAGACATGGTCTACAAAGGCCTGGAGACCGTGCGCAGCGACTGGTCGCCCCTGGCCCGGCAATTCCAGCAGGAACTCTACCAGCGCATCTTCCACCGCCTGCCCCATCAAGACTACATCCGCGATTACGTGCGCCGTACCCTGAGCGGCGAATTCGACGAACTGCTGATCTACCGCAAGCGCCTGCGCCGCCGTTTGGATGATTACGAACGCAATGTGCCGCCCCACGTGCGCGCCGCGCGCCTGGCCGATGACTACAACGACCGCCTCGGGCGCCCGCGCCAGTACCAGCGTGGCGGTTGGATCAGCTATGTGATCAGTGTCAACGGCCCTGAGCCGCTGGAAGTGCGCCAAGCCCCCATCGACTACGATCACTACGTCACCCGGCAGTTGCAGCCGGTGGCGGACGCGATTCTGCCGTTTGTGAATGACGATTTCAGCACCTTGGTCGGCGGACAAATGGGGCTGTTCTGACCTTTAACCACGGTGTATCCCCAGCGATAGGAGAAAACGCCCATGTACACACTCTACGGCACTGACGAATCCGGCTCCTGCATGATCGAGATTGCCTTGCAACGTTGCGCGGTGCCGTGGCACCGGGTGGACGCCAGTTCGTGGCAGGAGAGCGCGGGCAGCGATGCCCTGGCGCGCATCAACCCGCTCAAGCAGATCCCTACGTTGGTCACGCCCGATGGCCAGGTGCTGACCGAAAGTGCGGCGATCCTGATCCACCTGGGCCTTGAGTTTCCCGGCTCACAGCTGCTGGGCGGCGACCGTGCGCAAGTCATCAGGGGCCTGGTGTACATCGCCGCCAATTGCTATTCGGCGATTGGTATTATCGACTACCCGCAACGCTGGCTGGGCAATGCCAATGAAGCGGCCCAAGCGCAGCTGGTAACCGGGACTCGTCGCTACCTGCATCAGGCCTGGGTGGTGTTCGCCGATCAGTTCGAACACCAGCTGTTTGCCCCGAATGGTCAGCCGAATGCACTGGCAATCATGGCCGCAGCCGTGTCGCGCTGGGACGACGCGCGTGAGGCATTGAGCCGCTTGGCCCCCGGTTTTGCCCAGACGCTGGCGCAGGTGGATGCCGACCCTGTCGTGGCCCCCGTGTTTGCACGGCATTGGCCGGACTGGAAGGTCTCGTAATGTGTCCGCAATCAACGGAAACAATCATGCATGTTCGCGCCAAACCCTTGCGTAGCGGGCTCCCTGACCTACGCTTTCTTAAAGCCGTGTAGGAATCATCCTTGAATTTGACTGTCGCAGACATGAAACTCAAGAACCCTGCATGGAATTCAAAGGAGGTGCGCATGCTCATCCGGTCGCTGACCCTGGCTACCTTGATGGCTTTTACGGGGCCGCTGTTGGCTGCTGATGATATCAACCCCCTCAAGCAGGACCTGGGCAAGGCCCGGCCGCTTGTGGTGGTGGAGCTTGATTCAGGCAACTCCACGCTGGCGACCCTCAAGAAACAACTGGACGAACCTGCCACCAAGCAGTCCTTTGAAGAGCGCGCCATGGTGTTCTACACCGTGAAGTTCGGCAGTATCGGCGCCGAAGGCGAGAAGTTCGCCAAAGACCCCAAGGACAACAAAAAGCTCACGCCGCCCGAAACCAACGCACTGATCCGTGCGCTCAAACTGGGCGCGGGCAGTGGCACCAAGGTGATCCTGATTGGCAAGGACGGCGAGAAAAAAGTCGAGAAAACCGTGCCACCGGATACCCTCGACCTGAAGGAGTTCTTCAGCACCATCGACCAGATGCCCATGGCGGAGAAAGAAGCCGCTGCCGCCGCAGAACCCGAGCCGGCCCCACCTGCGCCAGCCAAGAGCGCCAAACCGGCCAAACCGGGCAGCAAGCCCGCCCCGCAACAACTGGACGATTGAAACACAGGCCTATGTGGGCGCTGCTCGCTCCCACATAGGCTCAGCGGCGCTGTCCAGGCGCTTTGCGTACCGGAAACGGAAAGTAGAAAAACCGCAAGAACGCTACCCGCTTGATCACTTCCCCGATCAACAACGGCACCACCACCGCCACGACAAAACCGATGCAGGCCGCGATAAATGCATGCAGCCCGAGACGCTCCATCAGGTCGAAGGTCTTGTGTTGGATCTCGCCATGAAAGATCAACAGGATCAGGGTCGACTGGCCGATATAGGTCATAGCCCGGGTGATCAGTGCCGATACCATCAGCATCCGCGCCAACGCCCAGCAGAGGTACACGCCGATCACCGCCAGCAGGCTGGTCCACAGCCAATGGTCGTAGCGTCGTTGCGCCAGGTCCATGGTATCGCCTCTATAGAGGAACACCGCAGCGAACAACCCGATGGAAACCAGCAAGGTCAGCAAGGAGCCCTCATGCGTGCGCAGCCAGTCGCGCAGCAAGTAGCCGTAGACGAAACACGCGCTGCTGATCAGGGTGATATCCAGGCTGAACGGCAACCCTGGCAACACCCACGCGTGGCCGCCGATGGTTACCGGCAATTGCCAGAACCACGGCAGCGTCCAGATGCCAATCAGCAGCGGCACCAGCATCACCAGGCAACTCAGTGCGAGCGGCAGGCGTTGGATCAGGCGCAACAGCAGCCAACTGAACAGAATCGCGACCCAGAAGTGCGGCAAAAACCACAGCGCCTGCCACGGGATGGTGTCCACCGAGGCGTACAGCACGCCGCCGATGTCCGGCAGCAACGGCTGGCCGCGCAACACATCGCGCACGATCACATACAACAGCATGGTGAAGAAAAAAGGCTTGAGCAGGCCGTCGGCCTTGCGCACGGCCATTTCCACAAACGGCTGCTCTGGCTTGAAAAACACCCCGGACAGAAAGAAGAACAACGGCAGCACGAACGACGCGAGGATCGGATACATCAGCTCCCGGGACGTCGCAACAAACCAGCTGTGGGCATACACGATCACCAGGATGCCGATGCCTTTGGCGATATCCATCTGGATCCAGCGATGTTTCATGGGTGTCTCCCCAGTCGATCCTTCATGCCTTGCGCCATGGCTTGAGCCACAGCCCCATCCCGAGCAACACCGCCGCGCCGGCCAGTGTGCTCAGCCCCAGTTGCAGCCACACGCCTTCAAGACGAAACAACACCAGTGCCGCCACGCCCAGCGCCAGCGCATTGAGCAGCCAGTGCCGTGCCCAGGGCAGGGCGCCGAGCAGTGCCTGGCGCTGCATCAGCAGCAGCCCGGTGCACATCACGCCCGCCAGCGCAGCCAGTGGAATCCCGGCCAGGCCGAACACAAACGGCAACACGCCGAGCAGCAGCACGTTGACCAGGCTGCCGAGCAATTCGCAACGCAGCGGCTGGCGCGTATCGCCGGCGGCGTAGGCGTAACGCGCAAGCAAGGCGTTCCAGGCGCCGAACACCAACGGCACGGCAAACCACGCCAGCAGCAGCGGCAACGGCGAGTCTGCCGATTGTTGGGGCAACAGCAGCGCCACCAGGCTCGGTGCCGCAGCGACCAGCCCGACGCCGGCGGGCAGGGTCAGCACGCTGGCGGTTTCCAGGCCGCGCTTGAGCAGGGCCAGGCGCGCATCGCCCTGGCGCCGGCTCATCATGCCCAGCAGCACCTGGTTGAGGCTCATCAGAGCAATCAGCGGCAGGTTCATCAGCTTGCGGGCCAGGTTGACCCACGTCACCGCGCCCTCGCCGAGCAGCGAGGCCACGAGTCTTTCGATCAGCGCCAGGCCCTGGCTGGCCCCGTTGCTGATCAACAAGGGACCGATACGTTCGCCCAGCTCGCGCAGCGGCGCGTAGGTCAGTTGCCAGCGCCACGGCCGCCAGCCCTGGCGCCACATCGACGGCAGCAACGCCAGTGGCATCAGCAGGCTCCCGGCGAGGCACGCCAGGGCCAGTGAGTGAGGTTGGGTCGCGGTGCCCGCGAGGGCGAGGTACGTCACGGGTGGCAGGTTGAACAACAACGAGCCCAGCCCGGCCAGCACAAAACGTTCGCTGGCCTGCAACGGAATGCTGAACAACGCATGCAGCATCAAGCCCGGTACGCACCAGGCGACGACCTGCAGGTTGCTGCTGGCCATCGCCGTCGCAGTGTCGGCCAGCCCCGGTCCGAGCACTTGCACCAGCCACGGCGCCGACAACGTCAGCAGCAGGCTGGTGACCAGGGCGATCAGCATCAAGGCCGGAAACAACACCGCCAGCCAGTCCAGCCGTTCGCCGTCCTTGCGCGCCAGGTACAACGGCAACGCCGCCGCACTGAGCACGCCGCCGGCCAATGACATGCGCAGCGCCTCGGGCAAAAACAGCGCAATCAGGAACGCATCGCTGCGCTCTCCCGCGCCCCAGGCCGCCACCAGCAACCATTCACGTGCAAACCCCAGGCACAGGCCCAACAACGTCGCCAGGGTCAGCCATGCGGCGGAGCCGAGCATCAGGGCTGTGCGCCGTTGAGCAGCGGTTTGCGATAGACCACCGTTTTGACCTGCGGCAGGCGCGCCGGAAACAGTCGCCGCGCTTCCAGTACGTTGATGCCCACCATCAGCCAGAACAGCGCCACCATCACCACTGCAAAACTGAAGTAGTGGTCAAACAAGCCGCTCACCAGCGCCGCCAGAATCCCCGCCGTGGTGCCCAGCCACAGTGCGTTGTCCTTGGTCAGGCGGATCGCGCCTTTCTCCGGGCGGGCTTCACGCCACCAGCGCACGGTCACCGCCACAAACAGCAGCATGCCGACGAGGCCGATCTTGTAGATGTAGTTCAGCCACAGGTTGGAGATGCCCAGCAGGTGAGTGCCCGGCACCGGCGGGTCGACCTTGAAACCGATGCCCAACGGGTACGCCGCCACGGCTTGAGGGAACATGCGGTACTCGTCAAAACGCACTTCGGTACTGGCGTTGTCCGAGGAAAAAATCGTCGCCAGACGATCCTGCAACGGCGGATAAGCCATCACCAGCGCCACCGTCAGCGCCGCGCCGATCATCAACAGGCGACCGGTGTACGGCACGCGCCGGGTGGCCATCCACATCAGCACCAGCGCCAGGCTGACCATCGCGCCACGGCTACTGGCCAACAGCAGCGCGGCCGCTCCCAAGCAGGCCACGCCCAGGCCCAGTGCGCGTTTCCAGCCTTGCTCGGTCATGCCGAAACAGAAGGCCAGTGGCAGCAGCAACGCCATGATCCCGCCGATGGCATTCGGGTGGGTCCACGGCGAGCCCATGCGCGAAGACATGGCCTCCAGACCAAATTTGAGCGTGTCGAAGTTGGCGTAGTTGAACAGCCCCAGGATGGGCGCGATCCCGGCCCCTGAGCGCGTACTTACGAACACTGCGATGGACAGCACCAGCATCGCCAGGGTGCCGAGCAACAGGGCGATCACCAGGGACTCGCGGCGCTTCTGGTCCACCAGCAATTTAGCGGCGAGGAACACCCCCGACAGGTTCAGCAACCAGCGCAGCCAGTTGGCCAGGCCACTGCTGCTGTCGGCCTGGGTGATGACCTGCCCGACGATGAAGGGGAACACGCTGAACAGCATCAACCACAGCAGCATCTGATCGGTGGGACGTCGGACCAGGCTGGGCGCCTGGGGCAGGCGCGAGAGGAAGCTGTGCCACAGGATCGCGCCCCAGGTCAGGGCCAGAATCGCCTCGCTCACCGTGGTACGAATGCCCAGGTTGACCGTCGAGTACGGCATGAACGTCGCCACGGCGGCAAACAGCAACAGGCCCCAGAACGGAAAGCGCAGGATGGTCACCGCCGCCGCCAGGCCGGCCACGGCGACAAACGCCTTGGCCGGCGACAGCAGCAGGGCCAGGGCGCCAAACAGCAGGCCGAAGAGGATCGCGACGAGGCTTGCCAGATTGTCTCTCACGTCAGTTCCTCGATCAGTTCGGCCAGGCGCCGACGGTAGGCTTGGTGGTTGAAGCGCTGCGCCCATTGGCGCCGTTGCTCGGGGGATTCTTCGTCGGCCTGCTCACCCAGGCCGACCATCAAGTGCACCAGCGCCGGGCCATCGGTGGGCGAAAAGCGCGGGGCCGAGGGCGGGGTGATTTCATCCAGTGACGTACCGCTGGCCACCGCGACGGGGGTGCCGACGCTCAGCGCTTCGATCACCGGCAGGCCAAACCCTTCGGCATAGGAGGGTTGCCACAGGCGCGAGGCCTGGCGGTACAGCGCGTGCAACTCTGCATCCGACACACCGCTCAAGGCGCGAATGCCCGGCAGCGCGCGTTGGGCTTCGGGCAAATGATCGAGGCTGCCTACCAGGACCAGCTCCGGCACGGCGGATGATTGGCTGCGTGCCTGCTGCCAGGCGTCCACCAGGAACGGCACGTTCTTGCGCAACTCGCGGGTGCCCACCAGCAACCAGTAACGCGCTGGCAACTGGCGTGCGCTGAGGTCGGCGGCCAGCGCAGAGAACCCGTCGACCTGGTTGGGCAGTACGCGAATCTTGCCCGCCGCCTTGGGAAACAGCCGCGCGGTTTCATCGGCGCTGTACTGCGACGGCGTCCATACGCGGTCGGCGCTGTGTACCGCGTAGGCAATCGACAGGCGATCGCTGGTCTTGTAGATCAACGCCTTCATCCGGTTGGCGTGGTAGTTGTCCAGGGTGATCTGAAACAGATCATGCAACAGCACGACGGTGCGCAACCCCGGCGGTTTGGGTGGCAGCGGCAGGCCCATATTGAAAGTGCTGATGTACAGATCGATATGCTGTTCGCGCAAGGCCCGCGGCAGGAAACCCGCCTCGAAACGCAGGCGATTCTGCGGCTGATGCATGGCCGTCTTGGCGCAGCCCCAGGGCGGACAATGGGCCCACAACCGGGTTTCATCGCCCAAAGGCGCCACGGTAAAGCGCTCGACCTCGGTGCCCGGCAGGGTGTGCAGCGCACTTTCCAGCGCATACACCTGGCGGCTGATGCCCGATTGCGGCGAGGTGCCGACGGTGCGGTAATCCAGGCCTACACGCATGCCGGCTCCTTTTGGTTTTGCGGCACGAGGGTGGCGTAGACCTGCTCCAGCTGGCTGGCGGCGACGCTCCAGTCATGGGCGCGACGCACATAGGCGCGGCCCGATTCCCCCATGGGGGTGGCGGCGCCGGGAAACTGCAGCAGGCGCACCACCGCATCGGCCAGCTCGGTGGCGCTTTGTCCGCCGAGGTAGTCCAGGCCTTCCACCAGGTCCAGCCCGGAGACGCCTTGCTCGGTGCTTGCCAGCGGCAGGCCGGCGGCCAGGGCTTCGAGCACCTTGAGTTTCGAACCGCCGCCGTGGCGCAACGGCGCCAGAAACACCGAGCAGCTCGATTGCAGATTCAGCAGGTTGGGCACAAAGCCTTGCCATTCGATGCGCGGGTCTTTCCAGCGCTCGCGCCAACTGTCCGGCATGCCAAAACCGCACACGCTCATGCGCGCGTCCGGGCAGCGCACCCAGACCTTGGGCAGGATTTCATCCAGGGCCCACTCGATGGCGTCCACGTTCGGCGCGTATTCATAGTTGCCAAGGAACAGCACACGGCGGGTCGACGGGTCGGGATGGGCGCCGGCGAAGTGATCGCAGTCCACGCCATTGACCACCACGGGCACCGGTTTGCCGGCTATTTTTTCCAGGGTCTTCGCGTCGCTGTCGGTGACGGCCACCACCTGCGCGGCCTGGCGCATCACTCGGCGTTCCCAGCGCGCATAGCGCCATTGATCGTAGCGAATGAAGGGCAGCGCCCAGCGCGGCAAACGGTCGTAAGTGGCCGCGCCGAGGGCAGACTCAACATTATGTTCGGTCAGCACAAACGGCTGGGATCTACGCGCCAGGGCATCTTCGTAAGGCTGGAAGCTGTAGCTGTGCTCGATCTGCACCACGTCCCACGGCTCACCCAGCAACCAATTGAAGGTGTCCTGCAACTCGCCCGACAAGCCATTCACGCTGGCCAGCAGCGGGTAGGGCGCCAACAGCCCGGCCACCAGGGTCGTGAAGCTGCGCAACGGGCGGCGCGGCAGGATGATCAACTGTTCGACAAATGCTTCCAGCACCTGGCGGTCGGTGAGCGACACGGGGTGCTTGTCATGCAGCAACAAGGTGATCCGGTGCCCACGCGCCGCCAGGCTGCGCAGCAGATGGAACTGGCGCGTCTTGCCGCCGCTGGTGGCGGGCGAGGGCGAGTAGGGCAGGATCCATAGAATGCGCATGGCAGGCCTCACTCCCATAACAGAATTTGCAGGTTCGGCTTGACCGTGACGGTCAGCCCGTGGGTGCCGCTCACCGGGGTTTGCGTGCCACGCAGCGGGTCATACAGGGTGGCGCTGGCCAAGCCGGGCAAGTGGGCGTTGCCGCCCTCGGCCGACCAGAAAAACCACAACTTGCGCCCGTCGGTGCGGGTCCAGCCGATGCTGAACAGGCCGTCGGGCAACTGGTCGGCGCTGGGCGGGTCGCCGGGGGTGAGCTTTGGCCCGCTGACGTCGAGGAAGTTTTTCAGCGCGCTGTAGACCGGCTTGGGGTTGGCGTCGATGTCCAGCAAACCGTAGGACTGATCACGCACGCTGGCGCGCTGATCCAGATCGCTCAAGGTGAACAGGAAGATCTTGTCGTAATCCAGCGCGCTCATTAGTGCCAGGCGACGCACCACGTAATCGGCCTGGGCCTGTGGGGTGATGATGTCCTGGGCGTCCTTGGGACCAGTGTAGGTCGACCAGCCCCACTCGGTGCTCCACAGGGTCTGCACGCCGGCGTTGCGCAGCGCCTGGTTGAGCGCGCTGGTCTTGGCGATAAAGTCCAGGTTGGCCGGGTCGTTGCCTTCGGGCAATTGGGTGTAGGGATGGTAGGAGATAACAGTGTTCAGGCTGGCCACACCGAGTGCGCCGAGGGCGTCGAGCATGGTCTGGCCGTTGGGCATTTCGCTGAAGAACGCCATACCGGCAGCGACCACCGGTTTGCTCGGGCTCACGGCCCGTAGCGCGGCGGCGGTGCTGGTCAGCAGCGTGGCGTAGCCGGCCGGATCGGCCACCGGGCGCCAGAAGCCCAGCAGGTTCGGTTCATTCCACACTTGCCAGGCGTCGACGCTGGGGTAGCGCTGAGCCAGCAATGCCATGCGGTTGGCGAATACGTTCGGGTCTTTCGGCGGGTACTGGTCCTGATACGGCGCACCCACCGGTGCGGTCGTGGCGAACGGTGCCGAACCGACCAGGTAGAACACCGACTTGAGTTGATTGTCCTGCAGCTTGCCCACCAGTTGATCCAGGGTTGCCACTTGGTACTGGCCTTCGACGGGTTCCAACTGATCCCAATGCAGGTCCAGGCGCACCCACTCCAAGCCCAGCGCCTTGAGACGATCGATCTGCTTCTGGTAACGCTCGGGGCTGAACCACAGGAACTGCGCGTTCACCCCCAGAAAATCCTTCCACACCACCTCTTTGTTGCCCTTGAGCACATGGTTTTCGGCGTCCGCCTGGCGCCCCCACAAAAACGCGGTCAGGCCCAGGGCGGCGACCACGGCCAAGGTGGCAAAGTAGGTGTGTTTACGTGCCATGGCGGGTGCCCTCGATGGCCTGCTCAAACAGTGTCTTGAATTTCTGCGCGGTCAACGGCCACGAGCGCTCGCGGCCGATTTCGCCGGCGCGCTCGGCCCAGTCCCGGGCCAGCAGCGGTGTGCGCGCCAGGCGCAGCAGTTGCTCGCTGAGTGCGGCCACGTCGCCTTCGGGGTAGATGGCGCCGTTGCCGCTGGCGACTTCTTCGGCAAACGCACGGGCATCCGAGGTAATCGCACCACGACCGCACGCCGCTGCCCAGGACAACGCGCCGCTGGTGCCGCGTTGGCGCCCGAGCAGGCCGAGTTTTTTCGATTCACGGTACGGCAGCATCATCACATGGTGCGCCTGGATAGTCTGGGCGATCTCGTCGGCCGGCAGGTTAAGTCGCCAGTCGATGGCATCCGTCAGGCCGAGGTCGGCGATCTGGCTGTTCAACTGTTCCAGGTAATTGCCGCCTGCGCCGAACGCCATTTCGGCAGCAGTACCACCGGCCAGGGTCAGGCGCACACGGTCACGCCGTTCGGGGGCTTGTTTGAACACAGCAGCCAGGGCCTGCAACAGGTCCTCGATGCCTTTGCCCCGGTAGATAAAACCGAAGTACAGCAGGTGCAACGTGTCCAGCGGCGGCAGCGGCACGGGGGGGATGGCCAGGTTGGCGTGGTTGATCACCGCCACTTTGCCCGCCGGCAATTGCATGCGCTGGCTCAGGCATTCGGCGCCCAGGCGGGTGAGGGTGATCAGCCGTGTCAGGCCTTTTGCGACCTGGCGCTCTTCACGCAGGGTCAGCGGGTCGGCCAGCACCACCGCCGCCTGGGGCAGCGGGCTGGGCAAGCGTTCCAGCAGGTTCAACGGAAACGGCAACTGCTCGCGCCGCCACACGATCCGTTCCGGGTCATGCACGGTGGCGGTCAAGGGCAAGGCCGGGTGGGCCTTGCGCAGTTCACGCAGGGCCAGAAACTCCCCCAGGCGCCCGCCGCCCAACTCGGCGTGGACCAGGTCCACGCTCTGCCAGTCGAACGCAGCGATGGCCTGCTTGATCGCCTCGCTGTTGCCCGCCACACCAGTCAACGGCGTCAGCACCGTCACACCCAGGTGTTCCAAAGCCGTGCGGAAATGGTTCGCGTAGTCGGCGATCCCGTTTTTTTCCGGCGGCAATGGGGCGAGCAGGGCGATGCGCATCAGAACACCCTCTGGTACTTGGCGATGGTCTTGAGCACCTTGGCCGGCACTTCGAACTTACGCCGGTTGATGATGATGCCGTCCACCTTGCCGAACGCCGTATTGAGGATCGACAGCGCGTGCTCGACCACGGGCACTGTGCTGGTATTCGCTTCCACCACCAGGGCGATCAGGTCGGCGCGGCGCAGGTTGATAAACGCATCGCGGTTATCCAGCAGTGCGGACGCGTCCAGCAACACCACTTCGCCCGGCTGGGCGGGTTCAGCCCCGCCGACACGCACGGTGATGCCGTTTTCCTCAAGCAACCTACGCAGGTGTTCCACCACAAATGTCACCCCTTCGCCATGGCGCGCCGAGGTCAGCCCCAGCGTCATGCCTTGCTCGGCAATCCGCTCCAACTGCAGCAAGCCGTACAGGCGGTAGATGCTCGCGTTGAACGCGTTGGTGCCTTGGGCGGTGCTGGTGTCCAGCTCCGGCAGGGTGGTCCACAGCGGCAGGCCGAACTTGCGTTCCACCAAACCGCCGTCGTGGATGCGCTGGTCGAGCAGGTAGCACAGGTAGATCACCAACAGGCCCACGACGATGGCAAACGGAATCGCCAACAGCAGCATCATCAGGGTTTTCGGGAAGATGCGACCGGGGTTCAGGGTGGCCTCTTCGATCACTGCGATGTTGCTGATCTGGCTGTTATCCAGTTCACGGTCGATGCGCGACTTTTCCAGGTTGTCCACGTACAGCGCGTAGTTGCGTTCGGCGGTGCTCAGCTCGCGGCCCAGGCGGGTCAACTCCGGTTCAATCTCCAGGGCTTGCTTGCGTTGGGCTTCCAGGTTGCTCAGTTGCTTTTGCTGCTGGAGCAGTTGGGTGCGCAGTGCCAGGTTGTTGCTCGTTTCATCCAGCAGCACCCGCTGCAAGTGGATTTCCAGGGTGTTGGGCGCACGGTTTTCCGAGCTCTGCACAGTGTTGCTTTCGCTGGCGACGTGGGCCTGCATCGCGCGGATCGACGCATCCAGAGCTTTTACCGGCGGCGCGTTATCCGTGTAGGTGCGCAGCATGTCGGCCTTTTCCAGCAGCTTCTGGTTGAGCAGGCGACGCAAGTCTTGCTGCTGCGGATTGAGTGCGATCTGGCGCACCGTGGTCACTTCTTTGGGCTGCGTCTTGAGCTGGGTGCGGGTGCTCCCGATGGCGCTGTCGGAAGACGCGATCAGGCGCGAAGTATTGAACGTCTCGCCGCGCAACACATTGATGCGCTCGGACAAGTCCTCCAGGCGATCAGTGATGCTGGCTGCGCCGATCTCATTGAGGTGCTTGAGAATCTGCTCCTTGAGGCTCTTGATCTCGGTGGCGCTGGTGGACACCTGGCCTTCATAGAAGACATACAGGCTCTTGCGCCCCAGTGCCTGGGTGCGTTCGTTGATGTAGGTCTCGACCCAGTCCTTGACCACCGCCTGGGCGATTTGTGGGTCACCCCAGGTGAAGCTGATGTCCATCACCGTGGAACCCGCGGCGTGGCTCACGTCGAAGTTCTTCTCCAGGCTGGCTGCCAGGCGTTCGACCGGCGTGGTTTTTTCGACGATGCCCACCGTTTCCAGGACCACGCGCAGGCCGTCGAAGACGCCGTCGACCGCACTTTTGACGTAGTACTTGGTGCGCTTCAAAAAGCCCTCGGGCGGCGGCTGATTGGCAATCGCTTCCAGGTAGTGCTCGGCCACGGCCCTCACGATAGGGCGCCCGGTCAGCAGCCGCTCTTCATCGACAATCGGGTCGCGCTGGGTGCTGGGCATTACCAGTGCCTGGCGGTTACTGATCTCAATGGGCAGGGTCGAATCGCGCCCCGGTTTCACCAGCAGTCGAGCGGTGGATTCGTACTTGGCCGGCAGCAGGAAAGCCCCCAGCAGTATGATCACCAACGCGGCAATGGCGGCCAGCTTGAACTCGTGCCGGAAGATGAAGAACAGGCGTAGCAGATCACGAAAAGAACGGATCTCGATCATGGGATGTCGCTCCTTTAGTTGTTGCCGCCGCTGGTGCGCGTGTAGTTGTAGCCAACCCCAATGGACTTGGTGAACGGGATCAGTTGGTTCATGTAGGTATCGACTCCCTGAATGCGCTCGCCCACGTTGGATTTGGGCACGAACACCACATCACCGCGTTGCAGGTGCACCGGTTTGCGCCCGTTGGGGCCGGTCCTGAGCAGTTGGCTGAAGTCCAGGAAATAGGCGCGATAGGCGCCTTGGGCGTCTTCGCGCAGCAGCGCAACCATGCTGGCGTTGCCCGCCGGGCTCACCCCGCCGGCACCGACAATCGCCTGTTCCAAGGTGTTGGCCGTGGCGATCTGCACCGCCGTCGGGTTATTCACCGCGCCGCCGACAATCACCGTGTTGCCGGGCGCCTGGTTGATGTTCACCGTCACACGCGGCTCGCGGTACGTCTGCGCAAGCTTGCCGGTCAGCTCTGTCGCCAGCTCCGAGGGCTGGCGCCCGGCAACCTGGATCGGCCCCAGGAACGGGTAGTTGATCTTGCCGTCGGTCTGCACGGTGTACAGCGTCAACTCGTAGATCGTGCTGACGTTGAACGCCGACAGCGTTGGCATCTCGCCGGCATCGCGCACGATGCGCAACTGGTCGCCGATACGGATGCGTTCCACCGCCGGCGGCAGTTGGGCCAGTTGTTCGAGGGCGCGCTTGCCTTCCTCGACGGTCTTGCTGTCAGGCGGCACGATGCGCGCCGGCGTATTGCAGGCGGCCAGAGCCATCATGGCCACGACGAGCAGGGTTCGTTTCATCAAGGGGGACTTCCTGTGGGTCATGATGCTCACCTCCAATAACCGGGAAACATGCTGATGCGCCGCTTGAGGGCGAGAGGCAGGCGACGCTCAAGATGGCCCAGGCGATAACCGAGCAACTTGAACGCACTGCGTACCAGCACCTCCGGCACGCGGTGCAAGGCGCCGGCTTTGCGCAAGGCCGCGAGTTCGGCCAGTACATAGCGTTTGCCTTCGCCACCCGCGTCGCCAAAGGCCTGTTTGATCCACGGCTCGCGGCCATAGAACACGCCGATATCGAAGTAGCGATGAAATTCGTCCATGAGTTTGTAATCGTGTGAGTGATGCACCAGCGCCGTGGCGGCGTAGCGCACCTTGTAGCCGTCGAGCAGCATGCGCGCAGCGACGTAGGCGTCTTCGCTGCCGATCACGTCGACGGGGAAACCTCCCACCGCGTGCAACGCACTGCGCCGGTACACGGAAAACGAGTCGGAGCTGAAGCAGGTCTTGATCCCCAGCGTGGGCGCATCGGCCAGGCTTTTACTGCGGCTGTGCTCGGGGTAGTTGAAGTGCCGCGATTGCGCGCCCAGCACCCCCGCGTCGGGGTGGGGCAGTTGGCGTCCGTAGGCGACGCCGTTGAGCGGGTCCTGCTGCAACTCGGCGAGCAGGTTGGCGAAGGTCTCGGGCGTGGCGGGAATGGCGTCCTGGGTCATCACGATCAACGCATCGCCACCCACCTGCTCGCTGGCCCAGCGGCGGGTGCCGCCGTGGTTGAAGTCACGGGCGTCGATCACTTCGACCCGAGCGCCGAACTCGCGAAAACGCGCCACGGTGTCATCGCTGGAGGCGCTGTCCACCACCAGCATCTCGTCCGGCTGCAGGGTTTGCATTTTCAGCGCCGGCAGCAGGCGTGCCAGGTGGCTGGAGGCGTTACGGGTCGGGATGATCAGGGACGTGCGCATATCATTTTTTCACGTCGGCGGGCGCACGGCCGTAGATGTCGTCGAAGCGCACGATGTCGTCTTCGCCCAGGTACTCGCCGCTCTGCACCTCGATCATCACCAGGTCGATGATGCCGGGGTTGGTCAGCCGGTGTTTGTGCCCGGCCGGGATGTAGGTGGACTCGTTGGCGTTGATCAGGAATTCCCGTTCGCCGTTGGTGATCTGCGCCGCGCCGCTGACCACCACCCAGTGCTCGCTGCGGTGGTGGTGCATCTGCAATGACAGCGATGCCTGGGGCTTGACCACGATGCGCTTGATCTTGAAGCGGCTGCTTTCCTCCAGCACGGTGTAGGTGCCCCACGGCCGGGTGACGGTGCGGTGCAGGCTGTACGCCGGATGGTTCTGGCGCTTGAGCTCGGCGACGATGTAGCGCACATCCTGGCTGCGTTGGGCATCGGCGATCAGCAGCGCGTCGGGGGTGTCGACGATGATCAGGTCGCGCACGCCCACGGCGCCCAATACGCGCTTGGGTGAGTCGATGTAGCAGTTGTGCACGTCATGCAAAATCGCTTCGCCATTGACCTGGTTGCCATGGGCGTCGCTGGGGGTGAGCTGGCGCAGGGCTTCCCACGAGCCGATATCGCTCCAGCCAATGTCACAGGGCACCACGGCCACTTGGTCGGACTTTTCCATCAGTGCTACATCGATGGAAATGTCCGGCGCGCTGCCGAAGGCGTCGGCGTCCAGTTCACGCTGGCGCGAGGTGCTGTTTTGCAGGCTCTGGCTGTGTTCCAGCGCGGCGCGTGCGGCTTCCAGCACGGCCGGGGCATGGGCGGCCAGTTCGTCCACCAGGGTGCTGGCCTTGAAGCAGAACATGCCGGCATTCCACAAGTGCTTGCCGCCGTCGAGGTAGCCTTGGGCGGTCGCCAGGTCGGGTTTCTCGACGAAGCGTTTGACCCGGTTGCCGTGGCGCAGTTTTTCACCTTGTTCGATGTAGCCAAAACCGGTTTCCGGATGGTCGGGCTGGATGCCGAAGGTCACCAGGTAGCCGGCTTCGGCGAGGTCCCGGGCCTGGGTCACGGCGTCGGCGAACGCGACTTCATTGAGAATCAAATGGTCGGCAGGCATCACCAGCAATTGCGCATCGCCGCCGAAGTGTTCCTGCACATGCAGCGCCGCCACCGCGATGGCCGCCGCCGTATTGCGGCCGAACGGTTCCAGCAGCAAGTCCAGAGGCAGGCGGGCGTTGTTGACCGACCGGTAGTCATCGAGGGTGCGAAACAGCAGGTCGCGGTTGGTGACTGTCAGTACGCTTTCCACCCCAGGCAGTTTGGCGGCGCGCTGGAAGGTTTTTTGCAGCAGGCTCTGGCCGTCACGCATGCGCATGAAGGGTTTGGGCATGTTCTGCCGCGACACCGGCCACAGCCGGGTGCCCGAACCACCGGAAACGATGCAGGGAATCAATCCGTTGAGGGTATTCATCAATAGACTTCCTTGGTGGAAAGGACGGCCGGGACCGTCATGAAAACGATGTACAGGTCAAACCACACCGACCACTTGGAGATGTACTCCAGGTCGTACTCGACACGTTTCTGGATTTTGAACAGGGTGTCGGTCTCACCTCGGTAGCCATTGATCTGCGCCCAACCGGTGATGCCGGGCTTCACGCGGTGGCGCGAGCTGTACTCACTCACTGCCACTTCAAACGGAACACCGGCGGCCTTGGTCGCGGTGGCATGGGGGCGCGGGCCGACCATCGACATGTTGCCCAGCAGCACGTTGAACAGCTGCGGCAGCTCGTCGATGCTGGTCTTGCGGATGATGCGGCCCACGCGGGTGATACGTGGGTCCTGGCGGGTAGTCTGGCGTTCGGCGGTGAAATCGCTCTGGTCGGTGTACATCGAGCGGAACTTGAACACGCGGATTTCGTTGTCGTTGTAACCGTAGCGGTTCTGGCGGAACAGCACCGGCCCCTTGGAGTCGAGCTTGATCGCAATCGCCGTGGCCACCATCACCGGCGACAGACACACCAGCGCCAGGCTGGCGAGAAAGCAATCCTCCAGGCGCTTGATCACCGGCGACCAGCCACGCAGCGGCAGTTGCGAGGTGTTGAACATCAGGATGCCGCCGACGTCGGTGATTTTGCTGTGGCCGTAGCGCAGGGCCGCCATGTCGGGCACCAGCATCACGTTCACCGACATCTGCCGCAGGCGGTTGACCAACCCGTGGATGCGCTGCTCGGCGGCCCACGGCAGGCAGATCATCACTTGGTTGACCTGTTCGGCGCGGATCAGTTTTTCCAGGTCGCGGGTGTTGCCCAACAAGGGCAGCTTGCTCAATTCCTTGGGGATGCGTTCGGTGCGATCGTCGATAAAACCGACCAGTCCGGAACGGATATCGCCATTGCGTTGCAGGTGGTCGGCGACGTGCACGGCGGTGTCGGTAAAACCCAGGATCACTGTGCGTTGCAGGTATTTGCCCTTGCGCATCAGGTTGCGGTAGAGGCGCAGCATCAGCAGGCGTTCCAGGCAGAACAGACACAGGCTGGCGACGTACCACGCGGCCAGGTTGCGCGGGGTCAACTGCGGGAAAAACTGCAGGATCTGGTACATGAACAGCAGGATGCAAAACGCCGCGGACCACGCCTTGACCTTGGTTTTCAGGCGCAGCCGGTTACTGAACAATTCTTCGGAATAGATGCCCAGAGCCTGGAACAGAATGATCGTCAGGACCGCGAAAAATACCAGCAGGCCGAGGAAATGACTACGTAGCTCCGGATCCATCGGGTCGATGAAAACCACCAGCACCAACGGGGGCAGAATGGCGCTCAGACCATGTATGAATTTGACGAAAACAACAAAGAACTCAACAAAACCGGCACGCGTTAAAAACAGGCTGTCGACGGACGACTTTTCTCGCATAAAACATCCCTCATTGCACTCCAGACGCAGCTGTTCGGTTGCTGTATTCAATAAAGCAGCAGGCTGCTTAAGAGGCACGTCGAACTACGGCTACGCTGGGTAATACGCAACTTTTCATTCAAAAAATATATATTCATTTGAATGGTTTTCGCGGGTGTCGTGACTAAAGGAGTGTTTCCTTTTCAATGCTAGTCAACGGATTGACGATGGTGCGGAGGTGGCATGCTAGACAGGTTTATCAGTCTCTTTTTCGGCATTTTATTGACATTCCTTGTCCAGTCACTCGGTGAAGGGGGGTGTGTTTTTGAGTGTAGGAACAAATGTGAGATTTTTCCTGCTTAACGGTAAAACCTTTTTATAAACGCGGTAGGAAAGGGGGACAAAGAGGGGAGGCAGGGCGCACTAAGTGCCCTGCCAGCGGGGTTTTCGAGGGGTTAGAAGTTGCCTTTCAAACTCACTGTAAAATTACGCGGTTCGCCATAAAAGTTGCCCCAGGAGGCGGTGCCCACGGTGTTGTAGTAGGTTTTATCAAACAGGTTGTTGCCGTTGAGCGCCACTGTCCAGGTGTCATCCACGCGGTACGCCAGGCGTGCGTTCCAAGTGGCGTAACCGGGTTGTTCGAGCTTGATGGTCTGCACGCGATAGTTGCTGCTCTGGGCATTGACCCCTGTGCCGACGCTCCATTTCGATAGCGCGCCGTCGAGCTGGTAGTCGCCCCACACGCGCAGCATGTGACGGGGCACGTAGGTGTTGGACGTGCCACCCTGCTTCGCGACGTCGATGGTGCTCAGGGATTGGGTCTGGGTGTAGGTATAGCCGCCGAACAGTTGCAGGCGTTCAAGCACTTCACCGCTGATTTCGGCCTCCACGCCCTGGGCGCGCACCTTGCCTTTATCGGTGTAGCAAAAGCCGTCGGCGGAGGTCGCGCATTGGGTGGTGTAGTCGGACTCGGCGCCGTTTTTCTCAATCGCGCGGAACAATGCCAGGGAGCTGTTGAGGCGCCCGTCGAACCATTCGCCCTTGATGCCCAACTCGTAGTTGTCGCCGACCTTCGGCTGGAGGGCCGCGCCGTCGACGGTGGCGTAAGAGCTTTGCGGCTGGAAAATATCCGCATAGCTGGCGTACACCGAGAGGTGCTCGTTGAGGTCGTAGATCAGCGCGGCAAACGGCGTGACTTCGCCGGTTTCGCGGGTGCGTGCATCCTGCGTGGCCCATTCGCCCCAGGCCAGGTTGTAGGATTGGCGACGGTTCTCGTACCAACTGACGCGGCTGCCGACGATCAGCATCAGCGGCTCGGCCAAGCGCAGGCGCAAGGTGGCATAGGTGCCATATTGAGTGGCGGTCTCCTTGACCGTGCCACCCCGGTACATGTTCGGCCAGAAGCTGCTGTTGGCCGGTTCCGGGAAGTGGTGATCGGGTTGGTAGATGCTCTGGCGCCTGGGCAGGTTCTGGATCGCGTACACGTCGTCCTGAGTACCACGGCTGCCGTTGGCACCGAGGATCAGCTCATGCTCCAGGCCAAAGGCTTCGAACTTGCCGTCGACGTAGGCGTCGAGGCCGAAGTCCTTATGGTTGTAGTCCATCAGCGCCGCGTAAGAGTTGGCAGTGGGCGTCGGGTTGTCGTAGGCGATGGTGCCTTCGCTGGCGGCGTACTTGGTGTCTTGCAGGTTGCGGCTGTGCACCGCCGAGACCTTGAGTTTCCAGTCATCGTTGAATTGATGCGTCAGGTCGGCGAAGAACGTGGTGCGCCGGCTTTGCCAGTCGTTCCAGGACTGGCCCAGACACGTGGAGCGGCTGAGGTTGGCGCTTTTGCCATCGGCGTAGCGCGGCAGGCCGCCCCAGCACGGGCTGGCGTCGACGTCTTCGTAGCTGGCGCCGACGCCCAGGGTGGTGTCGGGGTTGAGGTCGATGTCCAATGCGCCATAGAACGCCTGGTCCTGGCGCTTCTGAATGTCCATGTAGGAACCGCGAGTCTGCTGGCTGATCGCTGCGCGGCCGCGCACGGTGCCGCTGTCATTCAACGGGCCACCGGTGTCGACGTCGGCGCGGTAGTTGTCCCAGGTGCCGGCGGACAACGACAGGCTGGTGGTGGGCTTGGCCTGTGGTCGTTTGCGCACGAAGTTCACCGCGCCGCTGGCGGTGCCGGCGCCCTTGAGCATTCCGGCTGCGCCCTTGAGCACTTCCACCCGGTCGTAGATCGCCATGTTGGCGCTGAAACTGTCGGCTTGTACGTAGTCCTTGCCCATGTCCAGTGGCACGCCGTCGTACTGGTACTGGCCGAGCATCTTGAAACCACGGGAATAGAAGTACTTGCCGCCCATGGGCGACTCGTACGTGGTGATCCCCGGCGTGCGTTCCATCACGTCGTCAATGGTGGTGAGGTTCTGGTCATCCATCAGTTGGCGGGTCAGCACACTGACCGACTGCGGTGTTTCCCGCAGGCTATGTTCACCTTTGCCGATGGTCACGGCGCCGGTGGTGTAGGAACCGGTGCCATCGGTAAGGGCACCCAAGCGTTCGCCGGTGACCATTGTGGCGCCCAGGTTCAGGGCACCGGTTTGGGCTACTTGCGGCAGGAGCAACCACGTGTTGTTGCCCTGGCGCTGGGCGTCCAGGCCTTGGCCTAGCAGCAACTGGCCAAGAGCCTGTTGCGGGTCGAAGCGGCCGCTGAGGCCTGGGCTGGTCTTGCCGGCGACACTGGTGGCGTCGTACGACAGGCTGACACCGGCCTGACGGGCGAACTGGTCCAGCGCGTTGGCCAGGGAGCCGGCGGCGATCTGCCAGTCGCGGGTCTGGGTATCGCCAGCTGGGGTTTCAGCCCTCACGGCCAGCGGTACGGCGGCGCTGCTCAGGCAGGCGCCGAGCAAAGCGGCCTGCACCGTGCGCTTGAGGGGGGAACGTTGGAAGGGGATCGCTTGCATGACCGCGGGATGCTCCTGAAGGAAGTGAACAGAACCGGCCTGTTGATCGGCCTTTCCTTACAGGTCGAGCGGCAATGCGAATTCACCTCATTTATTTTTGACGGGTTATACGCGGGGCGAGACGGTCACCCAATAACGGCTGCGGTAGGTGACGTCGACCTTGAGCGAATGCGCCACCAGGCTGAGCACTTGATCGGTATCGTCCAACTGATAGGTGCCCGACACGCGCATCCCGGCGACCGCTTCGCTGCAACGTAGCAGGCCGTTGCGATAACGTCCCAGCTCGGCAAGGAAGTCATCCAGGCGCATGTTGTGGGCGCAGATCACGCCGTCGCTCCAGGCCCAAGGGTCCAGGCCATTGGCGCGGGGAGGGCGAATGCCATGGCGGTCGAACAGCACCTGTTCGCCCGGCTGGATCAACTGCCGGGCGCTGGCGTCATGGCGGCCTGCAAACAGCGCCACCGTGCCCTGTTGCACGGCGAGCAACGTGCCTTGGGCGTCTTCACGCACCAGGAAACGGGTGCCGAGGGCGCGCAGGTAACCGTCGCGGGTCTGCACCCAGAAGGGGCGGCTGTCGCCGCCGGTATTGACCAGGATTTCACCCTGGCGCAAGTGCACCAGGCGCCGCTCCTGATCAAACGCCGTATCGAAGGCACTGGCGCTGTTGAGCTGGATGTGGCTGCCATCGTTCAGCGCCACCCAGCGCCGTTCCCCGGTGACGGTGCGGTAATCGGCCAGCATGGCGGGCAGCGGCGTGTAGTCGCGGCCAAGCCAGGTCAAACCAGCCGTGCCGGCCACCAGCCCGAGCAGTTTCAAGCCGTCACGGCGGCTGATGCGTTGGCGCGCACCGCGCAGGGCATGGCGCCCAACCTGGGCCGGCAACTGGCTGAAATCGTCATTCATGGTCGCCACCCGCTGCCACACCTGCTGGTGTTCGGCGCTGGTGTGCAGCCAACGGTCAAATGCGGCGGTGCTGGCATCGTCGGCGGTGTTGAAGCGCAGTGTGATCATCCACTGGATGGCTTGGTCGACCAGGCGCGGGTCATCGTTCGGCATATCGCAACCGATAACAGGCGTGCAGTGCCTTGGCCAGGTCGCGTTCCACGGTGGCCTTGGATACGTTCAGGCGCAGGGCGATCTGTGCGCAGGTCAGGCCGTCGAGTTGGGCCAGCAGGAACGCCTCGCGCACACGTGGCTTGAGTTGGTCGAGCAGGCGGTCGATACGTTCCAGGCTGTCGAGGATCAACCGCCGGGTTTCCTCCGACGGCACTTGCACCTGCGGGAAATGCGCGAGGCTTTCCAGGTAGGCGCGCTCCAGTTCACGGCGGCGGTACTGGTCGATCATCAGGCTGCGCGCGATGCTGCTCAGGTACGCGCGGGGCTGCTGCACCGTCTGCTGCTTGCGCGCATTTAGCAGGCGCACGAAGGTTTCCTGGGCCAGGTCGGCGGCATGCTCGCGGCAACCGGTGCGCCGGCTCAACCAGCTACGCAGCCAGGAATGATGGGCATGGTACAGCTGGCCGATAGCGGCATGGTCCAGTGGGTGATCGCTCGACATGGGCATCCTGGCGCAGCAGTCTTAATTGATAATGTTTCGCATTCTAGACGTTGGCCGTGGCAATGAGCAATCACCGGGGGGCATTGTATCCAGCACAATTTTTTGTTTGCCCAAGGCCGGCCGATTAGGCTGCGTGCTTTCCCGACGGAGGGCTGAGCATGATCGACGTGACGACCCTGGCGATATTTTCCGGTGCAGTGGTGCTGTTGCTGCTGTCTCCGGGACCGAACATGGCCTTTGTTGTCAGCCACGGCGTGACCCACGGCTGGCGCGGTGGAATAGCGTCGGCGCTGGGCATCATTGTGGCGGACCTGCTGCTGACGGTATTGACCGCCAGCGGGGTGACGGCGCTGGTCGCCAGTTGGCCGCCATCCTTTGATGTGATCCGGTATGCAGGGGTGATCTACCTGTTGTGGCTGGTGTTCAAGACCTTGCAGAAAAGCCCTGGTCTGGGCATGGCCCACATCAACCGTGTGCCCTTGGGCCGAGTAGGTTGGCAGGCGATGCTCAATAGCTTGCTCAACCCCAAGGCATTGCTGTTTTTTCTGGTGTTCCTGCCGCAGTTCGTAAGGCCCGAGGCCGGGCCTATCGCCCTGCAATTGCTGGTGCTTGGCGGCGTGCTGACCGTGATCGCCGGTGTGTTTCACGCACTGCTGGGGTGTTTTGGTGGCGGGCTCAGCCGGTTCTTTGCCAGGCGCACACACAGCCCCTGGCTGCAGAAGTGGGGTCTGGCGACGGTACTGATGCTGCTCGCCGTGCGCCTGGCGGTGATGTCGCGCCCCAACTGACTGGCATCAGGGCAAGCCTTGCCCGCTACAGCGTCAGCCCAACCGCGCCGCCGCCCGTGCGGTGATCTCGCCGCGCACCCGGCGCGATTCCACCGTGCGCTTCTTCGCCTCTTCCAGCACATGGGCGGGCGCCGTCTGGGGGCTGCCCGACTCGAACGGCGGGGCCGGTGCATATTCGATCTGCAACTGCACCAGTTGCGCCGCCGCTTCGCTGTACAACTCAGCCGCCAGGACCAGCGCGAAGTCGATCCCCGCCGTGATCCCGCCCCCGGTAAACAGGTTGCCGTCACGCACCACGCGCTCCTGCACCGGGATGGCGCCGAGCGGCGCGAGCATGTCGTGGTAGGCCCAGTGGGTGGTGGCCTTGCGGCCGCGCAGCAGGCCCGCCGCGCCGAGTACCAGCGAGCCGGTACACACCGAGGTCACGTAGCGCGCGGTCTGGGCCTGGGCCTTGAGGAAGTCCAGGGTGGCCGGGTCTTCCATCAGCGCGCCGACGCCGGAACCGCCGGGCACGCAGAGCACATCCAGGTTGGGGCAGTCGGCATAGGCGGTGGTCGGTGTGAACACCAACCCGGTGCTGGACGTGACCGGCGCCAGGTCTTTCCACACCAGGTGCAACTTCACATCCGGCAGCGAGCCCAGCACGTCATAAGGGCCGGTCAGGTCCAGTTGCTGGATGCCGGGAAACAACACAAAGCCGATCTGCAAGGTCATCAAGAATGCTCCGATAAGGGGTGGACGGCTTCACTCTAGAGGCCTAGGCTTTGGCGAATACGCCATTGACCCCACGAATCACGCCAATCATGCCCAGAATTGTCCACGTCCTCGCTTTCGATAACGCCCAGGTGCTCGACGTGACCGGGCCGTTGCAGGTGTTCGCCTCCGCCAATGACTTGGCCCGCCAGCGCGGCCTGCCGTTGCCTTACGCCGTCTCGGTGATCGCCGCCCAGCGTGAACCGGTGATGACCTCTGCGGGCCTGGCCCTGGTGGCCGAGCCGTTGCCCGCCGTCGATGCGCCGTGCGACACCTTGGTGATCGCCGGCGGCTGGGGTGTGTACGGCGCTTCTGAAGACCTCGCACTGGTGGACTGGGTGCGGGAAAAGGCCCGGCACACCCGGCGCATGACCTCGGTGTGCACGGGCGCCTTTTTGCTCGCCGCCAGCGGCATGCTCGACGGCTGCCGCGTGGCGACCCACTGGACGCGCTGCGAAGAGCTGGCGCGCAGGTTTCCTTCGCTGACGGTGGAGTCCAACCCGATCTTCATCCAGCAGGGCGCGGTGTGGACGTCGGCCGGTGTGACCGCCGGCATCGACCTGTGCCTGGCCTTGGTGGAAGAAGACCTCGGCGGCGCAGTCGCGCTGGAAGTGGCGCGGCACCTGGTGGTGTTTCTCAAGCGGCCCGGCGGCCAATCGCAATTCAGCGTGACCCTGTCGCTGCAAAAGGGCGACAGCCGCTTCGCCGAATTGCACGCCTGGATGGCCGAAAACCTCACCCTGGAGTTGAACATTGCGACCCTGGCCGCCCAGGCCGGCATGAGCGAGCGCAGCTTCGTGCGCCACTACCGCGCCGAAACCGGGCAGACCCCCGCGCGCGCCGTCGAACTGATCCGCGTCGAAACCGCCCGCCGGCAATTGGCGGACAGCAACGCGTCAATCAAACGCATCGCCGTGCAGTGCGGGTTTGGTTGTGAAGAAACCCTGCGCCGCAGCTTTTTGCGGGCCTTGTCGGTCACGCCCCAAGCCTATCGCGAGCGCTTTTCAGCGGTGTCGTAGGCGAGCAATTCCAGCACGGCATCAAGGGTGGCTTGCGGTGCTTCCTGGGGAATATTGTGGCCCACGCCGGGCAACACCTGGCGTCGGTAAAAACCGCTGAAGTGCTCCAGGTCGTCGTCCTCTTCCGGCGGCGGGCCTACGCCGTCATCGGCACCGCACAACGAGATGCTCGGCACCGAGATCGCCGGTTGCAGCGCCAGCGCCTGCTCGATGGCTTCCAGCGCCGGATCGCCGGGCGCGTACATGAAACGGTGGCGGTAGGAGTGAATCACCACCTCGACAAAGTCCGGGTTATCGAAGGACGGTGCGGTCTGCCCATACAGAGCCGGCCCCTCGGCCCAGGACGGTGACCATAGCGACCACAGCAGTTCGCAGAGTTCGCGGCGGTTGGCGGTCAACCCGTCCACACCGCGCTGGGTATGAAAGTAATACTGGTACCACAACCGATGCTCCGTCACCGGCGCCCGAGGCGTGGGCGACTTGGCAATGTCCTGGATGTTGTAGCCGTCCCCGGTCACCAGCCCGCGTACCCGCTGCGGCCACAGCGCGGCAACGATACACGCGGCGCGCCCGCCCCAGTCATAACCCGCCAGCGTGGCCTGCGCGATGCATAGAGTATCCATGAAATCCAGCAGATCCTTGGCCAACGCCGCCTGTTGCCCGGAACGCATGGCCTGCGCGTTGATAAATCGCGTTGGCCCATAACCGCGCAGATACGGCACCAACACCCGGCAGCCGCGCTCGGCGAGCACCGGCGCAATCGCGTCATAAGCACGCGGGTCGTAAGGGAAACCATGCAGCAGGATCACCGGCTCGCCATCGGCAGGACCGTGGGCCTCGTAGTGGATGTCGAGCACGGAGGTTTGCACGTGGTGCAATCGGGCGGTCAGGGTCATGGTTGGGCTCCGTGGTTGGCCAGCGTTAGTACATTTGAAGGGAAGCAAGCCCCCTGTGGTGAGCGGGCTTCTGTGGTGAGCGGGGCAAGCCCGCTCACCACAGAATCGTGTGTCAGCCCTTGAGTGTGTGTCGGTCAATGCGCCACGCATTTGGAGTGCGATGCATCGGCGCCTTACCGACCAGCTCTCAAGGTTGCCACACCGTTTTCTCCCCACTCAACTTGCGGTCCAGGAACGTCGCCGCGCTGATCAGCGCCAAATGGCTCAACGCTTGTGGCGTGTTGCCCAGATGCCGTGCATGGCTGTCGAACTCTTCGGCGTACAGCCCCAGTGGGTTGGCGTAGCGCAACAGTTGTTCGAATTCCAGGTGGGCTTTCTCCACCTGGCCGGCGCGGGCCAGGCATTCGACGTACCAGAACGAGCACGCGGTAAATGCGCCTTCGGTACCTTGCAGGCCGTCGATCTGGCTGTCGTCGTTGCGGTAGCGGTAGACCATGCCGTCACGCACCAGGCTTTTCTGGATCGCGTCCAGGGTGCTCAACCAACGCGGGTCGGTGGCCGCGACGAAGCGCACCAGTGGCATCAGCAGCATCGAACCGTCCAGCGCCGTGCTGCCGATGTGCTGCACAAAATGCCCGCGTTCGTCGTTCCAGAAGTTGCTCCAGATGTCGGCGTAGATCGCCTGGCGCGTCTTGTCCCAGCGCGCAAACGGCGCCGGCAACGAGCGTTTGGAAGCCAGGCGGATTGCGCGGTCCAGGGCCACCCAGCACATCAGTCGCGAATGCAGGAAGTGGTGTTGCTCGCCGCGCATTTCCCAGATGCCCACGTCTTTCTGGTCCCAGATTTCGCAGACCTGATCGACGACTTCTACCGTGTGTTTCCAGCCCTCGTGGGAGATGGCTTCGCCGTACTTGTTGACGAGGTACACCGCGTCCATCAACTCCCCATAAATATCCAGCTGGATCTGGTCGACCGCCTCATTGCCGATGCGCACCGGCCTGGCGCCACCGTGGCCACTCAGGTGATCCAAGTGGGTTTCAGGCAACTCCTGGCGACCGTCGATGCCATACAGGATGTTGATTTTGGTCGGTTGGCCGCAGCAGTCGCTGACCCGGCCCTTGAGCCAACGCATGTAGGCATTGGCCTCGTCGACAAAGCCCAGGCGCATAAAGGCGTAGACGGTAAACGACGCATCGCGGATCCAGGTGTAGCGGTAGTCCCAGTTGCGCTCGCCGCCGGGTGATTCCGGCAGCCCGAAGGTGGCGGCAGCAATGATTGCGCCGTGTTTGCGCGAGGTCAGAAGTTTGAGCGCCAACGCCGAGCGGTTGACCATTTCGCGCCAGCGCCCGCGGTAGTTCGATTGGGCGATCCAGCCACGCCAGAACTTCAAGGTGTGAGCGAGCGCCAGGTCGGTACAGCGACTGTCGACACGTTCATCGTCCTGGCCGCCGAGGACAAATTCGGCGCCTTCTTCCTGAGTCAGGGTAAAGCTCGCCACGGCCGCGTTGTCTTCGAGTTGCAATGGATGGCTGCTCGACAGACGCATACCGGGCTGGCCATCGGCGTTGAAGCACACAGTGCCGTTATCGAGGGACGCGGTGGTTGGCGTGCGTGCATAGTCGTGGCGCACGGCGCAGCGCAGGTGAATGTTGGCCTGGCCGCTGACCACGCGTATCCGGCGGATCAGCAGGGGCAGGTCATCGACTTCTTCGCTGATGCTGAGCAGGTCGGTGATTTCCACCACGGCTTCATCGCTGAGCCAGCGGGTTTGCAGCACATTGGTGTCCGGCAGGTAGATCTGTTCGCGGCGGGCGTTGGGCAGGTCAGGCGTGAGTTGGAAGATGCCGGCGTCGGGGGTGTCGAGCAGCGCGCAAAAGATCGACGGGCTGTCGAATTCCGGCCAGCAGAAAAAGTCGATGCTGCCTTTATCGTTCACCAGCGCGGCGCTGCGCATGTCGCCGATGATGCCGTGGGCATCGATGGCGCTCTGGGCTTCGTTTTTAAAATCAACCTTCTTCAAATCAACCATTGCCACGAAACTCCGGATACAGGCTCATGCCGCCATCAATGAACAAGGTGCTGCCGACCACATAGTCGGAGGCGTCGCTGGCCAGCCAGACCACGGCGTTGGCCACGTCTTCCACATCGCCGATGCGGCCATATGGAATTAACTTGAGCAGCTCTTTTTCCGCCACGCCTTCGGTGGCGGCGCGGTTGATCGCCGTGCGAATCGCCCCTGGCGCGATGCCGTTGATGCGGATGCGCTGCTCGCTGACTTCCTGGGCGAGGCTGCGCATCAGCATCTCCACGCCGCCTTTGGACGCGGCGTAATTCACATGCCCGGCCCAGGGGATCAGTTGGTGCACCGAACTCATGTGGATGATTTTGCCCGCCGCCCGCGACACACCTTCACGGATGCCCTGGCGGTTGAAGATACGCAGCGCGGCGCGGGCACAGAGGAACTGGCCGGTGAGATTGACGCCGATCACGCTGTTCCAGTCGTCGAGGGTCATGTCGACCACGGCGGCGTCCTTCTGCATGCCGGAGTTGGCCACCAGGATATCCAAGTGGCCGAACGCATCGAGGGTCTGGGCGAACAGCCGTTCTACATCGGCCTCTTTGGACACGTCGGCGCCAAGGGCAATCGCCCGGCCGCCGTCGGCGTTGATCTGCGCCGCCAGTGCTTGCGCCGGGGCGGCCTGGCGGTTGTAGTTCAGCACCACCGCAGCCCCGGCCTGCGCGAGGGCCTTGGCCGCGCCAGCGCCGATTCCGGAACTGGCGCCCGTCACCAGTGCCACTTGTTGCTCCAACGAGATGTGCATTGCCCACCCAGCCTGTTAATTGATGAGTTCAGTTAGCTGACTGATGGCGCACAAGGTAAGTTCATCCACGGGGCAGCCGGCGGGCGACAGGTAGCAATTGCTCGACTTAATAGGAAGCATTACTATTCACGCCCCGCCTCCCCAGTGCTTCCGCGATGATCCCTCAGCCGCCCCGCAGAACAGGCTTTTTCGAGCACTACGAAGAGTTGATCGGAACCTGGACGCGCCGCCTGAGAAACCGTCAGCAGGCCGAAGACCTGGCCCACGACACCTTTGTGCGGGTGCTTGAGTCCACCTCCACCGACATCACGCAACCGCGCGCCTATTTGCATCAAACGGCGCGCAACATCGCGGTGGACGCCTACCGCCGCGAGGACCGCCGCGACGCCATCGCCCTGGAAGACTTTGATCAGCGCTCACCCCACAGTGGCGACCCGGAGCATGCCATGCACGCGATCCAATTGGCGCAATCCATCGAGCGGGCCTTGGCCGAGTTACCGCTCAACTGCCGCAAGATTTTTATCTGGCAGAAAATCGAGGGCCTCACCCAGCAGGAAATCGCCGAACGCCTGGGATTGTCCAAGAACATGGTGGAAAAGTATATGATCCGCACCCTGCGGCATCTGCGTGACCGCCTGGACGCGCTGGCCCCATGACTCAAGCTCGCTCTGAAACAGGACCTTCCATGATGGATAGCCGTGCCCGCGATGAAGCCGCGCAATGGTTTGTACGCCTGCAAGACGCCGAGCTGGACGCCACCGAGCGCCAGCGTTTCGACGCCTGGCGCGCTGAAAGCCCCGAACACCAGTATGAATTCGATGTGCTGCAAGGCCTGTGGAGTGCCACCGACCTGCTGCCCAAGGCCCGTTTGCAGGCGTTATGCGAGGCGCCTCCCAAGCGGCGGGCCGTGCTGCGTTATGCCGTCGCGGCCAGTGTGGTCGCGATTGCCCTGGGGCTGGGCCTGTTCAGTGGCCTTGATCATCCGAAGCCCTACAGTGCCGAGTTCAGCACGCGCCTGGGTGAGCATCGCCAGGTGGCACTGCCGGACGGTTCGGTGATGGAGTTGAACAGCCGCAGCGTGGTGGCGGTGCACTACGAAAAAAGCCGGCGCGGTGTGGAGCTTAAACAGGGCGAAGCCATGTTCAGCGTCGAGCACGACACCAGCCGCCCCTTTGTGGTCGCGGCCGGGGCAGGGCAGGTGACGGTCACCGGCACGCGCTTTGATGTGCGCCGCGATGACGACCAGACCCGGGTGATGGTTGAGGTCGGCACCGTGAAGGTCCAAGGGCGTTCACCGGATGAGATGGTGACACTGACGGCGGGCCTGGGGACGCATGTGGACCGCAAAGGGCTGGTGGCGGCGTCCTACGCCGTGAATACCGATGAGCTGACGGCCTGGCGCAGCGGCAAACTGGTGTTCAACAACGCGACGCTGGGGGAAGTGGCGCGGGAAGTGTCGCGCTACCGCGAGCAACCGCTACGCGTCAGCTCGCCTGCCGTCGGTAACCTGCGGCTGACCAGCGTGTTCAAGGCCAACGACACCGATGCCTTGCTCAAAGCATTGCCGCACATCCTGCCGGTAACCCTGCGAACCCTGCCGGATGGCAGCCAGGAAATTATTTCACGCTGAGGTTCAGGTTTTCTCCGCGCCCATCGTCTTCTCCTGCAGCTGCAACTGGTTTGCATTAACAGCCGCATACTCTTGCGATCACAGGACTGGGTCAGACGTGAAAATACTCGCCGTTAACAACAATAAAATCTCCCGTTGGGCGCCATTGGCCCTGGCACTTGCCGTCAGCGCCGCACTGCCTGCAGCCTATGCGGCCGACGCTATCCATATCCAGGCCCAGCCCCTGGGCGCGGCGCTGAGCCAGTTGGGCCAGCAAACGTCCTTGCAGGTGTTTTTCAGCCCCGACATGGTCGCGGGCAAACAGTCACCTGCTGTCGACGGCAACCTCTCTCCCGAACAAGCCCTGCGCCAACTGCTGCAAGGCAGTGGCCTGGACTATCAGATCGACGCCGGTTCCGTGACCCTGCGCCCGCTGAGCGTCGGCACGGGTGAGGCCGGTTCTCCCGTGGAACTGGGCGCCACCGACATCCGAGTGGTCGGCGACTGGCTCGGCGATGCCAACGCCGAAGTGGTGCAAAACCATCCTGGCGCGCGCACGGTGATTCGCCGTGAAGCCATGGTGGAGCAGGGCGCGATGAACGTCGGTGACGTGCTGCGTCGCGTGCCTGGCGTGCAGGTGCAGGAATCCAACGGCACCGGCGGCAGCGATATTTCCCTCAACGTCGGCGTGCGCGGCCTGACGTCACGCCTGTCGCCACGCTCCACGGTGCTGATCGATGGCGTGCCGGCGGCGTTCGCGCCGTACGGCCAGCCACAGCTGTCGATGGCGCCGATTTCCGCCGGTAACCTGGACAGCATCGACGTGGTGCGTGGCGCCGGCTCCGTGCGTTATGGGCCGCAGAACGTCGGCGGCGTGATCAACTTCGTGACCCGTGCGATCCCGCAGACATTTTCCGGCGAGGTCGGCACCACCCTGCAAACCTCCGCCCATGGTGGTTGGAAGCACATCGAGAACGCCTTCATCGGCGGCACGGCCGACAACGGCATCGGCGTTGCGCTGCTGTACTCCGGGGTCAATGGCAACGGTTATCGCAACAGCAACAACTCCAACGACATCGACGACGTAATCCTCAAGACCCACTGGGCACCCACCGATCAAGACGACTTCTCGCTGAACTTCCACTACTACGACGCCAGCGCCGACATGCCCGGCGGCCTCACCCAGAAGCAGTTCGACGCCAACCCGTACCAGTCGGTGCGCGACTGGGACAATTTCAGCGGGCGGCGCAAGGATGTGTCCTTCAAGTACATCCGGCAGATCGACGACCGTACCCAGGCCGAAGTGCTGACCTACTACTCCGACAGTTTCCGTGGCAGCAACATCGCCAACCGCGACCTCGCGACCCTGGGTTCCTACCCGCGCACCTACTACACGTTCGGCATCGAGCCGCGGGTGTCCCATGTGTTCGATGTGGGCCCCAGCACCCAGGAAGTCAGCGTCGGTTATCGCTACCTCAAAGAAGGCATGCATGAGCAGGCCACCAGCCTGAACCTGATCAACAACGTGCCGACACCGGGAGGGCAGAGTGACGGCCACGTGTATCAAGACCGCACAGGCGGTACCGAAGCCAACGCGTTCTATATTGATAACAAAATCGATATCGGCAAGTGGACGGTGACGCCTGGAATTCGCTTCGAAGATATCCGCACCGAGTGGCACGACCGCCCAGTGGTTGCACTGAACGGCACCCGCACCTCGGAAAAACGCCGCGAGGTCCACAACAACGAGCCCCTGCCGGCCCTGAGCGTGATGTACCACCTCTCCGATGCCTGGAAGCTGTTCGCCAACTACGAAACGTCTTTCGGCAGCCTGCAGTACTTCCAACTGGGCCAGGGCGGAACCGGCGACCAGACCGCCAACGGCCTGAACCCGGAAAAGGCCAAGACTTACGAGGTCGGTACTCGCTACAACGACAGCGTGTGGGGCGGCGAACTGACGTACTTCTACATCGACTTCTCGGATGAACTGCAATACGTCAGCAATGCCGTGGGCTGGACCAACTTGGGCGCCACCAAGCACACCGGCATCGAAGCGTCGGCTCACTATGACCTGTCGAACCTGGACCCACGCCTGGACGGCCTGACCGCCAATGCCGGTTTTACCTACACCAAGGCCACCTCCGAAGGTGACGTACCCTTCAAGGGCCGTGACCTGCCGTTGTATTCACGGGAAGTGGCCACGTTGGGCCTGCGCTACGACGTCAACCGCTGGACCCATAACCTGGACGTTTACGCCCAGTCCGGCCAGCGCGCACCGGGCACCACCAGCACCTACGTCACCCAAGGCACGGCAGACGGCCAATACGGTGATATCCCCGGTTATGTTTCAGTCAACGTGCGCAGCGGGTATGACTTCGGCGAGCACCTGTCGAACCTGAAACTGGGCGTGGGCGTGAAAAACCTGTTTGACCAGCAGCACTACACGCGCTCCAGCGACAACAACGCCGGGCTGTACCTGGGCGAGCCGCGTACGTTCTTTGTGCAGGCGAGCGTCGGGTTTTGATTCTGCGCTGACATCCAGATGTCGCCGCCCCTCCCGACCAGGGGCGGCCATGCACAGGTTGCACGGCACGCGCCTGTATGGGCTCTTCCTACGAGGTATTGGAAAACTTCAGCACTTTCAGGAACCGACTTCCCCTGTTCTGCCACACAGAAAGAGCCTGCTTGCGCTGGTTTTTTTGACGGTTAGTTGACGTCGAGGGCTGGGTCCGCGAGGTGAGGCGCCTGAAAAAACCGAACTGGAGAGCTCAATGTCGGTATCAGTACTCAACCAACCTGCTACACAGTCCCCCAATCACGACACACACGCAGGTGCCCCGTCCGGTCCTGCGCAACCTCATCCGCCTGCAAATCGCCAGCAGACGGTAGGCGTGACCTTCAACACTCAAGGCCGCCAATCCGGGCTGATGTTTGATAGTGCACCGAGGCACCCGGCACCGTGTCACGGCCACTTGCGCCCGGGCCCACCGTTACGTCCGCTTCCGGAGGGGGTGCGGCCAAATCCGGGCCCACCGGCGCGTCCGCTGCCTGAGGGCGTGCGACCAAATCCAGGCCCGCCACCGCGTCCGAATCCCTCGCTGCCGGATCCTCATTATTCCAAGCGAACTGGAGAGCAACTGGCCGAGCAGTTATTGAAAAATTATGATGCCTTTCGGGGGCCATGGCCGTCGCGAGAGGTCACGACCCAAAGCGTACACAATATGGCGGCTCGCCCATTGACCGGTAATCCGCACATTGACAGCAATATTCGCCTGGCAAGAGAGATGTTGCGCCGTCCGGAACTGATGCAGGCCTTGGATCGAAACGGTCGGACAGGTGAATTGGATAACCGCTTGTCCAGGAATGACATCAAGAGCTATCTGCGTTCCGACAACCCCTTGAAACTCGCCACCGACAAAGACATCGTCTTGGACGTGCTCAGGCATTTTAATGCGTTGAAGGGGGGGTTCTGGAACCGTTCAATAGAGCTGAGTACGTTCGAAAAACTCGCGTCGCAACCTTTGACCGGTGATCGGCATAGGGATCATCTCATCCAATTGTCCAAGGAGGTCATGGCGCGCTCGAACCTGGGTGGATTGATGGACAATATTTTTGGACCGTTGCGTGACGGAAAGGCTACGCGATCCGAACTGTTGAAGCTGCTGAGCCTGCTGGGTTAGACCCCCCGACTGCCTCGTGCCGCGCAGCACGGGGCACCCGGCAGTAAAATGCGCATGCATGAGCCGCACGTTCAATCATGAACACATCATCTACGCAACGCCACGGCTTAGAAAACGACCTCCGCCACTGGCTATCGGCGGGTGCCTTTATCTACCGGATAAGGTCTTGACCATGAATTCGCCATCATTTGAACCCCGCCACGCCCAGTACAACGCTGCGACGCTGGTCATGCCACCCCCGCAGGTCAATCTCACGTCGTCGCCCAAGAGCAGCTTCAAGGCACCTACCGCCGAGGATTTCGACAAGGGCGCTCGAACGGTGGCAGAAGAACAGGCGTCCAGTTCGCCGTGCTCACTCTTCCCGAGTATCTGGAGCAAGCTCAAGCTGCCCAAGCGTTAAGTATGCCGGGGTGATGCGAGTCGGTCCCTGGGCGGGCAGATGGTTACAGTTAGTCGAATTTTGCTCGGCCTTTCGGAGGAACCACTGATGCATGAACGCCACTCAGCCTGTGTCAGTGCTTAGGCGATGGAGTCAACATTTAGTGGAGAAGAACCATGATTAGCAGGGTTAATGATTTATTACGTACAGTACCGAAAGCCGCTGATGCGCTACCGGGAGGCGGGGGGCATGCTCGATTTTCGGTAGATTCGCGTGCGCTGGGCAAGCCACTCCCCGTTGCACAGCCTTATTCCGATCGATTCGCCAACGGTGCCGCCCGGCATTTTGACGGTCAGAACATGTACGGTGGCATGTCGAAAGTCGGGAATCCTTACGTCAGTTCGGACGACCACCTGCTGGCGACCGACTTGAGTAACAATCTGAAGTTGCCAGTACTGGATGCATTCAAGGAAGACGGGCACCTGACCCAGCAATCGATGCACAAGATCGCGAGCGAGGACCCGAGCACCAGCGCGGTCCCCGAGCGCGTCATCATGCTGTTTCGGGAGACAGTCAACCGCCCGCGTTTGAACCAGGCGGTGCTTGGAAAGGATCGACACCTCACCGCTGAAAGTCTGTCCAAGGCCTCTGGTTCATTGGTTGGCAATACCAACCCCAACACCCAGAGCGCAGATCCGTACCATGCGAAAACCGATCTGCAGCTGGTCCAGGCATTCAGAGCCATGTTTGATGACATACGCGATATGTCGGAAGACTACAGTTTCTTTTTTGAGAAGCACCGCTATGTAAAAAAAGACACGATTATCGAGATGAGCAAGGACCCTGACGAAACGGATAAAAATGGTCAGACCGTGCGGGATCCGGCGACCGGGTTCCCGAAGAAAAAATACAGCGAGAACCAGGTGTATATCACCAAGAATTTGGTTGAGCGAGGCTTGCTCGACTCGTTGGACAGTAACAAGGCGAACGGCACCAATATTTTTGGCAGCCATAACCATGACGGCTGGATCAAGAACTACAGCGTTGACCGCTGGATGGAAAACGAGAAAAAAGAAAAAGGCCTCTGAACGCGCTTCCTGAGGGAGCTTCTTGAGCGACTCAAGAAGCTCATGCTCTATTTCATTTATACCCGCAGTATTTTTCCGCTGATTGCCACGGCCACCAGCAATCCACCGATCAACAGGAAGGCGCTTGCCAGGCTGCTGCCGTGAGCAATGAAGCCGATCATGGCGGGCCCGGCCAGAATACCGGCATACCCCAGCGTGGTAATGGCGGGTACAGCGATATGCTCCGGCATGAGGGTCTGCTTGCCGACGGCGGTGTAGAGCACCGGGACGATATTTGAACAGCCGGCCCCCACCAGCGCGTAACCCAGCAAAGCCATCTCCCAGGCGGGCGACAATGTGGCGAGAAAGACCCCGGCGGCTGCCAGGGAACCCCCCGCCACAATCACCCGCGTAGCGCCCAGGCGCCGTACGATGGCATCGCCAGTCAGGCGTCCCGCGGTCATGGTCAAAGCAAAGGCGGCGTAACCCAGGCCGGCGTAGGCTTCATCCAACCCGCGCTCGGCGCTGAGGAACACCGCGCTCCAGTCGAGTACCGCCCCCTCGGCCAGAAAAACGATAAAGCACAGGCAGCCGATAAACAGCACCACGCCGTGGGGAATCGCAAACGCCGGGCCCGAACTTTCACTGCCGTAGGGCAGCAAGTGCGGCGCGGCCTTGAGCAGCGCCACCGCCATGATGACGATCACTACCAGCGTTGCTTGCAGAGGCGACAGGCCCAACCCCAGTAACCCGGCAACCCCCGCAGCCCCAACGATGCCGCCCAGGCTGAACAGACCATGAAAGCCCGACATCATGGTTTTGCCACTCGCGCGCTCAACAATGACGGCTTGCAGGTTCACCGTGGAGTCCACCGTGCCCAGTCCCGCGCCAAACAGAAACAACCCGGCGATCAGCAACGGAATCGAGCTGACCGTGGCAAGTATCGGCAAGGCCAGGCAGATCATGACCGTGCCGGCGCTCAGTACACGTCGGCAACCGTAGCGTGATGCCAACGCACCCGCAGCCGGCATCGCGATGATCGACCCCACCCCCAGGCATAACAACAGCAGACCCAGCGTGCCATCACTCAACGCCGCACGCGCTTTGGCATAGGGCACCAGCGGCGCCCAGGCTGCAATACCGAAGCCGGCAATGAAAAAAGCGATACGGGTCGACATTTGTTCCAGTCGCCCGGGAACCACGGGCGCTGAGGTGGGGATGGCAGTCATGAAGAATCCTTGGTTTTGCGTTCAACGAACGATGTCCGGCGCGACATCCTTGCACATCAGGCCTTGGGGATCGAGCCGGGTTCCCACAAACGCTTTGTTGTGTAATACGCTGCTGTTCCAGTGTGTAGGCAATCGAACGGACTAAACGATGAAGATTTTAAGGCAGGCGGCGCCATGACCCGGTTCTATGATGCACGGGGCAATATTTATGGCGTAGTCAGCCCTGCGTTTTTACGCGGCCGGGGTATCGAGCTGCCCGATAGCGCCGCGCAGGCCGCGTGTGCTCGCGAGCATTGGGCGTCCCTGGCGATAACGTCGGAGTGCGACTGGGGTTCGACGCCGCGTCCAGCCAATGCGAAAGCCCACCGATGTGATGGCTTGCTGGTTGGCCCTTTCCAGGCCGAGCCGCCGTTTGACCTGTTGATCGTCAACACCGACGGCTCGTTGGCCGAACGCAGTGGCAACGGGCTGACGATTTTTGCCCAGGCACTCACGGACCAGGGCCTGATGACCCAGGCCTGTGAATTGCGCGTGCATCATGACAAACCTGATGCGGGGTCGCCGGTAGCAACGCGGGTCGAGCCAGCCGTCCATGAGCACCGCCAGGGCTTCTGGCTGGCATTGGGTTTGCCCGGTTTCGGGCCGTCGGCGGTGGGCGCGCACGGCGTCGAGCAGGCGTTGCTCGGCGGTACTGAACTGAGCCACGTAACAGCGTTGGCGGCGATTGACTCGCAGTGGACCCACAGCCAGTTTGTGCGCGTGGGCAATCCCCATTGCGTGACGTTGGTCGAGCACGTGTCGGCCTTGCCGGACAACCTGCTGATGCAGCAGCCCGCGCTGTTCGAACAACTGCAGGCAATAGCCTTTGCGCCCCCGGCAGGCAGTGGTCGGCCCTGTTTGGCGGGGGTCAATTTGCAGTGGGCGGCCCGGCAGTCCGGCAATCGGATTATTGCCCGGGTGTTCGAACGGGGAGAGGGCCCCACGGCGTCCTCCGGCACCAGCGCCAGTGCTGTGGCATGTGCGGCGTGGCGAGCGGGTTGGGTCGAAGGTGGTGAAGTGGCGGTGGTGATGCCGGGTGGCACTGCGCCAGTGCGTTTGCAGACGCAGGCTGAAACGCTACTGAGCGTCAGCCTTTTTGGGACTGCATCGCCTCAGGCATAAACCTGTTTGAACGGCTGAAGCCCTGAGTGGTTGTCAGCCGTTTCGCTATCTATTAGTTATTTAACTGCAAGTTGTTGTAGGGGATTTCTTTTTTAATTAAGTGGTCTAGGGCCTCGATTCTTTGTTTCCTAAAAGACACTTCTAGCTTTGCCGTACGAAACTTCTTTTTTACTTTAACAGGGCCGATTTTTTTCCTGGGATCGCTAAGCTTTGCGGTGTTCAGGCGCTTTTTATCGGCATTTATTCAGTGTTCAGCCGGATAAAAATTCAGATTGGCAATAACATTGGCGGGTAACAAAGGATGGTTGACGCGTTTGTTTCTTCACGTTTCAAGTTGATATTTCCCTGTATGAATACAGACTTCCAGGTACTTGAATTCAAAGGCCAGGAGTTTCTCGACCAACCGTATTTCATCCAGATAAAGGGCGTCAGCGAAGACCCCGACCTTGACCTGGAGTCGTTGCTTCATCAACCCGCCTACCTGGATTTCGGTGAAGCCAGCGAAGGCCTGCACGGGCAGGTTTACGCGATCGGCCGGCGGGATCCGGGTCGAAGACTCACCTGCTACCACCTGACGCTGGCACCGCGTCTTGCCTACCTTGCCCACCGGCGCGACCAGCGGATTTTCCAGCAGCGCAGCGTTCCCCAGATCATCGCCACAGTCCTTGAACAACACGGCATTTTGGCCGACAGCCATGTCTTTGAGCTGGGCCCGGTGGTGTACCCGCCGCGCACGTTCTGTGTGCAATACGCGGAAACCGATCTGCAGTTCGTCCAGCGGCTGTGCGAAGAGGAGGGCATTCATTACCACTTCCGTCACAGCGCAGACGCGCATGTGCTGGTGTTTGGCGATGACCAGACTGCGTTTCGCCGCTTGCCCGCGCAGCGTTATTCCCCAGCTGGCGGACCGAAGGCTGACACTCGGGTTATCCAGCGTTTCGATGTGCGGCTTCGTACCCGCAGTGGGCAAACGGTGCGGCGTGATCATGATTTCGAGCATCCGTCCCTGCGCCTGCAGGCCGCTGCGGGTTCCACAGCAGAACAATCCCTTGAAGACTACCGCTATCCCGCCGGGTTCAGTGGCCATGAACGGGGTTTGCGCCTGGCTCGCAGAGGCTTGGAACGCCATCAGCGCGACCGTTATCGTGCGTCGGGCAAAAGCGACCAACCGGCGCTGTGCAGTGGGCACTTTCTTGAGTTGCGTGACCATCCAGATCCGCTTTGCAACGATTTGTGGTTGATTACCTCGGTCCGTCATGAGGGCTATCAGCCGCAGGTGCTGGAGGAGGCAGTAGGTGAGGACGGCACCTTCCAGGGGTATCGCAACCGCTTCACGGCGACACCGTGGAGGGCGACGCATCGACCGCCCCTCAAACACCCCAAGCCGACCATCAACGGCACCCAGACCGCAACGGTGACCGGGCCTGCCGGTGAGGAGGTGCATTGCGATGCGTACGGCCGGGTGAAAGTGCGGTTTCACTGGGACCGGCTGGACAAGACCGACGACAAAAGCAGTGGTTGGGTACGGGTGGCGTCGGCTTGGGCCGGTGACGGGTTTGGCACCACGATGCTCCCACGGGTGGGCATGGAAGTACTGGTGACGTTTCTGGAAGGTGACCCGGACCAGCCGTTGGTCCACGGTTGCCTGCCCAATGCGTTGCACATGCCGACCTATCCCTTGCCGCAACACAAGACCCGCAGTGTCTTGCGCAGCCGCAGTACCCTGGGCGGCGGCGGTTCCAACGAGTTGCACGTTGAAGACCGTCGTGGCGAGGAACTTATTTACGTCCGCGCTCAACGGGATCTTGAGCAGCAGGTGGGGCATGACGCTCACTTGGAAGTCGCGGGTGAGCGGCGGGAAATCATTCGGGGGTTAAGCACGGTTCACCTGGAAAGCGAAGAGCATCGTCACGTTACGGGTGATCGCAAGGTGGTACTTAAAGCCAGCGATCACTTGGATGTGCAGGGCGATAGCCAGACGTATGTCGGGCAAACCCTGGTGATTGAAGCCGGGCAACAGGTGCATCTCAAGGCCGGTGTCAGCCTGGTGATCGACGCAGGTGCGCAACTGAGCTTCAAAGCCGGAGGAGAGCACCTGGTTATCCAGGCGGGCGGCATTTTCGCCAGCCGGCCCATCACCTTGGGTGGCACTCCGTCCGCCATTCGTTCGGCGAAGTCTGCATCGGTTGTCGAGCGTCCGAAAGTCTCCGTTGTCCAGGGCGCCATCATGCACTTGGCCAGGGAACTGGGCGCGGACTTCTGTGCGGTGTGCGAGTGCTGCCGAGAAGGGCTGTGCAATGTCAGTGAGAGGGCGGCCTGATGGACACTCTTCCAAGCCAATGGATGAGCCAACAACTGCAGGCAGGGCGCAGGTTGTGCTTGATACTTGAAGGCGAGAACGCAGCCCGCCAGCCGATGTTGGCAGCGCGGGGGTTACTCGAGTATTGCAGTCTCTACGCACAAACCCCGCTGGCGGAAATCGCCACGGCGGGCCCCTTGATCCTGTTGCTGGATCAGGTCGGCGAGCCTGCGCTGCTGGATCTTCTTCAAAACCCCGAGACGAATTGGGGCTGGTTGGGCAGTTTGCCAGCCGTGGACCTGACGGGCGTGACGCAACATTGGCGCGACCGGCTGCTGGTCGGGCCGCAAGGTAACCAGGCGCTGTACCGCTTTCACGACAATCGTACGCTGGCGCGGGCGCTGAACCACCTGAGCAGTGAGCAGTGGCCAGCATTCCTTGGCCCGCTGATCAGTGTGTGCTACTGGCATGAAGGCCGCTGGCACTGTGGGAACAACCCGTTACCCGGTGACTATTCGGTGCCTGATCCAGCGCCTTGGCTGAGCATACCCAACCCAAATGCCCACGCCATTTTGCACGCCAATATCTTGCGTTATCTGCTGGCTGAGCACAGTGAAAGCCTGGCGGCGCTGGTCGAATTCCAAGACCCCAGAGTCTGGTTGACCCAGGTGCTGGAACAAGCTCGCGCTTGGCAATGGCGCAGGCCTGAACAACTTGAGTTTCTGGTGGTGCGACGGTTGGAAGAGGCCACTCGCGACAGTGGTATTCGTTGGCAGCCAACCGCTGGAGAACCCCCCGAAGATCATTTCCAACGGGTGTTGCAGCAGTGGCACCGGATGGAGAAAGCAGATGACTAGACGCATCTTGGGGGTGTCGCTTGCGCTGGGAATGGCGGGGCTGTGGGGGTGCGCGGCAAAGCCGGTCGATAGCTTTACGCTGCAGGTGGATTTGCCGCCGCAATTTGAACTTAAAACAGCTGCCAATTACGGGCCCGCGACGGGTGAGGCCTGCACGTTGCCAAGGCGCCGAGGCAAGCGGCCGGAGCGCAAGGTCTTTTTTACAGACTACAAAGCAGCGGCCAGTCGGGTGAGTTATCAATTGCCGCTGAATGAAACAGTGGGCGGGTGCCCGCTGGTGTTGCGTGGCGTGGAGTTTGATTTTTATGCGAAATGGGGGACACGGGATGGGGATGTTGGGGGGGATATTGCGGGAATTTCCATTCGCGATAGCTTAGCGGGAGAAATACCGAGGATGCCTGAGTCTGGGATTCAGGAGTTGTTGTGGCAATGTCAGTGGTTGTTTCGGACCGTGGGGCCGATACATGCATTGAGGAAGGTTCTGAGCTGTAATTCGTTGGGCGCTAGTGGGCAATCGCGCACAACCCACGCTGGCGGAGGTTTTTCGCGAGATGAATTGAGACGGAAAAGTATATTGATAAAGCTGGGCCTGACTAACGAAGAAAGACCTTACATGGGTGACAACTGGGTTCGTTTTCCTAAAGGCTGGAAACGTTGCCGAGGGGCGAGTCTGGAGGACCAGTACGCGTTCTGCATGGGTAACACTACGGATTTCAAACCTTTCAAAATGCCCGATGGGCGCATATGCGACATATACCCGACTTGTACTGAATAAGGATATCCAGACATGACGATGGAACAATGGAAGCAACCCTTTTTTAATGAAAAAATGCCTGCCTGTGCGTTGCGTGATGGCATGTTGAGTTTTTGCCTGGTAGATGAATCAGGCGAAGGGAAAGCCTATGGAGGGCTTAAATATGAAGTTTTTGACAGTGCGGGGCAGCCGTACAAAGGACATCTGAACGGTGACGGTTTCGCCCGTGTAGACGGGCACTGCCGTGGTCCTGTCGTGCTGGTTTTCGATGCTGAATTCGAGACGAAGGGCACCTTTTATTCGACATTGCAGGCGCGAGAAAAATATCCATTACCTATCACCGAACTCCAAGTCAGAGCTGAGCAAACGCAATTTTCAGATCCCACTGGCAAGCGAACCGGGCTTAGTCACTCCCGTCAGAATGGCGATCAGTTTTACCAGGTTGAAGTGAGTGACTTCGTTCGTCACATTGCTCATCTTCCGCCCGTGGCACCTTCACCTCATCGCCCCCAACGCCACGCCCTGAAAATGATGGCAGACCTAAGCTTCGGTCCTCCCCAGCCGACCTTGTTCGGGGTCGTACTATTCCCCAACAACCACACCGTTCTTGAAGTCCGCCCGCTTCGAGCCCTGCGCCCGATGTTGTCAACGCAGGATGATTTCTGCGCCTTGAACCTATACCAGTTGGCGTTATTTGCATCACTGAGCTATTGCAGCTTCGGTCAGGTGCCGCCGGAGAAACCCCAGGATGAAGTGCGTTTTCCGCTGGATCCCAGTGTCGGGAATCTGTTTGCCGAACAGCTCGCTGGGCATCAGGAAGCGTGGCGAGTTGATCCTGAGCAAACACAGCGTTTCTACCCACTCTATGAGGAAGTCCCGTACTCCCGGCGCTTCGAAATCCTGCCGTTCGACCCTGCGTTGTACCCCCAGAATCGCCCGGAACTGGGCGATCAACAGGAACACCCCGCGCGCTCGCATTTCTTCGATGACGAAAAAGACGGCACTGATACCCAAGCGTTCATCACTCACCACGATGAGGTCATCCTGATAGCGGTGCGTGGGACTGCCAGTGCCGCAGATGGATTGCGCGATGCCAACGCCCACCAGGTGCATTTCGCGGAGGGGGTTGGCAAAGCGCACGATGGTTTCTATCAGGCGTACCGAGCAGTACGTAAGTTCGTATTGCGCTACCTCGATCAGTTTCACACCGGCCAGCGCATTGTGATGTGTGGCCACAGCCTGGGCGGCGCGATTGCGTTGCTTCTGGCTGAAGGCTTACGACGAATTCCCGATGCAAACTACAACATCCTCCTCTATACCTACGGCGCGCCCCGTGCCGCCGACTCCGCGTTCACCGCTGGCGCTTCCACGCTGGTCCACCACCGCATCGTCAACCACAACGACCCCGTCCCCAGCGTCCCGGCACCCTGGATGAACACCACCGCGAAACTCTGGATTCCCGGTGCCGTTACGCTATTCAGCGCGCCCACGGCGGGTGGCCTTTTGTTCGCCGCAGGTCTGGTACGCATTGGCGGCAACCCTTACCAGCATCATGGCGAGCAGCAACACTTCATGCCGATCATGCTCCCCGATGGCACGCACTCGTCGGTACTCTGGAAACCCGGCTGTGAGTCCATCGAAGAGGCAGGCCGCAATCGAGCGTTGCAAGTGCAGGGTGATATGCCCGACCGCGAAGGTTTGATCAGACAGTTGGTGCAATACAAGCAGCACTTCATGACCGCCAGCTACATACCTGCCGCCTGGGCGACGTTGCGGCGCTGGCAACAAGCGGTGGACAGCAACGGCCCTCTGGTGACCCAGCGCGAATTCGACCTGCTCGACCATGCCCTGGCGACCATGCGCAAACAACTGCAAGACAAGCGGCGTGAATTGACTCGACATCGCCCAGCCAACGACCGGACCTATGCATATCACGAGCCCTTGAACGCCGAGATCGACCGCCTGAACAGCAGTCGCGAACGCCTGCAAACCCTGCGCTGGCGGCGTCTTGAGGCCCGCGATATCTACGGGAGCCATGCCCATTCCGTCACGTTGCAACCTTGCCTCAAGCGCTGGTTCCGCCATCGTGAAAATCAGACGCGGACTCAGATCGCCAGTATCCCTCCCGCCACGCAGAGCGAGTTGGGGAGGGCGCAACCGCTGGATATCGACTCAATCCAGTGACCCGCTCGCTTACACAAACTCTACCTGTGCCGGCTGACGCTTCATCAATACCTTGCCGTTACGAATCGAGTACAGCGGCAGGCCCTGGCTGCGAATCACTTCGTAGTCGCTGTCCGCTGAAAGGATCAACAGGTTGGCCGGGCGTCCAGGCTCCAGTCCGTAGCGATCACCCAGGGCCATGGCCTTGGCGCTGTTGTCGGTCACCAAATCGAGGGCGCTTTGCAGGTTGCGGTAGCCGAGCATGTGGCAGATGTGCAAACCGGCTTCCAGCACCCGCAGGATATTGCCGTTGCCCAGCGGGTACCAGGGGTCGACGATGGAGTCCTGGCCGAAGCACACGTTCATGCCGGCTTCGAGCAGTTCGTTGACCCGCGTGACGCCCCGGCGTTTCGGGAAGCTGTCGAAGCGGCCTTGCAGGTGGATACTTTCGGTCGGGCATGAGACGAAGCTGATACCGGAGTGCCCCAGCAGGCGAAAGAGCTTGGCGCAGTAAGCATTGTCGTAGGAACCCATGGCCGTGGTGTGGCTGGCGGTGACGCGGGCACCCATGTCGCGGCTGCGGGCTTCTTCGGCCAGCACTTCGAGAAAGCGCGAATGGGGGTCGTCGGTTTCGTCGCAATGCACATCGACCAGGCAACCCGTGCGTTCGGCCAGGTCCATCAGGAACTTCACCGAACTCACGCCTTGGTCGCGGGTGTATTCAAAGTGGGGAATGCCGCCGATCACGTCTGCGCCTAGGCGGATGGCTTCTTCCATCAGCTCGCGGCCGTTACGGTAGGACTCGATGCCCTCCTGGGGAAAGGCGACGATTTGCAGGTCGATCAGGTGCATGCTTTCTTCGCGCACTTGCAGCATGGCCTTGAGCGCCGTGAGGTCCGGGTCGGTGACGTCGACATGGGTGCGTACGTGCTGGATGCCGTGGGCGGCGAGGGCCTGGATGGTTTTCTTGGCGCGGGTCCTGGTGTCTTGCTCGGTGATGGTGGCCTTGCGTTCGCCCCAGCACTCGATGCCTTCGAACAGCGTGCCGCTCATGTTCCAGCGGGGTTCGCCGGCGGTAAGGGTGGCGTCAAGGTGGATATGGGGTTCGACGAAGGGGGGGATCACCAGGTTGGCAGCGGCATCCAGGTCACCGGCCGTCAGTACGGGCGGCGTCGCTTGTGGGGTGATGCTGGCGATCCGGCCGTTTTCCAGGTGCAGATCATGCAGGCCTTCACGGTCGCGCAGGCGGGCGTTGATGATGTGCATGGGCAAGTTCCTCTTGGCTAAAAACAATCAGGCAGACAGTCGCCAGATCATCAGGGCGATGCCGATGTTCAGACGGCCATCAGGTTACCATTCTCGTGAAATTCGGGTTCCAGGGTCAGCGTCAGCCAGGGGCACCCGCACGCGCAGTACGGCGCTCAGTGCGATGTAGGTGAGCGATGCCGCAGCGATCCCCACCAACGGCGCGACCCATGGCGAGTTGAATGCCAGCACGGTACCCACTGCATACGCCACCAGCCCCGGCCAGTTGAACGCCGGCAGGCGTGCGTCGGACAAGCGAGGGTAGTGGCCGCGATAGCGGTAGAAGAAGTCCGCCATGATGACGCCACCAATCGGCGGGATCACCGTGCCCAGCAGGATCAGGTACGGCACCAGCATGTCGTACATGCCGAGCAGCGCCAGCAGAGTGCCGATCACCGCGCCGGCCAGGGTGACGGTTTTGCGGCGTTTGGTGCGCAAGAGATTGCAGCCGGCCACGGCGAAGTTATAGATAGTGTTGTCCTGGGTGCTCCAGATATTGAGCAGCAGCATCGCCATCGCCGCCATGGCAAAGCCTTGCAGCAACAAGACTTCCACCACATCAGGTTGCTGATAGACGATGGCGCCATAGGCTCCTATCAGCACCATCAGGCCATTGCCGATAAAGAAACCGATCAGGCTGGCCAGCACCGCCACCCTGGCCGAGCGGGAAAACCGCGTCCAGTTGGTGGCCTGGGTTGCGCCGCTGACAAAGGTGCCGAACACCAGGGTAATAGCCGTGGACAAGTCCAGTTCAGCGCTCGGCACTACCGCCAGCAACCCATCCAGCCCGCCGACTTTCATCGTGGCGACCCACATCGACAAAAACAGCAACAAGCCCATGGCCGGCACTGCGATGTAGGACAAAATCTCCAGCCCGCGATAGCCCACGTAGGCCGTGGCGCAAAACACCAGCCCGAACAGCACCATCAAGGCCAGCACGCTGCCCTGGCTCAGCTCGAAATATTTACCCAGCACCACGGCCGCCGTGGCTGTTCCCCAGGCGTACCAGCCGATTTGGGTGAAGCCGAGGATCAAGTCACTGAGCTTGCTACCCACTTCGCCAAAGCAGAAGCGCCCCATCAGCACCGAGTTCAGACCACTCTTGAAAGCGATGTAGCCCAGGGCTGCGGCGTAAATACCCAGCAGCAGGTTACCCAACGCCACTACCCCGAGCATCTCAGTGAAACTGAACGCCACCCCCAACTTGCCGCCGGCAAACATGGTTGCGGTAAAAAACGTAAAGCCCAGCAGCACCATGGCGGTCGATGCCAGGCCCTTGCGCGCATGCATGGGGACTTCGCTTAAGGGGTAATCGTTGCCCGGTTCTCGCTGCGTCATGTGCCTTGCTCCCTGAATGAGTGACGAGGCCTGTTGCACCGCGCGTGCCAAATCAGTCGCAGTGACCGGCGTTCGGTACGGTGCACAATCTTTATAGCCAAACAGGGAGCCAACGCAGAAGGACGTGTTCGAGTTGCCCGGTCGGGCACGAAAGCGGTGCGGGGGTGATACAAATTGGATCAGTGGATTCGCCACCACGGTTGGTGCGCAGCCACAAAAAAACCACCGCCAAGGGTGGTTTTTTCACAACGCCGGCTTACTCGCCGCGATAGATGCAGCCGCTGGTGCAGGTCTCATGGATGCGGATCGCGCTGAGTTCCGGCAAAAGCGGTTTCAGTTCAGTCCAGATCCACTTGGCCAGCACTTCGCTGGTTGGGTTTTCCAGGCCTGGGATGTCATTGAGGTAGTTGTGGTCGAGGCGTTCGTAGAGCGGCTTGAAAATCGCCTTGATCTCCGAGAAGTCGCGAATCCAGCCGGTATGGGGATCCAGGTCGCCGCTCAGGTGGATCGCCACCTTGAACGAATGCCCATGCAGGCGCCCGCATTTGTGGCCATCCGGCACGTGCGGCAGGCGGTGGGCGGACTCGAAGGTAAACTCTTTGAAGATTTCCACAGTATTTTCAGCTCGGTCAGGTATCTGGCAGGCGGCGAGTTTAACAGCTTGATCACGCGCCGCGCATACCGCTGGGTCAAAGCGCCTGCAAGCGCTCGCCCAAGCCACCGTTATCCGCCAGTTGCAGAAACTCATCCCCCAGCCGCTGGCTTTCGCTCATCGCGGTTTGCCAGTATTTATTGCGGCTTTTGTCGTCGCCCAAAAAGCGCTTGAAGTCGCTGCGGTCCGGCAGTTTGCCGTGGGGCAGGCGGGCCAGGTAGTCCCTGGATGGCGCCAGCAGCAACACGTCCTGCAAACCCTGTTGATTGCTGCGCCGCCATGGCAGGCCTTTGTCGAACCAGCCGGGGATCACCCGATCGGTGAAGTGCGGGTACAGCACGATGTCCTCGCCGTGGTAGGGCAAGTCGAGGTGGTAGTCCAGCAGGCCACCGTCGCGGTAGGTGCCGGCGCCTGCGCCGGGCAGGTCGCGCACGCCTTGCATCACCATGGGGATCGAACCCGAGGCAAGCAACGCCTGGCGCAGGTTGCCTGCATCCAGCTCAAGAAACCTCGACGGAAAATCCTTCAGCGGATGCACCGGTGGCAACTGGCGCGGGTCATGGATGATCAATCGCTCGAAGTGCCGCGACAACCGTGCGCGGCCACGCAGGTTATCGGCAATCACCGACGACAGGCCGAGGCCCAGGCGTCCGCGATGGTCATCGGCGAGCAGGCCGTGGCTTTTGACTACCATGATGTTCAGCCGATAGTCGGGGTTGTCCAGCACCCGCGCATCGCGGCCGGCCAGCAGGTCGTCGAGCATGCGCTGGCAGCTCTGGGTGACCTCGGCCATGGTCACGCCTTTGGCAAAGCGTTGTTCGTTGTACAGGCGGCCGAGGTCCAGCAGGCCTTGCACCGGGTCGGGCAGGCAAGCGCTGGCAAAGCGCCAGGAGCCGATGGACGCACCGATCAGCGCCCGTTCCCGTGGTGCCCGAGGCAGCCAGTCGCCGAACAGCGCCAGGTCCAGGCCCTGGATGCCCAACGCCTTGGGACCGCCGGCCGCACCGGGAAGGATGCCGACATCGACAGGCTCAAGGCCTTGTTCGCGGATGCGGGTGAGGGCGCGTTTGCCGGCCTTGAGGGTCAGCGCGGGAAACTTGATGTGGATGGCTGTCATACCGGTCTCTGTTGAAGCGAGGGGGCAGTATAGGAAATCTCGCAAGCTGTGGGAAAACCGCTGTCCGCGCAATTGCCATGGTGGCAATTCAGTTTCAGTTAAGTTGCAGCAGATACCGTGGCCGGCGTAGGAATAACATCGTGTAACGGAGACTTATCATGAAACGCCTCACTGCTCTGGTCGCCGCCGCTATCATCGCCTCCACGGCGACCCAGGCCGGAGCCGTGGACCCCGACAAGCCACTGACCGTGCCGGCCACTGTTACAATTGTCGCCTTTGACCAACTGGAAGCCACTGCGCTGGCCCTGCACCCCGGTTCGACGCTGCTGGACACCGATCTGGACGAAGCGTACGGCAAGTATGTCTACGAGGTCGAACTGGAAGATCGCAACGGTATTGAATGGGACGTTGAATTGGACGCGCTCACCGGGCAGGTTCTCAAGAATCATCAGGATACGTAATGAAGGTAAATTTACGCACCGGCAGTCGCGTGGCGTTGGTGTTGGTGGTGTTCTGCTCGGGCTTGCAGGCCCGAGACCTCAACCAGGATGAAGCCCTCGCGCTGCGCCAGCAGGGCGTGATCCTGCCGCTGGAGCAACTGTTGCAGCAGGCCATGGCACGGTATCCCGGCTCCCGTTTGCTGGAGGCGGAGCTTGAGAAAAAACACGGCCAATATGCCTATGAAGTGGAGCTGGTGACCACCGAAGGTGTGGTGCGTGAGATTAAACTCGACGCCACCAACGGTGTACTGATCAAAGACGAGGAAGACTGATGCGCCTGCTTCTGGTGGAAGACAACGTACCCCTGGCCGATGAACTGCTGGCCGGCCTGCAGCGCCAGGGCTATGCCGTCGACTGGCTGGCCGATGGGCGCGACGCCGCGTATCAGGGGCGCAGCGAACCCTATGATCTGATCATCCTCGACCTCGGCCTGCCCGGTCTGCCCGGCCTTGAGGTGTTGGCGCAATGGCGTGCGGCCGCATTGGCCACTCCGGTGCTGGTCCTTACCGCCCGCGACTCGTGGGCCGAGCGGATCGAAGGGCTCAAGGCCGGTGCCGACGACTACCTGAGCAAACCTTTTCACCCTGAAGAGCTGCACCTGCGCATCCAAGCGCTGTTGCGCCGTTCCCACGGCCAGGCCAACCAGCCCACCTTGCAAGCCGCCGGCCTGCACTTGGACGAAGGCCGTCAATGCGTACTGCGCGACGGTGACGAGATCCAACTGACCGCCGCCGAGTTCCGCCTGTTGCGCTACTTCATGCTGCACCCCGAACAGATCCTGTCCAAAAGCCACCTGGCCGAGCACTTGTATGACGGCGAGACCGAGCGCGACTCCAATGTGCTGGAAGTCCACGTCAACCACCTGCGCCGCAAACTGGGCCGCGCCGTGATCGAAACCCGGCGTGGCCAGGGTTACCGCTTTGGCGCCAGCCCTGCATGAAGTCGATTCAGCGCCGCCTCAGCCTGGGCCTGATCAGTGTGATGGTGATTGTCGGCCTGGTGCTGGCACAAACCAGCCTGTGGTTATTCGAAGCTGGCTTGCAGCGCTATCTGGAAGCAGGGTTGCGCAACGACGCTGAAAACCTGTTGGTGGCCCTGGTGCGCGGGCCCAACGGCGTGCAGTTGGATGAGCAGCGCCTGTCGCCGGCCTATCAGCGGCCGTTTTCCGGGCATTATTTCCGGATTGATTTCGCCGACACTCATTGGCGCTCCCGTTCGCTGTGGGACCAGGAGTTGCCCCAACTGCCCGAAGCCGGGATCAAGGGCAACCTGCAACTGGGCCCGGAAGGCCAGCAATTGCTGGTGTTGCGTTCGGACTACAAACGCTTTGGCCAGTCGATCTCAATCAGCGTGGCCCAGGACTACACGCCAGTGCGGGAAAGCTTCCGGTTGATGCGTCAGATCGGCCTGGTGCTGGGGTTGGCGGCGTTGCTGCTGGTGTTGGTCCTGCAACGGGTCACTGTGCGCCGTGCCTTGCGCCCGCTGGAAACTGCGCGCAATCAAATCGCCCAGTTGCAACAGGGCCAGCGCTCGCAACTCGACACCCAGGTGCCGCTGGAACTGGAGCCGCTGGTAGCGCAGATCAACCACTTGCTGGCCCACACCGAAGACAGCCTCAAGCGCTCACGCAATGCCCTCGGCAACCTCGGGCATGCCCTTAAAACACCACTGGCCGTGTTGCTGAGCGCGGCGTCGAGCGAGGCGCTCAAGGATCATCCCGAGCTGAGCAAACTGCTGCGCAACCAGTTGGAACAGGTGCAACAACGCCTTAATCGTGAGCTCAACCGCGCACGCCTGGCCGGCGAAACCCTGCCGGGTGCCTTGTTCGACTGTGAAAAAGAACTGCCCGGTTTGCTGGCCACCCTGAACATGGTCCATGGCGAGCATCTGGACCTCAGCTACCACGCCGCCCCCGGCCTGCAATTGCCCTGGGACCGGGAAGACCTGCTGGAACTGCTCGGCAACCTGCTGGATAACGCCTGCAAATGGGCGGATGCCGATGTGCGGCTGACGATCAGTGAAACCGCCCGCAGCTACCTGCTGGCGGTTGAAGACGACGGCCCCGGCATCCCCGAAACCCAGCGCGACCAGGTATTCAGCCGTGGCACGCGCCTGGATGAGCAGATCGACGGCCATGGTTTGGGGCTGGGGATCGTGCGGGATATCGTCGAGGTGTGGGGCGGGGTACTGCAATTGCAGGAAAGCGAACTGGGCGGTCTCAAGGTGCTGATCGAATTACCACACCGCCAGATCTGACCGCCCGTATCTACGGCTGATTCAGATCAGACCCGAAACTGATCCATCAATCCCTGCTGCTGATTTGCCAGGCTATTCAATGCCTGGCTCACCCGCGCCGACTCATTGGCCTGTTCCGACAGCGACTCGGTCACATCGCGAATGGTCGCCACGTTGCTGTTGATCTCCTCGGCCACTGCGCTTTGCTCTTCCGCGGCGCTGGCGATCTGCAGGTTCATGTCGCTGATGACCGTGACTGCATCGCCGATCTGGCGCAGGGCGGTGACGGCCTGGCCGACCTGTTCGACGCTGCCCTGGGCCTGGCGATAGCTGTTGCCCATGGAGCCGACCACATCCTCGGTGCCGCTTTGCAGTTGCTCGATCACCAGGCGGGTTTCTTCCACCGATTCCTGGGTGCGCCGCGCAAGGTTGCGCACCTCATCCGCCACCACCGCAAAGCCACGACCGGCCTCACCGGCGCGGGCGGCTTCGATGGCCGCGTTGAGCGCCAACAGGTTGGTCTGCTCGGCAATGCCGCGAATCACTTCCAGCACCGAACCGATTTTCTCGCTATTGGCGGCCAGGCCCTCGACCTGGGCCATGGCGGTGCTCATATCCGCCGCCAGGTGGCCGATGTTGGTGGTGGTCTGGTCGATCACGGTCAAACCGTCGCGGGTGGCCTGATCGGCATCGCGTGCGGCTTGCGCGGCCTGGGCGGCGCTGCGGGCGACGTCCTGGGCGGTGGCGCTCATCTCGTGGGAGGCAGTGGCCACCTGGTCGACCTGGCGGTATTGCTGCTCCATGCCGGCGCTGGTCTGGGTCGCAATCGCGGCGGATTGGTCGGCAGTGCCACGGGCGTCCTGCACCGAGCGCTTCACCTCGGCAATGATCGGTTGCAGCTTGTCGAGGAAACGGTTGAACCAGCCCGCGAGCTGCCCCAGTTCATCTTTCTTGTCGTAGGCCAGGCGCCGGGTCAGGTCGCCTTCGCCGCTGGCGATGTCTTCGAGCATGTGCGCCACGCCGAGGATCGGCCGCGTCACGCTGCGGGCCATCAGCCACACCAGAATCAGACCGATCACCGCCGCCAGCAGGCCCAGCCCCAACTCCAGCAGCGTGCCACGTGCATTGTCGGCATCCAGTTGGGCCTTCAGCGCTTCGGCGGGGCCGACCAGGACTTTTTCCGGTACATCCAGCAACACGCCCCACAGCTTGCCGTCAGGAATCGGCGCGAAAGGCGCCAGCACTTTGAGCTGATGGTCGGTGCGCAGGCTGCGGATCTGTGGGCCGCTGGCCAGTGCACTGAGCACTTGCGCGCCGCTGACGGTGTCGACCTGATCCAGGCGTTTGCTCAACTGGGTGGCGTCCGCGCTGTAGCCGGCCAGCAAGCCGGTAGCGCTGAGGATGCTCACCTGAGTCTGGCCGTCGTACAGTTTCTGGCTGGCCTGTTGGCTCACGGCCTGCAGGCTGTTGAGGTTGATGTCCACCGACAGCGATGCGATGACTTTGCCATTGACGGTCAGCGGGAACACGATGCTGGTCATCAGTACGTTCTGGCCGTTGATCATATAAAAGTAGGGTTCGATCACGCAGGGCTTGAGCGTCGTGCGCGGGCAAGTGAACCAGGCGTTGGCCGGTTCACCGCTGGGGCCGATGCTTGTGTCGGCCATATCGCTTTCCGGCAGGGCCATTGAGGTGAGCGTGCCCGGCGTCGGCTGCGACCAGTACAGGGCGAAGCGGCCTTTGTCGTTGCTGCCCAACTCTGCCTGATCGGCGAACAACTCGTCCTTGCCGTCCAGCGCATTGGCTTCGAACACCAGGGACAACCCCAGCAGGTCCGGGTTGGCCTGCAAGGCGGCCTTGACCTGGCGGGTCAGGTCTTCGCGGGGGTCGAAGGCGTCGAGGAAGCGCTTTTCGGCCTGCTCGCGCAGGAACAGCACCTGACGGGAAAAGCCATGGCCGTACTGGTAGGCATCCATGAACTGACGACGGATACCCAGCGCCTGGGCTTCGCCTTGAGCCTCGATGCGCGCCTGGGCGGAGGTATTGAGCATCTGCATGCTGGAGGCCTGGACCTGCTCCGAACTCTGCGCCATGCGATACAGCGACAAACCCACCAGCAGGGTCACGATCCCCAGCAGGCAGAGGCCCGCGAGCAGGGTGATTTTCCATTGAATGGAGAGCTGCCTGAGCGACATCGGGACATCCTTAACCTGAAAGCACATAGAGCCAGGTTGTCGGCTGCTTTGGGGGGTTCTTTATTCAAACGATCAATTTAAATTTGCTTTTTTGGTGAGCAAGCTTGCTTGTGCGGGGCCTTAGAGGGGGGGGGTAAAAGCCGGCTCCAGCTGCGCTGTCGAACGGGAGCAAGCTCCCTCGCCACAGCAAGCTCCCTCGCCACGGTTTTTTGACATGCAGCCCCACGTCCTGCAAAGTGCGCGCCCTCTAATAAGACCTCCTTGAAGCCTGCACGCGGGTCGCCAGCCAATGGCCACCTGAGCGAGGGTATGCCTGTTTTTTATGTTTTTGCTTGAGGTAACCATGATTAACGCAGTCATCGCCGCGGTCGGCACCATGCTGGTGCTCAGCCTGTCCCGCGTGCATGTGGTCATCGCCATTATCGTCGGCGCCCTGGTGGGCGGTTTGACCGGTGGCCTGGGCATCGAAGCCACGCTCAAAGCCTTCAACGGCGGTTTGGGCGGCGGTGCGACCGTGGCGTTGTCCTACGCATTGCTCGGCGCTTTCGCAGTGGCGATTGCCAAGTCCGGCCTGGCCCATGCGTTGGCGGACAAGGCGCTGTTACTGGTGGACCGCCAGGACGCCAGCGGCGGCAGCCACGTCAAATGGCTGTTGATCGGCTTGCTGTGGATGGTGGCGATTGCCTCGCAGAACATCTTGCCGATCCACATTGCGTTCATTCCTCTGCTGGTGCCGCCGCTGTTGTACGTGCTGACCAAGCTGCAACTGGACCGACGCCTGATTGCCTGCGTGATGACCTTCGGCCTGATCACCCCCTACATGTTCCTGCCGGTGGGCTTCGGCAATATCTTCCTCAATCAGATCCTGCTGGCCAATGTGGCCAAGAGCGGTGTGGACATCAGCCAGGTCAACGTGACCCACGCCATGAGCCTGCCCGCCCTGGGCATGGTGGTTGGCCTGCTGGTGGCGGTGTTTATCAGCTACCGCAAGAAGCGCGTGTATGACCTGGAAAAAATCGAGCGCGTCGAGCAAGTCGCGGTGCAGTACAACCCGCTGACCCTGCTGGTGGCTGGTGTGGCGATTGCCTCGGCGTTCATCATTCAGCTGTGGCTGGACTCGATGATCATCGGTGCCCTGGCCGGGTTCCTGATCTTTTCGGTGTCGGGCATCGTGCGCTGGCGCGACACCGACGACCTGTTTACCGAAGGCATGAAGATGATGGCCATGATCGGCTTCATCATGATCGCCGCCTCAGGTTTTGCCGAAGTGCTCAAGGCCACCGGCGACGTGCGCTCGCTGGTCGAAACCTCGGCGGCGTTTATCGGCCATAGCCGTGGCGTCGGTGCATTGTTGATGTTGCTGGTGGGCCTGCTGGTGACCATGGGCATCGGCTCGTCGTTTTCCACGGTGCCGATTCTTGCCGCGATTTTTGTGCCGCTGTGTGTGCAACTGGGCTTCAGCCCGATGGCCATCGTGTGCATCGTCGGTACGGCGGGTGCGCTGGGCGATGCCGGCTCACCGGCGTCGGACTCCACCCTCGGCCCGACCTCCGGCCTGAACATCGACGGCCAGCATCACCATATCTGGGACACGGTGGTGCCGACTTTCCTGCACTACAACCTGCCATTGCTCGCATTTGGCTGGCTGGCGGCGATGACACTCTGATCTACAGATTCACCGCCGCTGGCCGATAACCTCTCAAGTCGCCTAATAAGAGAGAAAAGCCATGCGTCTGAGCCTGAAGGCCAAAGTCCTGTCCCTCGCCGTTGTGCCGGTGTTGCTGTTTGCCGTGGTGATCAGCCTGACCACTGTGTGGATCCTCCAGGGGCAGGCGCGCAACGAGGTGGATGAAACCCGCCAGCGTCTGCTCAACAACGCCAAGGCCACCCTGCAAAGTTATGTGGAAGTGGCCATGAGCACCATCAAGCCGCTCTACGACGCAGCCGCCCCCGGTGACACGGCGGCGCGGGCCGAGGTGGTCAGACTGCTGTCCAACACCAGCTACGGCAAGGACGGCTACTTCTTCGGCTACGACTCAGAAACCATCCGCCTGTTCAAGGGCAACAGCCCTGATGGCGTGGGCAAGAGCTTCAAGGACAACCGCGACCCCAACGGCGTCTACGTCAACCGCGACCTGGTCAAGGTCGGCAAGGACGGCAGCCACTACCTGCAATACAGCTCCACCCAGCCCGGCCAGACCGAACTGGTGCCCAAGCTCGGCTACACCGAATACCTGCCCAAGTGGGACATGGTCATCGGTACATCCGTGAACCTCGACGGCATCGAAGCCCAGGTGGCGGTGGTCGAGGCCAAGGTCGAAAAACGCATGGAAGGTGTGTTGCTGAGTATCCTCGGCGTGGCGGTGGTGGTGCTGCTGGTGATCGCCGCCGTGGGCATGCTGCTGGCCAATACCATCCTGCGTCCCCTGCACTTGATGAAAGCCAACCTCGATGACATCGCTGCCGGTGAAGGCGACTTGACCCGCCGCCTGGCCATCACCAGCCAGGATGAGTTGGGCGACCTGGCCGGTGCGTTCAACCGGTTTGTCGACAAGATCCACGGGCTGGTGCGCCAGATCACGGAAATGACCGCGCAACTGACCGGGCTGGTAAGCCAGGTGTCCGACCAGGCCCAGCGCTCGGAGCAGGCCATGGAACGCCAGCGCCACGAGACCGATCAGGTGGCCACCGCGATCAACCAGATGTCCTCGGCTGCACAGGAAGTGGCGCGCAGTGCCCAAGGCGCCTCCGTGGCGGCGCAACAGACCGATGCTGAAGGCCAGGCCGCCAAGCGCGTGGTGGACGGCAGCATCGCGCAGATCCATGCACTGGTGAGCGACATCCGCAGCAGCGGCGTGTCCCTCGACAGCTTGCAGCAGGATGTGGCGTCGATTGTCAGCGTATTGAGCGTGATCCGTTCGATTGCCGAGCAGACCAACCTGCTGGCCCTGAACGCGGCGATTGAAGCCGCACGGGCCGGGGAGGCCGGTCGTGGTTTCGCGGTGGTCGCCGACGAAGTGCGCGCCTTGGCCAGCCGCACCCAGACCAGCACCCAGGAAATCCAGGGCATGATCGACCGCCTGCAAAAAGGCACGGTCGCCGCCGTAGACGCGATGCGCCGCTCCAGCGATGCCGGTGACGGCACCTCGGCCCAGGCCAACCAGGCCGGCGCGTCCCTGGACACCATGGCCCAGTTGATCGGCACCATTAACTCAATGAACTCTCAGATTGCCAGCGCCGCCGAAGAGCAGACCGCCGTGGCCGAAGAGATCAACCGCAGCGTGCACCAGATTGCGGTGGCGGTGGACAGCGTCGCCGATGAAACCCAGTTGGGCGCTCAGACTTCTCGCAGCCTGGCGGACTTGGGCCAGCGCCTGGGGCAGTTGGTCGGGCAGTTCCGGATCTAAACGTCGCGCATCAACAGGCCGAAGCGCAGGTCCATCTCGGTCGGGATCGGTACATACACGGTGTGCCCATCCCCCGGCGCCACATTGATGGCCTCACCCTTGGCGTTGTGCAACGTGGTCAGGTCAAAGTGGAAGTTGCCGGCGGGGGTCATCAGCTCCAGGTGGTTGCCCACGGCAAAGCGGTTCTTTACTTTGACCTCGGCCAACTCGCCCCGGCGCTCGCCAGTCAACTCGCCCACAAACTGCTGGCGCTCGGACACGGAGCTGCCGTTCTGGTAGTTCTGGTATTCGTCGTGCACGTGCCGACGGAGAAACCCCTCGGTGTAGCCGCGTTGGGCGAGGGACTCCAGATGGGTCATCAAGTCGCGATCAAATGCCCGGCCGGCCACTGCATCATCGATGGCCTGGCGATACACCTGGGTGGTGCGTGCACAATAGAAGTGGGACTTGGTGCGCCCTTCGATCTTCAGCGAATGCACGCCCATGTGGGTCAGGCGGTCCACGTGCTGCACGGCGCGTAGGTCCTTGGCATTCATGATGTAGGTGCCGTGCTCGTCCTCGAAGGCGGGCATCTGCTCATCGGGACGGTTGGCTTCCTGCAACAGGAACACCTGATCTGTCGGCGCGCCGATCCCGAGGGTTGGCTGATATTCCTGGACGATATCCCCCGTGGCGTTCTCCACCGCCGGTGTAGCCTGGTATTTCCAGCGGCACGCGTTGGTACAGCTGCCTTGGTTGGCGTCGCGTTTGTTCATGTAGCCCGACAGCAGGCAGCGGCCGGAATAGGCCATGCACAAAGCGCCGTGCACAAACACCTCCAGCTCCATGGCCGGCACCTGCCGGCGGATTTCTTCGATCTCTTCCAGTGACAGCTCCCGCGACAGGATCACCCGGCAAATCCCTTGCTGCTGCCAGAACTCCACGCTGGCCCAGTTCACCGTGTTGGCCTGCACCGACAAGTGAATCGGCATCATCGGGAAATGCCGGCGCACCAGCATGATCAGGCCGGGATCGGACATGATCAGCGCGTCGGGGCCCATGGCAATGACCGGGGCCAGGTCTTTGAGGAAGGTCTTGAGCTTGGCGTTGTGCGGCGCGATGTTGACCACCACGTAGAAGCGCTTGCCCTGAGCATGAGCCTCGTCAATGCCGAGGGCCAGGTGGGCGTGGTCGAATTCATTGTTGCGCACGCGAAGGCTGTAGCGCGGCTGGCCGGCGTAGACCGCATCGGCGCCGTAGGCAAAGGCATAGCGCATGTTTTTCAGGGTGCCGGCGGGGGCGAGCAGTTCGGGGGCGATGACAGGAGGCATGGGCTTGGGTCGCAAAAAAGCGCGAGGGTAGTTGAAGCGGTGCAGGGCTTTATTGATCTGGGTCTACGCTTAGCGCAACAAAGATGGCACTCCCAGGAGTTGCGGCGGACTAAGCACCGGGACGTAAACGCGCGCCCTGCTTTTTTGACATGGACCGAACATGAATCAAACCAACCTGCAATTCAAAACCCTGTTGTTGCTGCTGGTCCTGGTGACCGTCGCCTTTATCTGGATATTGCTGCCGTTCTACGGGGCGGTGTTCTGGGCGGTCATCCTCGGCATCATCTTTGCGCCCATGCAGCGCCGCCTGCAGCAGCGGTTTGGCTGGAACCGCAACCTGACGTCACTGGCCACCTTGCTGGTGTGCCTGGTGATCGCGATCCTGCCGGTGATCATCACCAGCGCCTTGCTGGTGCAAGAGGGCGCAACGCTCTACAAAAACGTTGAAAGCGGCAAGCTTGACGTGGCCGGTTATATCGAGCAGTTCAAGAACTTCCTGCCGCCGTATTTCCAGCATTTGCTGGACCGCTTTGGCATGGGCAACCTTGAAGGCCTGCGCGAGAAAATCGTCAAGAGCGCGATGCAGGGCAGCCAGTTCTTCGCCACCCAGGCGTTCAGCTTCGGCCAGGGCACGTTTGATTTCCTGGTGAGCTTTTTCATCATGCTCTATTTGCTGTTTTTCCTGCTGCGCGACGGCCCGGAACTGGTGCGTAAAGTGCGCACGGCGGTGCCGCTGGCCGAGCCGCAGAAGCGCCGGTTGCAGCTCAAGTTCAATCGGGTGGTGCGCGCCACGGTCAAGGGCAACGTGCTGGTGGCCGTGACTCAAGGGGCATTGGGTGGTTTGATTTTCTGGTTCCTGGACATTCCCAGCGCGTTGCTCTGGGCGGTGTTGATGGCGTTCCTGTCGTTGCTGCCGGCGGTGGGCGCGGGGATTGTGTGGGGGCCGGTGGCCGCTTACTTCCTGCTCAGCGGTTCGATCTGGCAGGGCGTGGTGCTGGCCTTGTTTGGCGTGTTTGTGATCGGGCTGGTGGACAACGTACTGCGCCCTATCCTGGTGGGCAAGGACACCAAGATGCCGGACTACCTGATCCTGATCTCGACCCTGGGCGGCCTGTCGGTGTTTGGCCTCAACGGCTTTGTGATCGGGCCGCTGGTGGCGGCGCTGTTCATGTCCAGTTGGGCGCTGTTTGTGGAGAGCAAGCCGCGGGTCAAGATGCCGTTGCCATAAGCCTCAGGCGTGGAGCCGGAAATTCGAGGCGTGTTGCCGTTGTTTTTCGGCGGCGGACAGGGATGTGAGCGGGCCGCTGATGGTTTCGCCATCGCGTACCAGGTACCAGCAGGCGAGCAAGCCCAGCTCCCGAAGGGGGGCGGGGACGGCGCTGCCGATGACGGACATGATTTGAACAGTGGGCATAAGGACCTCCAATCGCTATGGGGGTCACCTTACGGGGCCTGGCGATTTAGGAAAAATCACCTGGGTCAATAGTCGACATCAACAAAAGGCGTCAGTCGACTACCTGATCGAGCATGCTCACCACTTCCTGCTCATTGAGCAGGCCTTTGCGCACCAGGTTTTCCGCCAACAACGCCAGGAACTTTGCAGTGCGGTGGCCTTCCAGGTGCTTGAGCTCCGTGAGGGCGCTGTAGACCTTGCTGGACGTACAGAGGCCAGCGGTGCGGTGCGGGTTTTGTGTGGGCATGGTCTGTCGTCCTTGTTGTTATTGGGTTGTTATTGGGTGGACTGGATCGATAGTGGGAGTGTGTGGTGACACAAACATGACAGCGTAAGCCCCGGTCGGGCAAGTAGACTTTCGACCTTAATAGTGTGGGATGGCCGCTTGGCCATTGTCCTCAGAGCGACCTTGGCACGATAAATCCGGACGTCGTACACAAAAAAAGGCCCCGCTTGTAGGGCGAGGCCTGTTTCCGACATCACGATAAGGGCTTACCAACCGCGACGGTAGTAGCCGTGGGGAGGGCCGTAATAACCACGGGGTGGGCCGTAATAGACCGGTGCCGGGCGGTAATACACCTCTTGCTGCACATACACCGGCGGGGGCGGTGCGTAGTAGACCGGCGGTGGCGCGGCATATACCGGCTGCGGTTGCACGTAGACCGGCTGCTGCACATAGACCTCACGGGGTTGGCTGGCAACCACGGAGCCCACTACGGCGGCGCCGACCAGTGCACCCAAGACGGCCGGGCCACCCCATCCACCACCGTGGGCGGAGGCTTGGCCGGCCATAGCGAGTGCACCTACCAGCAAGGCGATCTTGGGGATTTTACGAATCATGGTCATTCCTCGGTTGGTCCCTGCGCTTGTGGTCTGCAATCAATAGACTCAAGTAACGTCGCGGGGATACTTTTAAGACAACATATTTCTGAAAAACAGCACGGCCGCTAGGTAAAGGTTGTGTAAGGTCTGTACCGATTTGCTTACTCAAAGGAGTTATCCATGCAGATGCACCCCAACAAGGACACCCAGCTGTGCATGTCACTGTCGGCCCGCCCCGGGAATTTTGGCCTGCGGTTTCATAACCACCTGTACGAGCAGTTGGGTCTGAATTTCTACTATAAGGCGTTCAGCAGCCAGGATTTGCCCGGCGCGATCGGCGGTATCCGGGCGTTGGGCATTCGCGGTTGCGGGGTTTCGATGCCGTTCAAAGAGGCCGCCATTGAATTAGTGGACGAACTCGACGATTCGGTTAAAGCCATCGCCTCCCTCAACACCATCGTCAATACCGGTGGGCGCCTGAAGGCCTACAACACCGATTACATCGCCGTTGAGCAACTGCTGAAAAAGCACGCTGTGCCGAAAGATTCCACCTTCGCCTTGCGTGGCAGCGGCGGCATGGCCAAGGCCGTGGGCAGCGCCTTGCGTGACGGGGGGTATGCCAAGGGCGTGATCGTGGCGCGCAATGAAGCCGCGGGCAGGGCGCTGGCGCAGAGCCTGGGGTATGAGTGGCGTGCAGAACTGGGCGACATGCGGCCGCAGATGCTGGTCAACGTGACACCGATCGGCATGACCGGCGGCGCCGAGGCCGATGCGCTGGCGTTTGAAGCGGATGCGGTTGATAACGCCGAGACTGTGTTCGATGTGGTGGCGATCCCCGCCGAAACGCCGTTGATCGTGCGTGGGCGGGCTCAAGGCAAGCGGGTGATTACCGGGCTGGAAGTGATTGCAATCCAGGCGCTGGAGCAGTTTGTGCTTTATACCGGGGTGCGGCCAACCCAGGATCAATTCGAAAAAGCCGTGGCCTTCGCCAGAAGCTGAAGATTGCTGGTGATCAAATGTGGGAGGGGGCTTGCCCCCGATAGCAGTCTCTCAGTCAAAGCTGTTCCAACTGAACCACCGCCATCGGGGGCAAGCCCCCTCCCACATTGTTTGCTGCGTTACGCCTGTTCCAGGTGTGCCAGGCGCTCTTCAAGCGCTGCAATCCGCGCTTCCAACTCTTCTATGCGCTCCGCAGACACGCCAGCCCCACGCTCCACCGGATTCCCCCGCGCCGCGATGATCACCTCGATGTCCGCCGGATCCCCCAGCGCATGGGTATAGCGATCTTCACGCTGCCCCGCCTGACGCGGCACCAGCAGCGCCAATCCGCGAGCAATCAGGCGTTCCAGCTGGTGCACCACTTGCTCGGCATCTTCGAAGTCATGCATGCGCCCGCTACGGGTCAGCAGCTCATTGACGGTCTGCGGTCCACGTAGAAACAGCAGGCCGATCAGGATCACCTGGGCCGGCACAAGCTCCAGCGCCTTGTCTACGCGATGTTCCCAGCGGTCGGCGCGGCTGCCCATCACCAGTCGGGCAAAGCCTTGGCCTTCCAGAGCGCGAAGGCTTTGCCCGACCTGGCCCTGGCTGAGGTTTGTCACCGGCTCACGGCTGGTTTTCTGGTTGCAGGCCAGCACCAGGGCGTTGAGGGTCAGGGGGTAGGTTTCCGGGTTGGTCGCCTGTTTTTCGATCAGGCAGCCCAGAATGCGGATTTCCGTGCTGTTCAGGCGCGGCTCAGGGGTGTCGGTGTCGTGCTCGGCGGTCATCGCGCTTTCCCTATGCAGTGAAGGCCACTAGCCTAATCCTGAAAAAATAAAAGACAAGCCGCAGGCATGGCTATAATCGCCGCTGGTTCCAACCCTGCCATTACCGATGAGACTGTCATGACTATTTCCCTGTACGCCGCCTCCATCCCAGTCTTCAAGCAAATGCTCAACGCCTTGAGCGATGTGCTGAACAAGGCTGAAGCCCACGCCACCGCCAAGAACATCGAACCTAACGCCCTGCTGCAAGCGCGTCTGTTCCCGGACATGTTCGCGCTGGTGCGCCAGGTGCAAATCGCCGTCGACTTCGCCAAGGGTGTTTCTGCGCGCCTGGCCGAGATCGAAGTGCCTAAATACGAAGACAGCGAAGTGACCTTCGCCGACCTGCAAGCGCTGATCGCCAAGGTCCTGGCGTTTGTCGACACCATCAAGCCTGAGCAAGTCGACGGCAAGGAAGGTATCGAGATCATCACCCGCCCGGGCACCCCGAAAGAGAAGCGCTTCAGCGGCCAGTCCTACCTGTTGACCTACGGCCTGCCGCAATTCTTCTTCCACGTCACCACTGCTTACGCCTTGCTGCGCCACAACGGTGTGGAAGTGGGCAAGCGTGACTACATGGGCGCTTTCTAAGCCTCCAGCCATAAAAAAGCCCGGTGTGGTTCACTCAGGAACCACACCGGGCTTTTTTGTGCGCGGCGTTTAAGCCGGCTGTTCTTCCTTGCCCAGGCATGCGGCGGCGGTGAACAGCACGTCGGTGGACGAGTTGAGCGCGGTTTCCGCCGAATCCTGCAGCACGCCGATGATGAAGCCGACAGCCACCACCTGCATGGCGATTTCACTCGGGATGCCAAACAGGCTGCACGCCAGCGGAATCAGCAACAGCGAGCCACCGGCCACACCCGAAGCGCCACAGGCACACACGGCCGCGACCACGCTGAGCAGCACGGCGGTTGGCAGGTCGACGTTGATGCCCAAGGTATGCACCGCCGCCAGGGTCAGCACGGTGATGGTAATCGCAGCACCGGCCATGTTGATGGTGGCGCCCAGCGGGATCGACACCGAGTAGGTGTCTTCATGCAGGCCCAGGCGCTTGCTCAACGCCAGGTTGACCGGGATGTTCGCCGCCGAACTGCGGGTGAAGAACGCGGTGATGCCGCTCTCGCGCAGGCACATCAGCACCAGGGGGTACGGGTTGCGGCGCAGTTTCCAGAACACGATGGCCGGGTTGACCACCAGGGCCACGAACAACATGCAGCCGATCAACACCATCAGCAGATGTGCATAGCCGAGCAGGGCGCCGAAACCGGAAGTGGCCAGGGTCGAGGCGACCAGACCGAAAATGCCCAGCGGGGCGAAGCGGATCACCACGCGCACGATCAGGGTCACGCCGTTGGACAAATCATCCAGCACGGTACGGGTGGTTTCGCCCGCATGGCGAATGGCGATGCCCATGCCGATGGCCCAGGCCAGGATGCCAATGAAGTTGGCGTTCATCAGAGCGCTGACCGGGTTGTCCACCACGCTGAGCAGCAGGCTTTGCAGCACTTCGGCGATGCCGCCGGGGGCGGTAACGGTCACCTCGTGGGTGGCGAGCACCAGGGGCGACGGAAACCACATGCTTGCAACCACCGCCACCACTGCGGCGGCAAAGGTGCCGAGCAGGTAGAGGAACAGGATCGGCTTGATGTGCGTTTCCTGGCCGTGTTTATGGTTGGCGATCGACGACATTACCAACACGAACACCAGGATCGGCGCCACGGCCTTGAGCGCGGTGACGAACACCTTGCCAATAAATCCGGTGGCCTGGGCGGCCTCGGGCATCAGCAGGGCCAGCAGGATACCGGCGATCAGGCCGATAACGATTTGGGTAACCAGGCTGACGCGCATAAGTCGTTGCAACAGGGAGGGGGCAGCAGTCATAAACAGTTGTCTCTAGTTTTTTTAGTAGGACGCAGCATTGCAGGCGAAAGCGCTGTAGGAACAGGCGCCAAGTCTACCATGCTGTAGGACACGTCCCGCTCGATGCGGCATTCCGTCACCCGCGCCGTAGGGTCTTGGTCAAACCCGGACACACTCTGTTAAGATTCATCCCTCTCACTTTTCCTATTCCGTCAGCGGGCCCTTCGGGCTGTCGTTGATGTCGTTGATGTCGTTGTTTCTGGAGTTTTCATGCTGTTTCCCATCCTGCTGCTGTCGGCCGCCGGCTTTACCGTGCTGACCACAGAATTCATCATCGTCGGGCTGTTGCCGTCGATTGCCCGGGACCTGAACGTCAGCGTGTCCCAGGCGGGGCTGCTGGTGACGCTGTTCGCGTTCACCGTGGCAGCGTTTGGGCCGTTTCTGACGGCGTATTGCGCTCGTTTCCCACGCAAGCGCCTATTTATCAGCATCCTGATCATGTTCGCGGTGGCCAATACCGTGGCCGCGTTGGCGCCGAATATCTGGGTAATGGCCGTGGCGCGGCTGATCCCGGCCCTCGGCCTGCCGGTATTCTGGGCTTTGGCCAGTGAAACGGCGGTCGACATCGTCGGCCCGGAATATGCCGGGCGTGCCATCGAAAAAATCGGCTTCGGCATTGTCTGCGCCACCGTGTTCGGCATCCCGGTGGGCACGCTGATTTCCGATATGTTCGGCTGGCGCACCGCGTTCGCTATCCTGGCGGTGGTGGCGTTGGCCAAGGCTTTGCTGCTGTTTATCTACCTGCCGGTGACGAAGCCGAAGAACGATGAGGTGACACTGCGCTCGCAGTTCAAGATCCTGCGCAACCCCTTGATGCAGGGCCATATCCTGCTGTCGATCCTGGTGTTCAGCGGTATGTTCACGGCCTACACCTATTTGGCCGACATCCTTGAACGCCTGGCTGGGTTTGATGGCACGTTGGTGGGCTGGTGCCTGATGGGCTTTGGCGCGGTCGGATTGATCGGCAACTCGTTGGGCGGCCGTGCGGTGGATCGCCACCCGTTGATCGCGTCGATGGTGTTCTGCGGCTTTATGATCGCCGGCATGGTGGCATTGGTCCCGGCGATTCATTCCACCGTCGGCCTGGCTGCGGCGATGGCGGTGTGGGGCGTGACCCAGGCAGCGATGTTCCTGGTCAGCCATGTGCGGCTGATGAAGGCCGCGCCCCATGCGCCAGCGTTTGCCGCGTCGCTGAACATTGCCGGGGCCAACCTGGGGATTGGCTTGGGCGCGTTGGTCGGTGGGCAGGTGATCGACACCTTGGGCCTGGGCAGCCTGGGGTTTGCAGCGTCCGGGTTTATTCTGGTGTCAATCCTGCTGGCGCTGTGGCTGATGACCGCCAAACAACCGGTCGCCTCCAGGGCCTGAGCCGTCAAGGCAGGGCGGTAAACAACTCGCGCCTTGCCCCTTCGGTAATCGCCACGATGCCGGGGTGCTTGACCTTGCGTTCCACCGAGATCGCGTAGAACGACTCGGTGACCGCGTCAGTCTGGCCAATCAGCGCCACGCCGTATTGGCGCACGACTTCTTCGGCGATCACGCTGGGGGCGATAAAAATCCCGCTGCCGGATTGGCCAAATGCCTGCATCAGGGCGCTGTCGTCGAACTCGCCGATGATCTTCGGCTGGATCTGCTGCTCGGCAAACCAGCGTTGCAGGCGGCTGCGCACCACCGTCTCCGCGCCCGGAATCAACAGCGGCGCGCCATGCAGGCACTGTGGGAAATCGCCGCGATGTTGGTCAGCCAAGGCCTGAGTAGCAAAGAAGCTGATGCCACATTCCCCCAGTTTCTGGCTGTAGCCCTTAATGTCCAGGTGCGACGGCATGGGGCTGTCGGAAATCACCAGGTCCAGGCGCTGGATCGCCAGGTCGGCCAATAGGCGTTCGAGTTTGTCTTCGCGGCAGGTGATGCGCAGCGGCTCGCTCAGCTCCATGGTCGGCGCGATCAGGCGATAAACGATGGACTTGGGCACCACATCCGCCACCCCGACCCGGAACACAATCTGCTGTTCATTGGGTTGTGCGCGCAGCATCGCTTCCAATTCATTACCGGTCTGGAACATTTGCTCGGCATAGGGCAGGGCCTGGCGCCCGGCTTCGGTCAGCTCCAGCTGGCGGCCGACCCGTTGGAACAGCGCGATACCGAAGGTTTGCTCCAGCAGGCTGATCTGCCCGCTGATGGTCTGGGGGGTAAGGTTGAGTTGCTCGCAGGCGCGCACAATGCTGCCGGTCTTGGCCACAACCCAGAAGTAGTGCAATTGTCGGTAATTGAGCATCGCGGCCGTCACTTCGTAAAAACCGAAGTATACGCGAGAAAAATACGAATTTTCCTGAAGTGTTCGCCTGCATAGAATGCCTCGCTATCGCGGGGCCACTATTTGGACCCAATGGTTCTAACGAGGAATACATCATGAAACTCAATTCCCTGGGCGCGGCATCGCTGCTTGCGCTTTCATTGGTAATGATCAGCGGTTGCGATCAGGTCGAGAAAAGCGCGCAGCAGGTGTTGGGCAAAGCCACCGAGTCGGCCAAGCAAGCCATCGATGACACCCACAAGGCCGCCGAGCAGGCATTGAGTGAAGCGACACAAGGCCTGATCAGCCCGCAGAAAAAGGACGATCAGGAAGAAAAAGAGTCTGACTCGAACAGTAAAGAAGCTTAATTTCCCAGCACAACCTCAGGACTGACCTATGGATTACCTTTTACAACTGGCCGCCAGCCCCACCGCCTGGGTTGCACTGGCCACCTTGATCGTCATGGAAATCGTGCTGGGCATCGATAACCTGATCTTTATCTCCATCCTCACCAACAAACTACCTGAGCAGCACCGGGCCAAGGCACGGCGCATCGGTATCAGCATGGCGCTGATATTGCGCCTGGGCCTGTTGAGCACCATCGCGTTCATCGTGCAGTTGACGGCGCCGGTGTTCGAAGTGCTCGGCCAGGCGTTTTCGTGGAAGGACATGATCCTGATCGCCGGCGGCTTGTTCCTGGTGTGGAAGGCCACCACCGAGATCCATCACAGCATGGACCCGGAGCCGGAAGAGAAAGCATCGGTTGGCAACACCGTGGCCATCGGCTTCGCCGCAGCGATCGGGCAGATCCTGTTGCTCGACCTGGTGTTCTCCATCGACAGCATCATTACCGCCGTGGGCATGACCGAGCACTTGCCGATCATGATCATTGCCGTGGTGACATCGGTGATCGTGATGCTGGTGGCGGCTGAACCGCTGGCCAAGTTCATCAACGACAACCCGACCGTGGTGATGCTGGCCCTGGGCTTCCTGATTATGATCGGCATGACGCTGATCGCCGAAGGCTTCGGCGCCCATGTGCCTAAAGGCTACGTGTACGCGGCCATGGCCTTCTCGGCGGCCATCGAGTGCTTGAACATCGCACGACGTAACCGCCACAAGCGTTTGCTCGCTGCCCGCCAGTAACCGCCGAAACCTGAAAGCCGGCTGTGCTCACAAGAGCCCAGCCGGCTTTTTGCTGTCTGTTAGAATCCCGACACTTGATAGCGTGAGGTCCTACATGAACGAGCCGATTCGTCTTACCCAATACAGCCATGGCGCGGGGTGTGGTTGCAAGATATCGCCCCAAGTGTTGGAAGTGATTCTCGCCGGCAGCGGCGCCCAGAACCTCGACCCCAACCTGTGGGTTGGCAATGCCTCGCGGGATGATGCGGCGGTGTACGCCATCGACGACGAGCGCGGCGTGGTCTCCACCACTGACTTTTTCATGCCGATTGTCGATGACCCCTTCGATTTCGGCCGCATCGCCGCCACCAATGCCATCAGCGACATCTACGCCATGGGCGGCGACCCGTTGATGGCCATCGCCATTCTCGGCTGGCCGGTGAACGTGCTGGCGCCCGAGATTGCCCGGGAAGTGATCCGTGGTGGCCGCTCGGTGTGCGACGCCGCCGGTATCCCCCTGGCAGGCGGCCACTCCATCGACGCGCCGGAGCCGATCTTCGGCCTGGCCGTGACCGGCATCGTGCAAAAGCGCCATATGAAGCGCAACGACACGGCTACCGCCGGCTGCCAGTTGTACCTGACCAAGCCGCTGGGCATCGGCATCCTCACCACTGCCGAAAAGAAGGGCAAGCTGCGCGAGGCCGACATCGGCCTGGCCCGCGACTGGATGTGCACCCTCAACAAGCCCGGCAGCCGCTTCGGCAAGCTGGTCGGGGTAACGGCCATGACCGATGTCACCGGATTCGGCCTGTTGGGTCATCTGGTGGAAATGGCTGACGGCAGCGGCCTGACCGCACGCATCGAATATGAAAAAGTCCCACGGCTGCCTGGGGTCGAGTACTACCTGGATCAGGGTTGTGTGCCCGGTGGCACATTACGCAACTTCGATAGCTACGCCAGCAAGCTCGGGCGCGTGCAAGAGCTGCACAAGCGCGTGCTGTGCGACCCGCAGACCAGCGGCGGGCTGCTGATCGCCGTCACACCTGAAGGTGACGCCGAGTTCCACGCCGTGGCGGCGGAACTGGGCCTGAGCCTGGCGCCGATCGGCGTTCTGGTTGAGCGACAGACCAACGCGGTAGAGGTGTTTTGATGGCAACTGACATCACCGATTACCGCGACATTTTCCTCAGCGACCGGCCGATGATGGATACCCGCGCGCCGGTGGAATTCATCAAGGGCGCGTTCCCCGGCGTGGTCAACCTGCCGTTGATGAACGATGACGAGCGCCAGCGCATCGGCACCTGCTACAAGCAGCAAGGGCAGCAGGCGGCGATTGTGTTGGGGCATGAGTTGGTGTCCGGCGCCATCAAGGCCGAGCGCATTGCACAGTGGGCACAATTCGCCCAAGCCCATCCCGACGGTTACCTGTACTGTTTTCGCGGCGGGTTGCGTTCGCAGATTGTGCAGCAATGGTTGAAAACCGACGCCGGCATCGAGTACCCACGGGTCGGCGGTGGCTACAAGGCCATGCGAACGTTCCTCGTGAACACTATTGAACAGGCCACCGTTCAGTGTGATTTCGTGTTGCTCGGCGGCATGACCGGCACCGGCAAGACCGAAGTGCTCGGCCAGTTGCCCAATGCCCTGGACCTTGAAGGCCACGCCAACCATCGTGGCTCCAGCTTCGGCAAGCGCGCCACCACGCAGCCGACTAACATCGACTTCGAGAACCGTCTGGCGGTGGACCTGCTGAAAAAGCGCGCGGGCGGCATTGAGCAGTTTGTGGTCGAGGACGAAAGCCGCATGATCGGCAGCTGCGCGCTGCCGCTGCCACTGCACAAAGGCATGCAGGGCTACTCGATGGTGTGGCTGGAAGACAGCGTCGAAGGGCGTGTCGAACGCATCCTGCGCGACTATGTAGTCGACCTGTGTGTTGAGTTTGATACGGTGTTTGGCGAAGAAGGCTACGCATTGTTCGCCGAACGTCTTACCCAAAGTCTGGCGAATATACACAAGCGGCTGGGGGGTGAGCGCTTCCAGCGCTTGCACGCGATCATGCAGGACGCCCTGGCGGAGCAGGCGTGCAGCGGCGCCGTGGACCTGCATCGCGCTTGGATAGAAGGGCTGTTGCGCGAATATTACGACCCGATGTACGCCTTCCAGCGTGAAAGCAAAGGCGCACGGATCGAGTTCGCGGGAGAGCAGGGCGCCGTCACGGCCTATCTGCGCGAGCGAGCCCTCAGAGGATAAACGCCCCGATCAACCCACACACCACGCCCACCAGCATGGTCAACCCGGCTACCGTCACCAGCACCCGCGCATCGAAATCCTTGCGCAGCATCAACAGCGACGGCAGGCTCACGCTCGGCAGGGTCATCAGCAAGGCCACGGCCGGGCCGGTGCCCATGCCTAGCGCCATCATGGTTTGTACGATGGGGATTTCAGCCGCTGTAGGAATTACAAACAGCGTGCCGACAATCGCCAGCGGTACCAACCACACCAGGCTATTGGCCATGGCGCCGTCGACATGGGGGAACAGCCATACCCGCGCCGCGCCCAGGACCAGCACCGCCAGGATGTAGATGGGGATCGTGTTCCAGAACAACTGCCACAACGTGCGCAGCCAACGGCTCAGGAATGGTTGCGACTCCGTGCTGCTGACTTCGGCTACAGCCTCCAATGCCGCTTCCGGCACCTGATCCGGCCGGGCAATACGCTGCGCCACCAGCGACACACCCACCACCAACACAATGCCCGCCACCAGCCGCAACGCGGTAAAACCCCAGCCCAGCACAAAGCCCATAAACACCAGGGTGGCCGGATTCAGCACCGGGTTGGCGATCCAGAAGGCCAGCGCCGCGCCCACCGACACCTGCTGGCGGCGCATGCCCGCCGCCACCGGCGCGGCGCAGCAACTGCACATCATGCCTGGCAAGGCGAACAGCCCGCCGCGCACAGTCGAGCCCAGGCCGGCGCGGCCGAACAGGCGTAGCAACCAGTCACGGGGGATCAGCACTTGCAGCAGGGAGCCAAGGATCACCGCCAGCACCGCGGCTTTCCAGATCGCCAGGAAATACACCTGGGCATAGGCCAGTGCTGCCGCCAGTGGCGAGCTTTGTTGATCGTTGAGAATCGAGGCGCCGATGCTGTGATTGTCGGCCGCCACAAACGCCTTGAAGTAGTAGGGCGACCACTTAACGTAATAGAGGCCTACGCAGGCCACCAAGAGGAATAGCGCTGGTTTCCACCAGAACGACCAGCCCCGGACGGGCTGGGTGGAGGAGAGGTTGGACATGCTGATGATCCGCCGATGAGTCAATAGCGACGCATCATACGCTGTCAGCTGTCAGCACTCACCTGTGTCGGTTCCGGGCAGGTTTCATCGCCGTCGTTCAAGCCCTGCTTGTAGTTGCGGCTCAGCAGCGAGGCCTTGCCGTTGTGCCAGGTCAGCGTCAGCACATAGAGCGTGTCGTAGTCACTGCCGGACCAGTCGTCGGTAATCGTGTGTTTTTCGCCGGACGCTTCACTCGCCACCTTGTTGATCAGCTCCGGCAGGTAGCCGTGGGACCAGGCGGTGTAGATGGTGGCGTTGTGGTATTTGTCCTCGACCAGCTCATCGGCGAGGTCGCTGGTGTCATTCGCGGAGAATTTAATGTTTACCGGCAGGCCCAATTTGATAGCGCTGGGGCTGATGGTCATCAGTGGGCGAATGTAGCTGTAGGAATTGTCCAGCTCACCTTCCTCGACATTGCGTGTCGGGTTGGCGGCAAATACAAAGTTGGCCTTGCCGAACTTTTCCGGCAGCAGGGTCGCCAGGTTCATTGCGCGGTTCAAGCCCTGGCAATTGAGCTGGCCGAGGCCGCCGGCGGGTTTTTCGCCGTGGCGCAGGAACACCAGGGTTTGCACACCGTCCACAGGCTGGGCGCGGCTTTCACGGGCGTCGAGGGCAGCAACCATGGCACCGCTGACCAGCAGCAGCGGCAGCATGATGTATGAATAGTGTTTGAGTCGTTGCACAAGGCGCAGAGGCTTGATCGTCATTATAGGTTCGAGTCTTCGTGCGTCACGTTAAGGCGGACAAGCCTGGCCCCAATGACGCCGGGGCGTCCTGCGGTGTTCCCTGTCGGTATAGCGAGGTGCCTCCATTCACCGTTTTAGCGCACTTAAGAGTGCACGCGGGCGTATTGGTTCGCCCACGCGGGATAATAGCCCGCCGATGTTGCGCATTGATGACCCATGCAGGACACCGGGTAGATGGCTATCATGGGGACTTTCTGCCTAGCCAGGGACTTACCGATGAACCCACTCGCCGCGTTCCCGATTAATAGCAAATGGCCTGCCCAGCACCCCGAGCGCCTGCAACTGTACTCGTTGCCTACACCCAACGGGGTAAAAGTCTCGATCATGCTTGAAGAGCTGGGCCTGCCGTATGAGGCACACAAGGTCAGTTTCGAGACCCAGGACCAGTTGTCCCCTGAGTTCCTGTCCCTCAATCCGAACAACAAAATCCCCGCGATCATCGACCCCGAGGGCCCAGCCGGCCAGCCTCTGGCGCTGTTTGAGTCCGGCGCGATCCTGATCTACCTGGCGGAAAAAACCAGCCAGTTGCTCTCCGAAGATCCGGCGACACGTTATGAAACGATTCAATGGCTGATGTTCCAGATGGGCGGCATCGGCCCGATGTTTGGCCAGTTGGGTTTTTTCAACAAATTCGCCGGCAAGGCCTACGAAGACAAGCGCCCTCGCGACCGCTACGCTGCCGAATCCCGTCGCTTGCTCGAAGTGCTGGAAAAACGCCTGCTCGGTCGCACCTGGATCATGGGTGATGACTACAGCATCGCCGACATTGCTACCTTCCCGTGGATTCGCAACCTGATTGGCTTTTATGAGTCGGGCGATATCGTCGGCATTGCCGATTTCCCTAACGTACTGCGCGTGCTGGACAGCTTTGTGGCCCGGCCGGCAGTGATCCGTGGACTGAATAGTCCGAGCTGAAGCATGCCGACTTTCGATTTCAAACAACTGGATGTCTTTAGCCGCGTGTCCCTCAAGGGCAACCCGCTGGCGGTGGTCCTGGGTGCCGACAGCCTTAGCGACCAGCAAATGGCGGACTTCGCCAAGTGGACCAATCTCAGTGAAACCACGTTTTTACTGACGCCGCGCGACCCTCGGGCTGACTACCGGGTGAGAATTTTCACCACCTTGCAGGAGCTGCCATTCGCCGGGCACCCGACACTGGGCAGTTGCCATGCGTGGCTGGCAGCGGGCGGGGTGCCTAAAGGCGAGGAGATCGTCCAGGAGTGCGAAATCGGCCTGGTGCGTATCCGTCGTCAAGGCGATGAACTGGCGTTTATAGCACCGCCGTTGTTGCGTTCCGGCGCGGTGGAGGACGATGTGTTGGAGCGTGTGCGCCTGGGACTGGGCCTGGAGCCGGACCGTATCGTACGCAGTCAATGGGTCGACAATGGCGCAGGGTGGCTTGTGGTGATGTTGGCGGACCGTGATCAGGTCCTGGCGTTACAGCCTGATTATTCACAGCTTATGGGGCTGGCCGTGGGCGTGATTGCACCCTGTGACCCTGCGCAGGACGATGTGGATACGCAGTTTGAAGTGCGTGGTTTTGTCGCAGGCGACGGCGCGCCGGAAGATCCGGCCACGGGCAGCCTCAATGCCGGCGTCGCCCAATGGCTGTTGAGTGAGGGCCTGGCGCCTGAGCGCTATGTGGTCAGCCAAGGCACGGCCATGGGGCGCGCGGGGCGTATCAGCGTCGAGCGCCAGGGCGAGGAAATCTGGATCGGCGGCGCCGTTGCGGTGTGCATCGACGGGCGTCTACAGCTCTAGATCAATACATTATTGCGAGCGCCGCAATACACTGTTGGCCCCTTGGTATTTGTGCTGCCGGGGCCTGTGGGCATAAGCTTTCGCCCCAAAGTTTGAGTCTTTATGTCAGGAAAACCATGACCAGCCAGTTCCCCCAAGCCCGCCCACGCCGCCTGCGCCGCTCTCCGGAGCTGCGTGGTTTGTTCCAGGAAACCGAGTTCACCCTCAACGATCTGGTGCTGCCGATCTTCATCGAAGAAGAAATCGACGACTTCGTGCCGATCACCAGCATGCCGGGTGTGCAGCGCATCCCCGAGAAGAAGCTCGCCGCCGAGATCGAGCGTTATGCCCGTGCCGGTATCAAGTCGGTGATGACCTTCGGTGTGTCTCATCACTTGGATGCCAACGGTAGCGACACCTGGAAAGAACGCGGCCTGGTCTCGCGCATGTCCTCGATCATCAAGGACGCCGTGCCGGAAATGATCGTGATGTCCGACACTTGCTTCTGCGAATACACCGACCACGGCCACTGCGGCGTGATGCACGGCGCCCACGTCGACAACGACGCGACCCTGGTCAACCTCGGCAAACAAGCCGTGGCCGCTGCCCGCGCCGGCGCCGACGTGATCGCCCCCTCGGCCGCCATGGATGGCCAGGTCCAAGCCATCCGCCGCGCCCTGGATGACGCCGGTTTCACCCATATCCCGATCATGGCCTACTCCACCAAATTCGCCTCGGCCCTCTACGGCCCCTTCCGCGAGGCCGGCGGCAGCGCCCTCAAAGGCGACCGCAAAAGCTACCAGATGAACCCCATGAACCGCCGCGAAGCCGTGCGTGAATCGCTGCTCGACGAACAGGAAGGCGCGGATGCACTCATGGTCAAACCGGCCGGTGCCTACCTCGACATCATCCGCGACATCCGCGAAGCTTCACGCCTGCCGGTGGCGGCGTACCAGGTGAGCGGTGAATACGCGATGATCAAGTTTGGCGCCCAGGCGGGGGCGATTGATGAGGATCGAGTGGTGCGCGAGACGTTGGGGTCGATCAAGCGGGCGGGGGCGGATTTGATATTTACGTATTTTGCGATGGATTTGGCGTTGGCGGGGATCTGAGGGCAGCGCTTAACACCGTGGCGAGCGAGCTTTTGTGGTGAGCGAGCTTGCTCGCGCTGGGCTGCGTAGCAGCCCCAAACCGGGCGACGTCGATCTGGCTGATACACCGCATCGCTCTTAGAGGGGCCGCTTCGCTGCCCAGCGCGAGCAAGCTCGCTCGCCACAGGGGGCCTGGGTAGCCAGGAGGAAAAGACTCAATTGAATTTTTCATAGTCTTGTACACCCAGGGACGCCAACCACATCTTAAAAAAGTCAATTTGCTCTTGTAGATCGCTCGTAAGATTGTTTTCTTCATAGTCAAATATATGAACGATATCTTCATGAAATGCTTGCTTACCCATTGTCATTTCATAGGCGGCTAGCCCGGCACTCATTTGAGATGCCATCCTTGATGGCATAACATTTATCTTTGCACCCTTACAGAGAAACACGATATGAGGGAAGTCCGATCTGACGTTTGCGAGGCAAGCGTAGATATCTTTTCCATGATAGATTTTTTAAAGTCATCAGCCTCGGAAAACGTCATTACACGTTTGCCGGGGTCGTACTTTACCGTAACGTCGGTCTTCCGCTCGCCTATGACTACCTTTATTATTTGATCGTACATTTTATTTCCTGCTTGGATTGGGCGCTGAATACCCTGCATAGTTTCCGTCACGTTTTAAGGTGTCACACCTAAAACATTCTTGGGGTTTATTTTATGGTGGGTAGCGAATTTTTTTATTTGAAAAAGGCGTCGTCTTCCCAGTTTCTAAGTTTGCATCATGTCCTGCTATGCTTTTTAGAACATGTAAGTGTTCTTCCCTTGAGTCGCCTCAAACTTGACGTCGCCGATTTACCTGATACACCGCATCCGCTTGAGGGAGCTGCTTCGGAGCCCAGCGCAGGTTGAGCTGAGGTTATTAATCTTGAATTGATTCGGACCAGCATCTACAGAAATCACGTTGTTGCTGAATGTCGTTGGTGAGGTCGCGTTCCTCGTAAGCAAAAATATGTACGAACTCGCCGTCTGGGTTGCCCATAGTCAGTTCGTAGGCAATAAGGCCATTCGACATATGTGAGGACATTCCAGATGTGTGAACATTGATTTTTGATCCTTTGCACAAAAATCTAATATCTTTCAAGTCGGCTCTCAATAAGCCAAAGCTTTCGAACAGGTCTAGTGCTGTATAGGTTTTTCGTTCGCCATTATTCAAAAGCAGACTAAGTGTTGGCTTTCCCGCTTCGTATTCGACTACTGCGCTGTCACGTATACCGTTGTTAAGCATGGTTATTTCACGTGATGTCATGGGTGTTACCTATTGGGAACCAATATTGTGTAGCCAATTAAGGTGCCGTCTTCGGTGGCGGGTGAGGCACCTAAAATATCTGTGGAGTCTATACGTCCGTCGAAGTGGGCCTTTGTGGTGAGCAGGCTTGTCCTGCGTTGGGTTGCGAAGCAGCCCCAAACCTGACACCGCCAATCTAACTGATACGCCGTATCCGCCTGAGCGGGGGCCGCTTCCCAGCCCGCGCAGGGCAAGCCTGCTCACCACAGGGAGTGTGGTGTATCAGGAGGAATGGTGTTGTTACCAGGTTGATGGGTCTTCGAGGCTGGCTTTTTGGAGGTCGTCTTTCCACCATTGATTGGTCAGCCTATAAATTTCTTCGAAAAAACTTCTCGGGGTATTCATATCACTCCACCCCCAAGGCAGAGTGCAGTAATAGCCGGGAGCTTGGCTCAGTATTTGTGAAAAGTCATAGTTCTTATCATTAAACGCGGCGCCAAAAATATTGAATAAAGATTTGCGGTGTCGATAATTCAAGTCAGCGCTTTATCAATTATATATTTTTTAATCAATTGCTCTCGGTCTGCATCATTGTTGATGTCGTAGTCTGCGAACTCTTTACCCAGCGTTTCCTCACGGTCATATATATCGAACGGACCAAGAAAATATCGGAGCTTAGGTTCATAAGGTTCATTCAAGAAAGGGTGCTTTAGCATTGGACGTTGCTCACAGGAAAAACCGTATAGAGTTTTTTAGTCTCAAGATCAAATTTTGCGATCGCTGCGTCCATGTTCTCATCGAATATGAGGTTGATCCGCTCCTCCGGGCTTGGGATGTATCCCAAACCGCAGTCTTGCAGTTCCATTATGACGATGGGATTGCCGTAGTAATCCTCTCCTGTGAATTCGGGTAAATTACGGGAGGTTCTAGTTGTAGCCTCGTTTAATGTGGCCAATTGCATTTTATAGTTTTTGAACTTTGTGCTGAGCTGCATGATTCTTCCATTTTCAATAAAGGCTGAGTAAGACTTAAGGTCTTAGGTGTTAGCGTCGCTCAACCCAAGTCTATAGAGCTTAAGGCAATCTAAAAGCACTTTCATAAAGCGTCTTTTGTCAACGATTTCATCTTCAAAATAAGTGTCGAAAAGGTAAAAAACAGATTCAAAATTTTCGTCAGTTGATAGGTAGTGTTCAATTGATTCTATAAACCAATTCTGTTCATCTTCTCGATATGAAAGAAACTCCGGTTTGGTTAGAGTATGAAAAAGCTCGGAGAGCTCGTTTTCATTATTAATATTTTTTGAGGCAATTATTTCCTCTGTCTCTAAGTTTTTAGTGTTTTCTACGCAGTAAGTAAATAACAGGCCTCGCAATATCGATAGGCTTGGTTTTTTTCTCATTGTTCAAACTCCGTGTACGCAGTGATTGGTTTTCCGTCTCTGTTTAGATGAACGACTGCTTTTGACTGTCGTCCATATTCTAGCCCATCCCTTTTGTAACCCTCGCCGATGATTTTTCCCATGTCCATCGGTGTAGCGGTTTGCGCTCTGCCATTAAGTTTAAATATTAAAGCTGCGCGCTCAATTGCATTGAATTGATCTCTATGACTAAGAAAGTGTGTGGCCGCACTTGGTGGCCTAGGTTGTCCCGCTCTTCTTCCTCTATCGTAGGTTTCGATTTCACCGGTGGTAGGGTTCTTAGCTGTTTCTACTCGTTCAAGTTGAGATTCTAATGACGTTTGAGCTCCGTGCTTTTCCAAGAAGTGTGCGTCCGGAATTGATTTTTCCAACTCTGATAGATGTCGGTGAATATTTGACTCTGCAAGCTCATCAATCCTTTCCTGTCGCTCCGCACGTGTCAGTTGCGGTGAAGCCGGTTCTCCGTGATCAACGCTTTGCGTTTTGGTGGGCGCGGTTGTTCCTGATTTGCATCCATCCCCACCTGGACACGAGCTCAACCCCAGCGGATCCACCCACCCGGTCGGATTCGGCACGTACTGGTAGCTGTTAATCCCCCCCGCCAGCTTCACCGGGTCCGGCGTCAGGTAACGACCAACATCCGGATTGTAGTAGCGATGACGGTTGTAGTGCAGCCCGCTTTCCGGGTCGAAGTACTGACCCTGAAAGCGCAGCGGGTTGTCGATTTTATCTTTGTCGAGGCGACTGATCTGACCGTAGGCGCGGTAATTCGCGGACCAGACGATTTCGCCGTCTGGGTCGGTGAGTTCCTGTGGTGTGCCGAGGTGGTCGAGTTGGTAGTGGTAGG